>JAAENL010000076.1 GCA_024224435.1 Halieaceae bacterium
ACTGTCTGCCCAGCCTCAAGGGCATCTACCATATCACTCCATTGACGATACTGATTTTCCTCTTCGCAAAAGCGCTGCAAATCATGGAAGCGTGATGGGTCCAGCAGGCGCAGACGGGCAAAATGACTGGCTTGACCAATCTGTTCAGGCGTTGCTGTCAGTAGCAGCAGGCCCGCGGTCTGCTGTGCCAATGCCTCGACGAATAAGTAGTCTGCCCCCGATTCTTCTGGCGTCCACTGTAGATGGTGCGCCTCGTCGATAGCGACAATGTCCCACTGTGCTGCAAGCGCCTCGGTCTGTAACTGGGAATTTGATGTCAGTGTGTCGAGGCTGGTGAGTACCAGTTGTTCACTCTCGAAAGGGTTGCCCTCAGAGATGCTAGCAAGACGCTCTTCGTCGAACAGAGCGAAATGTAGATTGAATCGCCGCAGCATTTCTACCAGCCATTGATGGAGCAGAGTGGGGGGCACCAGTATCAGAATTCTGGAAGCGCGACCGGTCAGTAACTGGTGGTGAATGATCATGCCAGCTTCAATCGTTTTCCCCAACCCCACCTCGTCGGCAAGTAGAACCCTCGGAGCATGCCTTTTGCCCACTTCGCTGGCAATATATAGCTGGTGGGGCAGCAAGCGTGCACGAAAGCCAGTTAGTCCGCGGACACGGGACCGCTGCAGGCGATCGGTATGCATGAATGTGGCGACGCGCAGGGCAAAATCACTGTGGCTGTCAAAGTGACCATTGAGGAGACGCTGTTGTGGTGTCGTCAGCTGTACGAAGGCGTCCAGTTCTAGCTCGGAGACCGCGACTTCCTTGTCATGGTGATCAGAGCCGACGTAAACCAGTAGTCCCTGTTGCTCATGCACGGCCGTTACCAGCACGTCTACCTCGTCCACGGTAGAGAGATGATCGCCGGGCTTGAAGCGCAGCCGGGTGAGAGGGGCATTTTCAATGGCATAGGTTCTTTCTTCTTCCACCGCGGGGAAGGCGAGAGTAACCCGGCGATCCTCGACATCAACCACGATGCCAAGCCCTAACTGGGCGTCGGCGTGGCTGACCCAGCGCTGTCCGATAATGTACTCCATCAAAGATGCTCGTTACCGAATGAAAAGGCTCAATGCTTTGGTCAAACGGCGCGTAGTCTATCACCGAAAGCGAACTAGCGCTTTAATTACCCTCGCACGCGGGGTGGGTTGCATAGGTTGCAATCTTATTACCGAAAAAGCAGCGATACACTGTTTTCGTATGCGCGCTGTAACAATTCTTCCACTGCAATACCCTTAATCTGGGCGATTTTCTCCGCAATGAACGGGAGGTAGTAGGGCGCGTTGGGCTTACCTCGATAAGGTACCGGTGTCAGATAAGGTGCATCGGTTTCCAGGATCAGTTGTTCCACTGGAGTAAGGCTGACCACTTCGCGCACGTTATCGGCTTTGTTGAAGGTGGTAATCCCATTAAACCCCAGGAAGAAATCTTCGGAAAGGCAGTATTCTGCGAGTGCCTTCGAGGAGGTGAAACTGTGTATCACGCCCTTTCGCAGGAGTCGGCTACTGCAGTTTTGTAGGATATCCTGAGTGTCTTTCTCCGCGTCCCTGCTGTGGATTACCACGGGCAGATTCAGTTCTATTGCGAGTTCCAGCTGGCGCTCAAAGGCGCTGCGTTGGGTGCTACGGTCAACGTGATCATAATAGTAATCCAGGCCGATTTCGCCAATGGCAAGAATGCGCGGATTCTGTACATTCTTCCTGATTATTTGCTCTATATCCGCATTGTATTGCTCGGCCTCATGTGGATGAATACCCTGTGTGCCCCAAATTGCGGGTGACTCACGTGTGAGTGACATCACTGTTTCGAGATTATCGGCAGAGCCCGCGATAGTGACAATGCGTTCGACACCTACCTCACAGGATTTTTCCAGAGTTTCCGTCCGTTGCTCGGCGCTGAGGTAC
>JAAENL010000077.1 GCA_024224435.1 Halieaceae bacterium
ATTGAGAGGCGGTGGTCCAAAACCTACTCCACTGTGAACGGTTGTGCAATACGCAACATGCAAGAGGCTGTGCCCTGCTTTGAGTGTAAAGCGGCGGTCAGCGGACAGATGCATATCCACACCCAACCGAGAACGAAAGACACGCCCCCCAACGGAACGATGATGGCGAAGATTTTTATATCGGTCAGCACCCAGAGATACAGATCCCCGCTAAAAAGCAGTATGCCGGCGAGGAACGCAAAACTAGAGATACGCAACGCCTTACTGGTAACGTCTCGCAGCAACAGACCGACAAGGATTAGCGCTAATCCATGAATCATTTGATAGAGAACGGCCGTTTTCCAAGAATCAAGTTTTTCGATTGCTCGCGCGGCTTCGTACCACTGCGGCAATACGTCCTTCAGGGCATGAGCCCCAAAGGCGCCCAACAGTACGGCAGTTCCGCAAGTCAAAGCCCCGATCCTGATCCGCATCTCCCAACCGCTACCCTGCTGCAACACGCTTCGTTTA
>JAAENL010000078.1 GCA_024224435.1 Halieaceae bacterium
GGCGCGCTGCAGGACCACAGTCGGGCTGTCATCATGGGAACCGAGAGCTTTGGCAAGGGTTCGGTGCAAACTGTTCTACCACTGTCAGATTCACGGGCGATCAAGCTAACCACCGCCCTGTATTTCACACCTAATGGCCGCTCCATTCAGGCCGAGGGCATTGTGCCGGACATTCTGGTTGAAAGGGCGACTGTTACCGCCCTAAACACTCGGCGGCAAGTGAAAGAAGCAGACCTGTCCGGCCACCTCGATAACGCCAACCAGAAAAACAAGAACGATGTCCGCAGGACCAGCAGCGGATTATTATCCAGCGATAACCAGCTGTACGAGGCACTCGCCCTGTTGAAAGGCATCAATATTCTCGGTATGCGCCGCGATAGCGGCGCTGCAGCAGTAGCCGGAGAATCCTGAACGACGGCGTATTCCTCGCGGCCGTCAGAGACGCACTTCAATGCCTCGGGCAGCCATGTGCGCCTTCGCCTCAGGCACGCTGTACTCACCGAAATGGAATATGCTCGCCGCCAGAACCGCGTCTGCACCACCCTCAATAATTCCATCCACCAAGTGATCCAGGTTGCCCACACCGCCTGACGCGATGACGGGAATTTCTACCGCTTCGGTAATCGCACGCGTCACACCCAGTTCAAAACCGTTCTTGGTGCCATCCCGATCCATGCTGGTCAGGAGAATTTCACCGGCACCCAGGTCAGCCATCTTCTGTGCCCATTCGACTGCATCAATACCCGTGGGTTTACGCCCGCCGTGGGTAAAAATTTCCCAGCGGGGTTGCCCATCGACATCACCGACTCGCTTCGCATCAATAGCCACAACGATGCACTGCGAACCAAACTTCTCCGCGGATTCACGCACAAGCTCGGGATTGTGTATTGCCGCGGTATTAATACTGACCTTGTCAGCGCCCGCATTCAGCATGGTGCGAATATCCTCTACGGAGCGAATGCCGCCACCCACCGTCAGTGGAATAAATACGTGTTCTGCGATTTGTTCCACGGTGTGTACGGTAGTGTCTCGGCCTTCATGACTTGCAGTAATATCGAGAAAGGTAATCTCATCCGCCCCCTGCTCGTTGTAACGCATGGCGATTTCGACCGGGTCACCCGCGTCACGAATACCAACAAAGTTCACACCCTTGACAACACGACCGCCGTCGACATCAAGGCAGGGAATAATGCGCTTGGCCAGACTCACCCTGTTGCCTCGTCACAGAGTCGCTGCGCCTCGGCCACATCGAGCGTACCCTCGTAAATCGCTCGGCCAGTAATTGCGCCACAGATGCCGGCGCTGGCCACGGAACTGAGCGCCTCGATGTCTTTGAGATTGGTAATTCCGCCTGAGGCAATCACGGGAATACTGGATGCCTCGGCCATCATCACGGTGGCATCGACATTGACGCCCTGCATCATGCCATCGCGGGCAATATCTGTGTAAACGATCGCACTGACACCGTCTGCCTCGAATTGCCTGGCCAGATCAGTGGCTCTGACGTCTGAAACCTCCGCCCAACCATCTGTCGCAACCAAGCCCTCCTTTGCGTCGAGACCAACGATCACTCTCCCGGGGAACGCTGCGCAGGCCTCTGCCACAAAGGCAGGTTCTTTTACGGCTTTAGTCCCTATGATGACGTAACTGACACCCGCGCGAACATAGTGCTCGATAGTGTCGAGATTGCGGATACCCCCGCCAATCTGTATCGGTAAGTCCGGGTAAGCAGCGGCTATGGCTGTAACAACGTCACCATTCACAGGCTCACCGGCAAAGGCACCGTTGAGATCCACCAGGTGTAAGCGGCGACAACCGGCATCTACCCATCGAGCTGCCACCGCCACTGGATCATCGGAAAATACCGTGCTGTCGTCCATCACCCCCTGGCGCAGGCGCACACACTGACCATCCTTGAGATCGATCGCAGGAATAATCAGCATGTACCGTTCCACCCTATAAAGTTACGTAACAATTGCAGGCCCGCACCTGCACTCTTTTCCGGATGGAACTGCACGGCGAAAAGATTATCGCGAGCCAGAGCCGCATCGGCACTGACACCGTACTCGACGCTGGCCGCCAGCAGGCTGCGGTCTTCGGCGTGCACATAATAACTGTGCACAAAATAGAACCGGGTCATATCGGCAATACCCTGCCACAGAGGGTGCTGTCTTTTCTGGCATACGGCGTTCCAGCCCATGTGGGGCACCTTAAGCCGGTTGCCCTCTGCATCCGAAAGTGGATTGCCAAAATAGCGAACTTCCCCAGGAATAATATCGAGGCAATCGACACCGCCATTTTCTTGCGAACAGCTCATCATAGCCTGCAGGCCGACACAAATCGCCAGCACGGGAACGCGCTGCTCGGTAAGCGCTCGGGTCAGCAGCTCATCACACTGCAAGCGCTTGATTTCATCCATGCAATCGCGGATTGCACCCACGCCGGGAAAGACAACGCGATCCGCCTTGCGGATCAGTTCAGCATCATGAGTCACCACCACCTCGTCCGCGCCCACATGGTGCAGAGCACTGGCGACGGAGTGAAGGTTACCCATACCGTAATCAATAACAGCGACAAGACCACTCATAGACACTGTTCCCGGCCTACAGAACGCCCTTGGTGGACGGCATTATGCCCGCCATACGCGGATCAGTGGTGAGCGCCATCCGCATGGCCCGACCGAATGCCTTGAACACGGTTTCGGCCTGGTGGTGGCTATTGTCGCCACGCAGGTTATCAACATGCAGCGTCACCAATGCATGATTGACGAAGCCCTGAAAAAACTCGAGAAAAAGGTCAACGTCAAACCCTCCGACAGATGCCCGCGAAAACGGTACGTCGTAGGTCAGCCCCGGGCGGCCGGAAAAATCGATCACAACCCGCGAAAGGGCTTCATCCAGCGGCACATAGGCATGACCGTATCGAAAGATACCCGTCTTGCTGCCCGCGGCTTTGGCCACCGCCTGGCCAAGGGTAATACCAATGTCCTCAACCGTATGGTGATCATCAATGTGCAGGTCGCCCGCGGCCTTGATACGTATATCGATCATACCGTGGCGCGCCACCTGATCCAGCATATGTTCAAGGAAAGGAATGCCAGTATCGAACTCAGCAGTGCCAGAGCCGTCCAGGTCTACCTCTGCGGTAATCTGGGTCTCCAACGTATCGCGCGATACGGTAGCCTTGCGCGCCATGGGAATCTCCATTAGTACGACCGGGCTCTCAGGAGCCCGGAAAAGGCGCCATTATAGGGTAAGAGGACGCTAAATTCAGGCTCAAACGCTGGCACTTTGACTGGAACCGAGAGAAGCCGCGTATTACCCTGTCGAGCCTTTGACTAACTCGAAAAGTACGATGCCTAGCCCCGAAACCTTTGCCGCGCGCGTACTCGAGTGGTTTGACCAGCACGGCCGCAAGGATCTGCCCTGGCAGCGGGATACCACTCCTTATCGAGTGTGGGTATCAGAGATCATGCTGCAGCAGACTCAGGTCAAAACGGTCATTCCCTATTTCGAGCGCTTTATGGCGACACTGCCGCAGGTACAGGCACTGGCAGAGGCGCCAGAGGACAAGGTGTTACACCTGTGGACCGGGCTGGGCTATTACGCCCGGGCACGTAACCTGCATCGCAGCGCTCAGATGGTTGCCCGCGAGCTGCACGGACAGTTTCCCACTACGCTGGCGGGTTTATGTGATCTGCCCGGGGTGGGCCGCTCCACTGCCGGCGCAATTCTCAGCATCGCCATGGGCCAACGTGCCAGCATTCTCGACGGCAACGTGAAACGCGTGTTGGCCCGATACCACCGTGTGGAGGGCTGGCCGGGGCGATCGGCGGTTCACCAAAGTCTGTGGGACATTGCCGAACAGTACACCCCCGCGGAGCACTGTGCGGAATACTCACAGGCCATGATGGACCTGGGCGCCACACTGTGCACTCGCCGTGCTCCCGCCTGCGACGACTGCCCCCTTCGCGACGACTGCGAAGCGCGCTTGCACGGTGATCAAACACAGTATCCAGGCAAAAAGCCGAAAAAAAGCCTGCCGGTAAGGAAGACATGCTTCCTCATAGCGCGCAACGTTTCCGGCGATGTGTGGCTGGAAAAAAGACCGGGGAGTGGCATCTGGGGCGGGTTGTGGTGCTTTCCTGAAATCGACCAGCCGGAAGATCACACCACCCGCACGCTCGACCTGTGGGGCCTCGCAGCGGAGAACATCGAGACAGGTGAACCATTCCGCCATACCTTTAGTCACTATCATCTTGATATCACGCCCGTGGTAATCGAGCTTGGCAAAGACCCAGACGCGGTCATGGAAGCGACAGGGCAGCTCTGGTATAACCTGCAGCGACCACCGCAGGTCGGGCTGGCGGCCCCCGTAGCCGAACTATTATCAAAACTGGGGCCGATCAACCGTCTACTCACTAGCGACGCGGAGTAACACCTATGTCACGGACAGTGTTTTGCAAGAAGTACCGGAAGGAAATGGAGGGGCTCGAAAAGCCACCTTTTCCGGGGCCCAAAGGGCAGGAAATTTTCGATGCCGTTTCCAAACAGGCTTGGCAGGATTGGCAGGCACACCAAACTATGCTGATCAATGAAAAGCATCTGAGCCTGGTGGACCCGCAGGCCCGGAAGTACCTGCAGGGTGAGATGGACAAGTACTTCGCTGGGGAGGACTACGACAAGGCTGAGGGGTATGTGCCGCCCACAGACTAGATCTTAGTTTCGGGAACAGACAAAAACACAGAACAGCGGTATTCTCGGCTTCCTGCGGCTGGATGCCGCTAGCCCGCGCCGCTGCTTGACTCACAACGCCGGGACGGGTTTAATACGCCGCTCGCACATTCTCGCGAATTTTCTTGACTACGCCCAGATAGCTCAGTCGGTAGAGCAGGGGATTGAAAATCCCCGTGTCGGCAGTTCGATTCTGTCTCTGGGCACCACTTTCTCAATGCCGCCACAGGTGTCGACCCCGGAGCGCCGGCCGGTTCGATTCTGTTTCTGGGCACCACTTCCTCAATGCCGCAGGCATAACTCTGTACGGTCTGTTGCGCATGAAGGTTCTGCTCTAGCATGTTTTGGCTAATGCTGTGGAGCGCGGGGCCATGAACTGAACCGGCAGCGCAATCGTAGGCATTATCAGCACCGTGTAATAACCACCAACAATGAGTACGCAGCTGTGAAGAAAGCGCATACCAGTATCTGGGTTCTGCTGCTGGCTGTAGCCCTGATGAGCGGCTGCAGCGAAGGCTCCAGCCTGCCACTGGACAAATATCTGACGCGCCTCGGACGCAGTCTCGATCGGCCTATCATTGTCAATACTGGACGCTTACCGCCACTGCCCCGCAGCCGCAACCTGCACATTGAGCTGCAATCACAATCCATCGGTCTTCTTGATCTACTGGCATTGGGCGGTTGCGAAATCAGTATCACAGTCGGCAATCTCAATAGTAGCCTGGGTAAACTGGCCAGCGATTCCCAGCGGCTTTTGTTAGAGCTTGAGTTCCTTTCGCTGGCCCCGGCCTGCATCAGCTCGCTGGATCCGGCCACTGATGCTGAGCTGATCGCGACGTTGCACAAAGCCATATCCGACAAGCGCCGGACGTTGCCTGCGCGTATCTGGAATGCGACTCTGGGTGGGCCAGAATTCCGCGCTTTCTGGAAACGGCCTCGCCGCCTCGACACCTACCCCGCAAATACCGGCGGTCAGATACTCACGTCGTTGGCCAGGCTGGCACAACTGTCAAGGGTTTGGCTCGAGGGGGACTACCAGGCTGGCAGCGACGAGCTTGAGCGTTTGCTGGGTGACATTCGCCTTGGCGATGGCGGTGCACTGCTTACATCGCTGGACCTGCAGCGCTCCGCATTCGCTGCCGCAACACCTGCCATACAGCAGAGGTTGGAGGGAGCACCAATATGCATTGGTAAAACACCCAGCCCCGAGGGAAAAATCGTTGACAATGTAGTGCGCAAGTATTTCATCGGCGAGGTACAGCCCTGGTCAGTGCAGGTCGCCCGGCGGCGCGGCGAGATCATGCCACCAGTGTTGGCACTTGAGCTGAACCTGCGCAACACGATGCCGGCCGCCTACCAGGCGTGGTCCCACGAACGCAATGAACTTCTGGAAACTGCGGCGGACGCGCCGCGCGACCACGCCGGTCATCTTGCCGCGTTGCTGGAAAGCTGCGGCCTGCGCCCCGGCGCGAACTCCACTTAAAAAGGCTGATTCCAGTCAGCCAAATCGCCCTTGATCACCCGTTTTTGTCTTTTGTATTGATCCGACATGCACTTCGACGCCGTAACTATTAGCGAGGAACTACGTTTGCCCCGCGTTTCTGGTATTTCGCGCGAGCGCATTAGTTTACCCAGCCCTGATTTTCATGGAGATTCTTCATGCGACCCACCCGAGCTACCTATTTTTCTGTTCTTTTTTCGCTGTGGCTGCCTCAAAAATCTAGCGCCGGAGCCTCGTATGCAGCGTCGATCACAACGCTGATTTTCCTTATCGCCTGCTCTGGGCACGCCGCAGCACAGAACACTGTTCGCAACGTGCCCTATTCCACCCCCGTTTATAACTACACCGTACAAAGCGATATTGTCTACGGACAGGGCGAGATAAACGGTGGCGGTAGCTTCAAGGATCTGAAGTTGGATTACTACATCCCTGATATCCCACCACCAATTGACGCCGACAACACATTCCCGCTGATGATTATGATTCATGGCGGCGGTTTTTCTGGTGGCAGCAAAACCAATGGCAATATCCTCAACAATGCACCCAAGTATGCGGAGCGAGGTTGGCTGGTCGCATCCATAAACTACCGTCTGATCCGTGACAACCCGGTGCCTTCAAGCAGGGTACAGACGCTTTATAACGCGATCGGCGGAGCGAGCGGCCCCGCCCAGCTCAGGGCTGCAGTCGCGTCCGTAGATGATACGCTGACGGCGCTCGATTTCTTGCAGGCCCGCAGCGATGTTTACGACGACTGGACGACGTTATGGGGCACCTCCGCCGGCGCCATCACATCACTCATCACCGGTTATTGTTTGGACGACCAGAGCATTGCTCGCCCCCCTGTAGCCATGGTGATCGACCAAGCCGGGGGTCTCTATGGATGTAATGTTGGCAACCCATTTGACGATCCCTCCGGCAGCGACCCGGTGCTGATGGTAATACACGGAACCAATGATGGTACCGTCCCATTCAGCTTCGCGACGTCCTTACAGACCTTCGCCACGGCGGCCGGCCTGCCACTGGACTTTCAGGCTGTGGTGAATGGCGGACATGTGCCGGGCTTGGGCAACAACACGGCGACAACCGGGGTCACTCTCTACCAGCGCACCGTGGATTACCACCACGAGACAGTATTCGACGGGCTCACACAAGGGCCGCAGCCGCCTCTTCCACCCGGATGTTCATAAATTGCTGCGGACAGTTGCCTTACCACGCGCGAACATGCCCTCGAGAGCGGGCTCCTTGCCTCGGCAATAGAGCAAGCATGCAAGCGTCATGTGCCGAATTAGGCAATGCAAACGTCGGCCACGCCCGCCAGTCAGTGCGGGCCGGGGCTCCATTCCGGTAGGCGGGCTTTAGCTAGTGCCACTGCGTCTGTTAACGACTTTCTGCCACCGGCTTACAGGCATTTTTTGAGAAGTCCGTCCCTGCGGGTTGCTGGAACAGACGCAGACCGAACTCCTCCACAATTGCCAGCACATGGTCGAATATATCCGCTTGTATATCTTCGTA
>JAAENL010000079.1 GCA_024224435.1 Halieaceae bacterium
AGGAGGCCGTGCCCTGCAGGGGGATGAAACGCATGTTGTGTCATAGCGCAACCATCGCGCGCAAGCGGACCCCAGGCAATACGTTCAAAACCAAAGCGCAAAAACAAAAGGGGCCGCCGAATGGCAGCCCCTTCCGATTGATCATTCGCTAGAGCGAATTACTCGACGATTTTGGACACAACACCGGAACCAACGGTGCGGCCACCTTCGCGGATCGCGAAGCGCAGGCCCTGCTCCATCGCGATCGGTGCGATCAGCTCAACGTTGAACTTCAGGTTGTCGCCCGGCATCACCATCTCGGTGCCAGCAGGCAGCTCAACAGTGCCAGTCACGTCAGTTGTACGGAAGTAGAACTGCGGACGGTAGTTCGCGAAGAACGGCGTGTGACGGCCACCTTCATCCTTAGTCAGGATGTAGGCTTCTGCTTCGAACTTGGTGTGCGGGTTCACGGAACCAGGCGCGCAAAGAACCTGACCACGCTCAACAGCTTCACGGTCGATACCGCGCAGCAGGGCGCCAACGTTGTCGCCTGCTTCACCGCGATCAAGCAGCTTGCGGAACATTTCAACACCGGTACAGGTGGTGGTCTGGGTGTCTTTGATGCCAACGATTTCGATGCTGTCGCCAACATTGATCACGCCACGCTCAACACGGCCGGTCACAACCGTACCACGACCAGAGATCGAGAACACGTCTTCGATCGGCATCAGGAACGGCTCATCAACAGCGCGCGGGGGCTGCGGGATGTAGCTGTCAACTGCGGCCATCAGCTCGGCAATTTTCTCTTTGCCGATGTTGTCGTCGCGGTCTTCCAGTGCGGCCAGAGCCGAACCAGCGATCACAGGGATGTCGTCGCCCGGGTACTCATATTCGTTGAGCAGTTCACGGATTTCCATTTCGACGAGCTCGAGCAGCTCTTCGTCGTCAACCTGGTCAACTTTGTTCATGAACACGACCATGGCAGGGATACCAACCTGGCGGCCCAGCAGGATGTGCTCGCGGGTCTGCGGCATCGGGCCGTCAGCTGCGTTCACAACCAGGATCGCGCCGTCCATCTGCGCCGCACCGGTGATCATGTTTTTCACATAGTCAGCGTGGCCGGGGCAGTCGACGTGTGCGTAGTGACGCTCGTCGGTTTCATATTCAACGTGTGCGGTCGAAATGGTGATGCCGCGTGCTTTTTCTTCAGGCGCGCCGTCGATTTCGTCGTACGCTTTGAAGTCACCGTATTGTTTGGTGATCGCTGCGGTCAGAGTGGTTTTACCGTGGTCAACGTGACCAATGGTGCCGATGTTGCAGTGCGGTTTACTGCGCTCAAACTTTTCCTTAGCCATTTCGGGCGCCTTCTACGTGTTGGGGGGTCCTAGTGACCCGAGTTACCTCTACCGCGCGCGACATATTGCGTTGCGCGACAAAAATCAAGCAGGCTTTCTCCTAACGGAGTTCTTCAGCCTTTTTCTTCAGTTCGGCTTGTTCTTCCTTGCTGGTCTTCCAGCAGCTTTTCAGGACGTCCGCTGGCACGTCGTCCACCAGACAGGCGCGGTTGTCATAAAGCCACTCCTCGATCTGCTTGGCAGCATTATACGTCAGGTTTTCCATCTGCTCTTCAGCGGTCATGGTCATGCCCGACCCAATAATCGGCCCGGTGAAGCTTTCCAGAACGATAAATTCACGGGCTTCGCTGTTAAGCCGCTCGCCCGCACGGTCATCCCATGCCGTAACCGTGATGATCAAAGCCGATTTGGGTGACAACACCAGAGGCACGCCGGCCTGAGCCAATACATAGCCCGAGATGTTGATGCCGAAATGCACGGTGCGATCGCCGTCATAGCGGCCAAAGCGCGCGTCGATGGCGTTCTTCATCGAGGTGATAAACACCTCTTTGTCCGCCGGACGCGACAGGGGGCCGCGCTGAAACTGGGGCGCGACAACAATGTTGTGACCCAGCACGAAATCCCCGAGCTCGCGCTTGGGATCGTCCACCGGGCCGCTCGGCGCGGTACAGGACACCAGCGCGGCCAGTGCCGCGATGCAAACTGCCAGTCGGATCATGCTCGAACTCCCTCTCGTTCTTGATGCATGTCGCATAGCCTATGGGCACCACACGCGCAATCTCAGCTATGCCCACAAGTGTGATAGCCTCACTCTATGGCTGCGTATTCTATGAAATATCATCAGGAGC
>JAAENL010000080.1 GCA_024224435.1 Halieaceae bacterium
GATCGCAAGGCCGGCGCGGAGGGACACAGTGGAGAACGCGGTGGGCGCTAGTTCACTGAAAGAGACGTAACAGCCGTGACAGACCATGCACCGCTGCTCAACGATAGTTTTCACGGCGCCTGGATAGGTCGTGTCCGTGGCTGCCGGACCGGAGATCAGGACGGCGAGAAGAAGCGAGAGTTTGAGCAGGAATCTTTTCATGGGTGAATTCTCGTGTCTTCTCCGCCCGAAAGCAAGACTGCAACACGCCGGTTATGCGGAATATGCCTGTCTTGACCTATACGAGCTGCCTTGCCAGAGTGATGGTCAAACCGCTGTCAACGATTGGCAGGCCGTTCCGAGGGAGTCGGCCCGGGGAAATGATGATTCACTGTAACGGGACTGTTTGGGTGTATGTCTTAGGGTGGATAGCAGGCACAAACGGCATGCCGGGTTTCGTGATCGGTGACAGCGATGAGAACGCGGTCGAGAGCAAAAAACGGCTACGGGCTGGGCGCAGGATGTGCCATTGTCCAGTCTCACCTGTACGCCGCGTTAGACAAGGGTCCGCCCAGCGGGCCCGACGGTAGGGAATAAGTCGCTTTTTATGTTCAGTGAACCTGTGATGTATGAAGAAGACGGAGCGATTGCTCGGGTCACATTGCGCGAGAGTGCGGGGGCTGCCGGCAACGTCTGGGAGTCTTTGCGGGCAGCGTTTGAGACGATTGAAGCCAGTGACGCAGTGCGCGCGGCTTTAATCAGTGGCGCGGCCGGAGCGTTTGCCTTTGATATGCCGTCCCAGGGCCGTGGTTTGTCCGTTCAACACAAAGAGGTCGGCGTGGATGCCGCGTTGTCTGTGCTGTGGACAAGTCGGGTACCGGTGGTAGTGGCATTGCGTGGCCGGGTATCGGGCGCGGGTGCGCTGTTGGGTTTCTCAGGCGACTGGATTGTGGTGAGTGATGAAGTTGAATTCATTGCCCTGGACCAGGTACTGCAGCGGGCAGCGGGGCTGAACCCCGGGTTTGTATTCTTACCCGCACTGGACACGGCTCCCGCTTCGGCCTCAGCGGCGGTCTCTGCGGTGGTGCGTGGGGGTGAAGCGGCACGACTCGGTCTTGTGACAGAGTGTGTGGAGGGCGCGGCAGTGCAGGATCGCGCGGAAGCCCTCGTCAGGCGTCTGGCGCAGGGACCAACCCGCGCTTTGGCACTCTCCAGGCAGTTGCTGGACGAGTCTGCTAACACGAACTTTGAGGCTCAGTGCAGGCGCGAACTGGAGGTCAATCAGGTGTTGCGCAGCAGCTATGACAGCAAAGAAGGCGTGCAGGCCTTTCTGGAGAAGCGCCCGCCGCGCTTTTGTGGCAAGTAATCGCGCCTTTGATGGGTGTGATAGCAAGCAAATACTAAGCATGCTAAATTATAGCCTGCGAGGTATTTTGGGCTGCTGCAATGGGGTGCCGCCCGATAGTCTGTTTATCCAGTAAGCGGGGAGTAACTTGTTATGCCTGTCGGTCTAATGGCGTTAGGGGCTTATTTGCCTCAGCGGCGTCTGCAGCGCAAGGTGATTGCGGCTGCGCACAGCTGGTTTGAGCCTGCGCTTACAGGGCTGGGACAGGGCGAGCGCACCATGGCGTCCTGGGATGAAGACGCGATCACCCTGGCGGTAGAAGCCGCCCGTGCCTGCCTGCGCCATCGGGATAGGGCCGGCGTCAATGCTTTGTATGTCGGCTCTACCAGTTTACCTTTTCTCGACCGGCAGAATGCTGCGCTGGCGGGTGAGGCCCTTGGCCTGAGACGCGATCTACAGACGTTTGATTTGGCGGGTTCTCGCAAAGCGGGAACGTCGGCGCTGCTTGCAGCGTTTAAAGCGGCAGAGCAGGGTGAGCAGGGCCTTGTGGTCGCAGCCGATAAGCGTCGTACCAAGGCGGCGTCAACGGCCGAAATGAACTACGGTGATGGTGCGGCGGCAATGCTAGTGGGAGACGGTGAATGTATTGCCGAACTGGTGGAAACGCACACCGTCAGTGTCGATTTTATCGATCATTTTAGAACCGCCGAGTCAGAGTTCGATTACCAGTGGGAAGCGCGTTGGGTGCGCGATGAGGGGCTGATGAAAATCGTGCCCGAAGCGGTGTCTGCGATTTTGGGCAGCGCCGATAAAGACGTGGGTGATATCGCCCATTTTTGCTGCCCTGTTGGCAATAGTCGGGAGCAACAGGCTCTGGCGCGCAAAATAGGTATCGCCGCGGATGCACTGGTGGATAATCTTCACAGCAACTGTGGCAATACTGGTGCAGCCCATCCGCTGCTGATGCTGGTCGGGGCGCTGGAGCGTGCACAGCCTGGCGAACTGATACTGGTGGTGGGCTTCGGGCAGGGCTGCGATACGGTTTTATTGCGGGCGACTGCGGCTCTGATGGATCAGCGCGCCGGCGCACAGGGTCTTCAGGCCTGCCTGGACAATCGATTGCATGAGGACAATTACTTCAAGTTTCTTGCCTTTAATGGCCTGATCACGATGGAGCACGGGATCCGGGCCGAAACTGACAAGAACACGGGTTTGACAACGGCCTATCGCAATCGGGCGCTGACCACGAGTTTCATCGGGGGTAAGTGCAGAGACTGCGGCACGCCGCAAATTCCGGCCGCGCCGATCTGTGTAAACCCGACGTGTGCAGCAGTGGATTCGCAGGATGAGTACCCGTTTGCAGACGCATCCGCGGTGCTGCGGTCTTATACCTCCGACAGGCTGACCTATTCACCAAGTCCGCCAGCGTGGTACGGGATGGTGCAGTTTCAGGAGGGCGGCCGCATCATGATTGACTTTACCGACGTACAGGCCGAGCGAGGCCTCGAGGTCGGGATGCCGATGCGCATGGTTTTCCGGGTGAGGGATTACGACCACAAACGGGGTTTCCGCCGCTACTACTGGAAGGCGGCGCCGGTTTATTCAGGAGAGTAAGTCATGGCCAAAGGAATCAGAGACAAGGTCGCCATTCTCGGTATGGGTTGTTCTCGCTTTGGGGAGCGCTGGGATTCGAACGCCGAAGGCCTGATGGTGGAAGCCTACACCGAGGCGCTGTCTGACGCGGGTATTGGCACCGATGATATTGAAGCCGCCTGGTTATCGACGGCTCTGGACGAGCAGCACGTGGGTAAGTCGGCAGTGCCAGTGGCTTCAGCACTGCGTCTACCTTATATACCCGCCACACGTGTTGAGAATTACTGTGCCAGCGGTACCGAATCCTTTCGCGGCGCCGTCTACGCTGTGGCGGCTGGTGCATGTGATATCGCTCTTGCTATCGGCGTAGAAAAACTGAAGGACACCGGTTATGGCGGTTTGCCTCAGCGAACCCGCGGAACAGTCAATGACCTATACTGGCCCAATGTGTCGGCTCCGGGATCCTTTGCACAGCTTGCATCAGCTTATATAAGCAAACACAAAATGGATAAGGGTGACCTGAAACGCGCAATGGGTCATGTTTCGGTCAAAAGTCACGACAATGGGGCGCTGAACCCGAAAGCGCATTTACGGCGTAAAATCGATATAGACACAGTGATTAATGCCTCTATGATTGCGGAGCCACTGGGTTTGTACGATTGTTGCGGTGTCAGTGACGGTTCCGCGTGTGCCATTGTGACGACGCCGGAGATTGCGCGGTCTCTTGGTAAAAAAGAGCTTATTACTGTGAAGGCCCTGCAGTTGTCAGTGTCGAATGGCCGGGAATTATCTTACAACGAATGGGATGGTAGTTATTTTCACACGACACGGGTTGCTGCCAGGAAGGCCTACGAGGAGGCTGGCATCACCGACCCGCGAAAGCAGGTAAGTATGATAGAGGTACACGATTGTTTTTCTGTGACCGAACTTATCACCATGGAGGATCTTTTTATCTCCGAGGAGGGGAGGGCGTCGCACGATATTCTGGACGGCTTTTACGATGCTGATGGCGCACTGCCCTGTCAAATCGACGGTGGGCTTAAATGCTTTGGCCACCCGATAGGGGCGACCGGATTGCGCATGCTCTACGAAATGTACCTGCAGTTAAATGGTCGTGCCGGAAAGCGTCAGATCAGTGATCCAATATTCGGCCTGACACACAACCTGGGCGGGTTTCCCTCCCAGAATGTATCGTCGGTTACGATCGTCGGCAGGGAAGGCGCCTAAGTAGAATGCGTCAAGTTTTCACCCGGTTTATAGTGCACAGGCCCAACAGGTACCGTCACCGGGCGCGAAGTTAACGAGGAGGTTCGATTAGCAATGGCAGGTTTATGGTATGAAGAATTGAGAGAGGGCATGGTGTTCGAGCACGAGCTCTCACGAACGGTCACCGAGGCTGATAATATGTGGTTCTGTAATGCGACGTTAAACCCACAGCCTCTGCATATTGATTATCATCATGCGGCTCAGACCGAGTTTGGCAAGCCGTTGGTGAATAGCCTGTTTACCCTCGGACTGGTGATTGGTATGACGGTAACAGACACGACGCTGGGAACAACGGTTGCCAATCTCGGTATGACGAACACTACATTCCCCGCGCCGGTATTTTTTGGAGATACGGTGCGTACCCGCACGACCGTGGTCAGTAAGCGCGACAGTAGCAGCCGTCCAGGCCAGGGTATCGTCAATTTCAAACATGAGGGTCTTAATCAGGACGGCGTAGTGGTATGTATTTGCGAGCGCGCCGCCCTGATGCATTGCAAACCAAAAGGAGGTGAAGCATGAATCAGTCACTGACAGAGCTCGGTATGGGTGCAAATACATTTTTTGATCAGGACGAAAACCTGCTCGCTATTCGCGAAGGCGTCAGCAAGGTCTGTCAGCAATTCCCCGATAAATACTGGCGCGACAGGGACGAGGACGGTCACTTCCCCCATGAGTTTCACCAGGCCATGGCCGAGGGCGGCTGGCTGGGAATTACCATGCCGGAAGAATTTGGTGGTCAGAACCTCGGCGTGTCCGAAGCCGCAATGATGATGCACACCGTCGGCAATGGTGGCGGCGGGATGGCCGCCGCGTCGACCATACAGATTAATTTGTTTGGACCGCATCCTATTCTGTTGTTCGGCACGGATGAGCAAAAGAAAGCCTGGGTGCCCGACTTGGTGGAGGGTAAAGATAAAGTCGCCTTCGGTGTCACTGAGCCCAACGCCGGTCTGGACACAAGCCGGATTACGACCTTTGCCGAGAAAGTGGAAGGTGGCTGGAAGGTCAATGGCCGTAAGATGTGGACAACCACCGGGCAGGTAGCGACCAAATACCTGCTGCTTTGCAGGACCACCAAGCGGGAGGACTGCGAAAAACGTTCCGATGGGATTACCCTTTTCTACACAGACTTCGATCGCGACAAGATGGAAGTGCAGCGTATTCCGAAAATGGCGCGCAAGGCGGTGGATTCCAACATGGTGTTCATCGATGACCTGTTCATTCCCGACAGCGACCTGATCGGCGAGGTGGGTAAGGGGTTTCGTTATATTCTCACCGCAATGAATGCCGAGCGCGTAATCATCGGCTCCGTAGCGGTAGGGCTGGGAATGGATGCTTTGAGTCGAGCAGCGGATTACGCGCAGGAACGTGAAGTATTTGGCCGGGCGATCGGTATGAATCAGGGTATCCAGCATCCTCTGGCTCAAAACTGGATGCAGCTGGAATCCGCATGGTTGATGTGTCAGAAGGCAGCGCGTATGTATGATGCGGGGGAAGTTTGCGGTGCAGAGGCGAATGCGGCCAAGTTTCTTGGGGCTGAAGCGGGTTTCAAAGCCGCGGAGCGAGCAGTTCTGACTCACGGTGGAATGGGTGTGGCAAAAGAGTACAACGTGGAGCGCCTGTTCCGGGAATCCATGATTATGCGTATTGCCCCTATTTCCGAGCAGATGATCCTGAACTTCATTGGGGAACATGTGCTGGGTATGCCCAAGTCTTACTGACAGGGCGAGTCTTATCTCAATCGCAGCATCTCGTTGCCTCAACAGTGTGGCGCAATGCAGAAGGAGCAAGAACAGTGACTGATCAGCTGCAGATAAAGGTATCCGGGGGCGTCGCACGGGTTACCTTCAACCGGCCGGAGGCGAGGAATGCGCTGTCGCCGGAAATGCGCACCGCATTGGTCGATAGCATGATCGATTTCGGCCAGGACGACAGCATTCGTTGCATTGTGATAGCGGGCGCGGGTGAGAACTTCATGGCGGGGGGTGATGTAAAGAATTTCGCTGAGCTGGCGAAATTATCCAAGGGAGAGCGCTACAACCATTTCCTCAAGCGCATACACGTCACGCAGCCCCTGTTGCTAGCGCTGCGTGAGATGAAAAAGCCAGTGGTCTGCGTGGTTCAGGGTGCAGCGGTAGGATTCGGTTTTTCACTGGCCATGGCCTGCGATCTTGTCATTGCTTCTCACGACGCGCGTTTTGCCTGCTCTTATATAGGCATTGGAACATGCCCCGACGGCTCGGGTTCCTACTACCTTCCTAAACTTGTGGGTGTGAAGCGTGCGATGGAGATCGCCCTGCTAGGAGACTTTATCGATGCGTCTACCGCGCAAGCCATGGGGCTGGTAAATCGTGTCGCTGAGGAGGGTCAGCTTGATACAGTATCGCAAGAGATTATCGGACGGCTGGCAAGTGGTCCGACAGTGGGTATCGGCAATACCAAACAATTGATTTACGCCTCGGACGACAACAGTTTGGCGGCGCAGTTGGCCATGGAGGCGCGCGGCTTTGCTGAGTGTGCCGCTACCGACGACTGGGCAGAAGGAGTCACTGCTTTCACCGAAAAGCGCAAGCCGCAGTTCCGTGGCTGCTAGACGACAGGAGTGCATATGGTGAACCGGTCATGGATGTTCATTCCCGGAGACAGTGACAAGAAGCTCGGCAAGGCACTGGGTCTCGGAGCCGACGCCCTGATTCTTGATCTTGAGGATTCCGTTGCCGAAGCTAGCAAGGCGGATGCCCGTGCTCGGGTGGGTGAGTATCTTGCTGCACAAAGTAGTGCGGCTGGCAGTGAACTCTGGGTGCGGGTAAACGCGCTGGATACTCCTCATACGCTGGCGGATCTGGTGGCCGTCATGCCGGGCGCCCCTGCGGGAATTTTCTTGCCCAAGCCCTCCCATGGCGATGATGTTCGCCGCCTTGATCACTATCTGTCCGCGCTGGAACAGCAGAATGGCCTGACCAAAGGCATCACGCGGATTATGAGTCTCGCCGAGTCTGCTCTGGGTTTGATTAACCTGGGTAGTTTTGTCGGTGTATCGGAGCGTCTGTCAGCAATAACCTGGGGCGCGGAGGATATGGCAACGGACCTTGGTGCCACCACCAACACGGATGCCGGCGGCAAGCACTTTCTGGTGCATCAGCTCAGTCGCACAAGCGCCCTTGCAGTGGGTGCTGCAGGCAATTTTCAGCCGGTGGACGGGGTCTATCTGGACTTTCGCGATGAGAGCGGTCTGCGTCAGGAGTCGATTAGCGCTCGTAGAGAGGGATTCAGTGGCAAAATGGCCATACATCCGGCTCAGGTCGCCATAATAAATGAGTGTTTTACGCCTGGCGAGGATGAGATAGCGCATGCACGGCGCGTGGTACAGGCCTTCGCCGACAGTGATGGAGCAGGCACTGTCGGGCTTGATGGAAAAATGTTGGACATTCCGCATCTGAAGCAGGCTAAACGGTTGTTGTTAGCGGCACAGCGCGACTTTTGAAGTGATCAGGATAACTTAAACATGGCAAAACGCAGAGATAAGCAACCCTTGGTGCACGGCGAGACGGCCCCGGCCTTTGATAGGGTAAGAAGCCTCTTCGAGCATAATATGCGAACTCTCGCCGAGGAAAATGCGCAGTTGTGTGTGTATCACCGGGGCAGGAAAGTCGTCGATCTGTGGGCGACTCATCCCGACACGCCGCAATTTTCCGGTGACTCGCTGGTGAATGTTTTCAGCAGCGGGAAAAGCCTGGAGTCGATTGCGATTGCCTCGCTTGTAGGGAAGGGGTTGCTTGATTATGAGGCCCCCGTGAGTAAGTACTGGCCCGCCTTTACCGGTGATGGCAAGGAGTCGGTGCGGGTGGCTGATTTAATGCGCCACGAAGCTGGATTGGCAAATTTTAGTCGCTCGATCAACACAACAGATTTGCTGACGCCAAATATAAAGCAAAACCGGGTGGGCGAAATCATTGAGCAAGAAGCGCAACGGTTTGCAACTGGTGGATCCTCTCGACGCGAGTATCACGCCATGACCCGCGGTTGGATAGCGAATGAGCTGTACCGCCGTGTCGACCCTGCTGGTCGTACCATCGGGGAGTACCTGCGAGAGGACCTGTCGGCTGCGCTGGACGTGGATATTTTCATCGGTCTGGAGGAGGCGCAGCTCGAGCAGGTGGCGCCTGTTCGACTGCTGGACCCAAAAACACACATATTGCAAAGCTTCAAGCCGCGTCTGTTCGGTCGTCGTGTGCAACACAATCTTTTCCAGTTGATCGCGCGGGTGTGGCGGCCGCTGTGGGCGTTGCGCAAGGGGAGGGGTGGTCGTGCCCAGCCGGCTCCCGTCGAGGGAATGAGGAATATCGATATTTTTAATGAAGCAGGCATGATGCAAGGTGAAACTCCGTCGGCGAATACCCATGCCAACGCGCGCAGCCTGGCTAAAGTCGCAGCCATCATGGCCTCCGGTGGAGAATTGGACGGGGATCTCTGTCTCGATAGAGCGGGCTGGTCCGCCCTGCACGATCATCCGCTCCCTGCAGAGATGGGTAACTTTATGCCCACCCGCTTTACTCAGGGCGGAGTGGATAGTTTTTTGCCGCTCACTGAAAAAAGCTCCCTGCTGGAGAAGGCGTTCAATGGGGGCAGAGAGGGTTTTTATGGTTGGATGGGGCTGGGCGGTTCAATTTTTCAGTGGCATCCGGAGCATGAAATCGGTTTAGCGTTTGTACCGACTTCATTGCACTTGCTGGACCTTCTGAATGAGCGCGGAAAGTTCTATCAGGCCGAAGTCCTGCGTTGTATTGACGCTGCATAAGGTTTTTTCGGATTCGCCCAACACCACCTGCCGGTACCCCGGAATTTTTGGAGAATAGGTTGCGCGCCGGGAAGGGGCAAACTTTCGTGACGTTTAAGAAAGGTCAGTAGGGTGCTTACACGCGGGTGAAGCGTGTATGCGGACTTTTTTAGACGGAAAAAGTGATGAACGATGTCAGCAACTGTGCGTGACGCCGGTGTATATAGTGGCAGCGAATAAAGAGGGAGCGGTTTATCGACTGTCAATTGATAACAGCGTTTGTTGATCTTGCAAAGGGTGCTGCGGGTCTCGGCGGCAATCGGTGTCGTCTGATAATGCTGGATAGGAAGCCAACCGAAGTGCTTCCTTCGTGGTCAGATACCACGACCTGTGTTAGCTGGCTGCAAACGTCTGACATTCCAGCCGCGGTCGTGCTGCAGTGTTACAGCCCCGGTGGACAGGTAATTCAATGCTGCGGTCACGGACTCATGGCCGCTTCCCATGCGTGGATGGGCAGATTGGGACAACAGGCGCTCACCCTTTTCATGCAGGGTAGCCGTGTGGAAAGTTGGCAATCCGGGGAGGAGACATGGCTGCGCTTCTCCGCGTTGGAAATGCAAGCATGTGAGGTACCGGTCTGGGTAAGAGACTTGCTGTCCGTACCATCGAATCCAGTTTCTGCGGCATGCAGCGGTGGCTCGTCGGGTTACATGGTTTTGCAATGGCCCGATGGTTTCGATTTGCGCTCGCTCACGCCGCCAAATGAGACGTTGGCCAATTACACCCAGCGGGCGCTGATTTGTACAGCAGCGCGGCCCGAGGTGGCGGATGGGGCGATAGAGTTGCGCTACTTTGCACCGCAGTACGGTGTGATGGAAGATGCGGCGACGGGATCGGCGATGCGAGTGTTGGCCGCTTACTGGTCATCCCGATTCGACTGCTTGCTGGCTCATCAGTGCTCCTCCTCAGGCGGGCGGTTACGGTCAAGATGGGCGCCAAACTATGTCGAGGTAGGAGGTTTGTGTGTGACAACGAAAGCGGTAACGTTAAATGGCGAGTAATGGCATTTCCCAGAGTTTCCTGTGTACCAGGCAGCAGTCTCTTGACGCCTGCGAGCGTCTGGAGATTGAAGACTACGGACTGCAGGCAGAGGCTTTTACGAGCCCCCCCAAGTGGCACCTTGCTCATACCAGCTGGTTTTTCGAAACCTTTCTGCTAAACCCCTATCTGGAGGGGTATCAAGCATGTCACCCATTGTATGAAGAAATCTTTAACTCCTATTACAACGGGGTAGGAAACCAGTACGCTCGTGCTCAGCGTGGTTTGTTGTCGCGGCCGACCGTCGCCGACGTGTTGACTTACCGACAGCAGGTTGATTGTGCGATGGTTGAATTACTTGATGATGGTTCTCACCCGCAGCGTGACATTGTTTTGCAACGTTGCCGTTTGGGGATACAGCACGAACAACAGCATCAGGAATTATTTTATACCGATTTGAAGTATTCCCTGTTCGCGAATCCGCTGTTGCCCGCCTTCGCTGAACTGTCAGCAGCCGGTATGGCGCCCAGTGTGCCAGCGGCAGAACAGCAATGGCGTCAGTACGAAGGCGGGCTTTTTGAGGCGGGACTGCCTGCAGATGCAGCTGATTTTTCTTTTGACAATGAATCTCCCGCTGTCCGTGTTTACCTGGAGCCGTTCACACTGTCTAATCGTCTAGTCACAAATAGGGAATATCAGGCCTTTGTCGATGATGGTGGTTACAACAACCATCAGCACTGGCTGGCAGATGGCTGGACATTACTGCAGGAAGAGCGATGGCAACGCCCGCTCTACTGGCTTGACCGTGATGATGGCCGCTGGGAGTTTACCTTGTTTGGGCTGCGTCGCAGAGACCCTGATGCCCCGGTCTGCCACCTCAGCGGCTACGAGGCGGATGCCTATGCCAGTTGGTTGGGCGCGCGGCTGCCCACTGAATTCGAATGGGAGTTCGCGGCTCGCATGCAAGCCTTCACGCCACTGGTATTTAACGCGGGTTGCTTGCATCCTGAGCCAGCCTCGGGTGATAGCCCGCTACTGCAGTTGTACGATGCCTGCTGGCAGTGGACGGGCTCTGCTTACAGGCCCTATCCGGGCTTTAGTGCTGGCGAGGGCGCTATTGGGGAATATAACGGTAAGTTCATGGCGAATCAGTGGGTGCTAAAGGGTGGTTCATGTGTCAGCCAAAGTGGCCACGTAAGACCCACCTACCGGAACTTTTTCTACCCGAACGATCGCTGGCAGTTCAGTGGTCTGCGACTCGCACGAGATGTATGAGGTCTGAGGAGGCCAGTAAAAGTATGAAGTTAGTCGCAGCGGTCGAGTTAGACAATGTTAGCTTTGAGGATCAGCAGCCGGCGCAAGTCGATTCTTTGGCGGACTTACTCAAGGGCCTCGGGTGTGCGCCAAAACAGATTAATCCACGTTTTTTTTACGACGCCCGAGGGTCGGAGCTGTTTGAGAAAATTACGCAGTTGCCGGAGTACTATCCGACCCGGACGGAAAAGGCAATTCTCAAACATAACGCTGAGGATATCGCGTCACTGGTTGGACGGCACGGCGTATTGATTGAGCCCGGTAGTGGCAATTGTGAAAAGGTGCGCTTGTTGCTTGATGCACTTCACCCCTCTGCGTATATCCCGCTGGATATTTCTGCCGAATTTCTCTCTGCGTCCGCCTGGCAATTGGGTAAAGAATTTTCCTGGCTCAATGTTCAAGCAGTCTGTGCAGACTTTTCGGGTCCCTGGCAGGAGCACACACAGCTCCCTGCGGGTAAGCGGGTCGTATTTTATCCCGGCTCTACCATTGGCAATATGGATCCAGCGAGTGCGCGCGCGTTCCTGTCGGGTCTGCGGCCTCTTATAGGGCCGGGGGGCGGCGTGTTGATTGGGGTTGACTTGCAGAAATCAGAGACGGTGCTAAACGCCGCCTATAACGATGCGCAGGGTGTGACCGCAGCCTTCAATCTGAACGTTTTGAGTGCAGTGAATGCTATAGCCGATGCTGATTTTCAGCTTGACATGTTTAGTCATCAAGCGTTCTACAATACGGAGCGCTCACGCATTGAAATGCATTTGATCAGCAAGAGAAAACAGACAGTCAATGTTGGCGGTATTCCTGTACTTTTTGAACAGGGGGAGTCGGTGCACACAGAGAACTCGTACAAGTACAGTCTCGAAAGTTTTGCGGAGCTGGCAGCGACGGCGGGCTTGCAAGTGCAGCGAAGCTGGTGTGACGATGGACAACTGTTCAGCGTGCATTATCTTGGTGTGCCAGAATAGTGGGCCGCAGACTGTGATTGTGACTTCTTCCGCTAGCACAAACCGTTACGCCACCTTGCTCGCCCTTATTCTGGCGGGCGAGGTGATATTTAGCTTACCTTTCCATATCCCCCGCTTTTTTCGCCCGACAATGCTCGATACTTTTCAGCTCAGTAACACGCAGTTGGGTGATATTTTTGCTTTGTTCGGCGTGGTGGCTCTGATGTCTTATTTCCCTGGAGGGGTGATCGCGGATCGTTACTCAGCGCGCAGTCTTATGGTGGCGTCATTGCTCGCCACGGCTGCCGGAGGCTTTTACCTTTACACCCTGCCGGGTCACGCGGGCTTGTATGCGCTGTTTGCCTATTGGGGTTTAACGACCATACTCCTGTTCTGGGCAGCTCTTATCAAGGCTACACGAGAGTGGGGAGGGCGAGATGCCCAGGGTTTTGCATTCGGCTTGCTGGACGGCGGTCGTGGGCTGATTGCCAGTGTCCTCGCGACGATGGCCCTGTTCCTGCTCAGTGATCGAATGAGCCAGTCGGGAGACAGCGCAGCGGCAATGCAGGCGGTGATCATGTTTTACACGGTCACGATCCTACTGGGCGCGCTGTTGCTCTGGTACATTCTCCCATCAGTCGAGCCCTCGTCAAAAAGCCACGTCAGACCGAATTTTGTGCTGAACGAGCCTCGTGTCTGGTTACAGGCCGGGATCGTCGTGTGTGCATACTGTGGTTTCAAGTCACTCGATAACTATGGTGTATACGCGGTGCAGGTATTGCACATGGACCAGGTCGAGGCTGCGGGGTTAAACACCTGGGCCAGCTACAGTCGTCCTGTCGCCGCTGTGGTGGCCGGCCTTTCTGCAGATTATTGGCGCGCCAGTCGCGTGGTGGGGTCCATGTTTCTGCTTGGCGCGCTGGCTTTTTTGTTGTTGGGTAGTGATGCGATATCCAGCATGTCCCTGACACTGATTATCGCTAACCTGATGTTCACGTTTATTGCGGTCTATGCGTTGAGAGGGATTTATTTCAGTCTGATTGAGGAGTCTCGCGTGGATCGGCGAGCCACTGGAAGTGCTGTCGGGCTGATTTCAGTGTTGGGCTTCACGCCAGATATATTCTTCGCCGCCATTACCGGTCGTATACTTGATGCAAATCCTGGCGTTGTTGGATTCCAGCATTACTTCACGTTGATGGCAGTGATTTGCTCGGTGGGTATGCTACTCACTTTTTTGCTGTCGCGACGCATGGCGAGGCCTGAATGAGTTTAGGTCGGGCTTAATGTCAGCAATGGGTAGCGCAAGGTAAAACGACCGTAGCGGCGCTGCTATTGGCCAGGCTTTTTTTACTCACTCGACCGCGACGCACAGTGAAAGCTGATAGCCCCGGTGGAGGTTCAGGTGTTGTCCAGTTGGCGTTTATGGTTTCGTAGATTTTCGCGCACGCGTGTGACAATGGTGCGCAGTTGCTCGACATCCTCTTTCGGTAGCTCACCAATAGAGATATCGTGTACATCCTGTAACGATATATTGATGCGTTTCTCGAGTTTTCGACCTGCCTGCGTCAGCCATAGCCGTTTGGCCCGACGGTCTCGATCATCGGGACGACGCTCTATCCATTGCTTACCCTCCAGGCGGTCGACCAATCCACCGAGGGTAACGGCGCGTATCCCCAGCTTTTGTGCGAGATCACCCTGTATAATTCCCTCCTCTTCCATCAGCGTCGATAGAACCCAGGCTTGCGTAGCGGTAAGGTCCAGATCCTTGAGCAGACTGTTGAAACAGAACACCCGAAGCCTGGCGACATCCTGAAAAAGGGTGCCGAGGGTCTCTTTGCGTTCTGTCATAGGTGTTTATCTCCTGTGGCTGGTCTGCGTTGCTAGATTGGATCCCAGTTGAATACGTCGCGTGATGTCTCAGGGCCGTAGAAGTCGCGCTGCATGGCGGGGAGCGCGTGCTCAAGCACGGTTTCTGGCGTCCAACCTTCCGAGCGATGAACGCTACGCAGTGGTCGCGGCTGTGACATCAGAAAAATTTCATTGCCGCGCACGGCAAAAATCTGGCCTGTGATGTGGGCTGCAGCGTCAGATCCCAGTGCGGTGATGAGGGGAGGAATTTTTTCTGACGCCATCTTCTTGATCTTCTCCAGGTAGGGTTCCTCATCAGGATTCTGCGCGCCGCCTTTCGTGGGAACAGTGGCAGTCATTCGACTGAAGGCAAAGGGGGCAAGGCAGTTGGAGCGCACGTTGCTGCGCGCCATGTCAATCGAGATAGAGCGGGACAGGCCGACGATGCCAAGTTTGGCAGCCGAGTAGTTGGCTTGACCCAGATTGCCACACAGACCTGCGGTGGACGTCATGTGCACCATGCTCCCTCCGTTTTGCTGCCTGAAAATATCGCAGGCGGCGGAGGCGATATTGCGTGCTCCGTTGAGGTGTACGTCGATGACCGCATCCCATTCTTCGTCTGACATACGGTGGAACATGCGATCTCGCAGTATGCCGGCATTGTTGACGAGGTGATTAAGCCCCCCGAGCTCGTCCTGGCATTGCTCGATCATGGCGCGCACTGCGACTCGGTCGGTTACGCTAGCGGCGCAGGACGAGGCCTCCCCGCCGCTAGCGCGAATTTCTTGTGCGACCTGCTCTGCCAGGGTGGTGTCGATTCCTTCGCCGGTAATGCTGGTGCCGAGGTCATTGACCATCACTTTCGCGCCGGCCTGTCCCGCCTGTAACGCGATATCGCGGCCTACGCCCTGGCCAGCGCCGGTGACGAGTACGACTTTCCCTTCCAGTAATCCAGCCATGTGCAAACTTCCTCCAAGGGCGTGTAAAGGTGTTCAAATGTCAGCGAGGGGGATATGATTCGCGTACATATGATGTGCATGATTATAGATAGTAAGCTAACAATTTTCCACACCGGCAGCAGGCGCGTGGCGGGGAGGGCGAGTTTATGAATTTGGCGTTCAGCGATAAGGACTTGATGTTTGAGCAGGAGCTGCAGGCGTTCCTGGCAGAGGAATTACCGGATGACATTCGCGACAGGTGCGCTCGAGGCCTGATCGTGGGCAACGAAGACCTTATTCGTTGGCAACGGATCCTCTACAACAGGGGTTGGATGGCGCCCAACTGGCCCGTTGAATACGGTGGAACAGGCTGGACGCTCACCCAGAAGTACATTGCGGCGCGGGAGTTCGCTGCCGCCTGTGCACCTTTGCCGACTTTTGGAATCACCATGCTGGGCCCGGTATTGATCGCTTTCGGGAATGCGGAGCAAAAAGCTTTTTACCTGCCCCGTATCCTGAAGTCTGAGGATGTCTGGTGTCAGGGTTACTCAGAGCCGGGAGCGGGTTCCGATCTTGCCAACCTGAAAACCCGCGCGGTGCGAGAGGCTGACGACTATCTTGTAAATGGTCAAAAAATCTGGACCAGTTATGCTCACTGGGCGAACCGCATGTTCTGCCTCGTACGCACCAATCCGGCGGCTAAACCTCAGAAAGGAATTTCCTTCCTGTTGATTGATATGGACACACCGGGCATTGAAATCAAGCCCATTATAGGTCTCGATATGGGGCATACGCTGAATGAGGTGTTCCTCAGTGACGTTCGGGTGCCGGTGAAAAATCGTGTTGGTGAGGAGAACGAAGGCTGGACCTACGCCAAGTACCTGCTCCAGAAAGAACGCAGTTTTGTTGCGCGTGTGGCTCAATCCCGGCACCTGGTACAGCGCCTTAAACGTATCGCATCAGAGCAGAAAGTAGGATCGACATATCTTCTGGGTAGTGCAGAATTTCGCCGCCGTATAACCAGGCTGGAAGTAGATTTACAGGCGCTTGAGTACACGGAGTTGCGCTATCTTTCGAAGGAATTGCAGGGTGAGCCTGTTGGCCCAGAGCCATCAATTCTCAAGATCCGCGGGAGCGAAATCCAGCAGGGGCTAAAGCAGTTACTGGTTGAGAGCCTGGGTATGTACGGTGTGCCCTATGAAAATGATTCGATGAAAGTGTCTGACAGTTATATGGAAGTGGGGCCAGATCACCGGCACGGTATCCTCGCAGAGCATTTGTATGGACGCGGTGCGACTATTTTTGGCGGTTCCAACGAGATTCAACGCAATATCATTTCGCGCATGTTGCTGGGGACTTGAGGGTATGGATTTTAACCTGACTGAAGAGCAGGGCATGTTGCGTGACAGTTTGAAGCGCTTCGTTGCCGACCATTATCAGAACACGGATCGCGCTGCTCTGGTCTACAGTGATCCCGGTTACAGCACCGAACACTGGCGGCTGTTTGCCGAGATGGGCTGGCTGGCTTTGCCCTTTGCTGAACGGCACGGTGGGTTTGGTGGAACACCGGTCGATACGGCAATTCTGATGGAAACTCTGGGTCGTGGGCTGGTCCTGGAGCCTTACCTCAGCACGGTGGTTCTGGCTGGGGGGCTGGTTGCGTTAGCGGGCAGTGAGGTGCAGCAGGCAGATATCATTCCACAGATAATTGCGGGTGACCTGACCCTGGCGCTTGCGTACTTGGAGCCCGGGTCGGGCTTTGACCCCGCACATGTTGCCACAACGGCATACGCAGACGGTGATGGCTTCCTGTTAAACGGGCAAAAGTGTGTTGTTTACCAGGGTCCGTCGGCGGACCGTTTCATTCTTTCTGCTCGCACCAAAAAGGGCGTATCGCTGTTTGTGCTCGAGCAGGGCTTGCCGGGCCTCAGTCGTAAGGACTTCAAGACTCTCGATGGCCAGTGGGCCAGTGATCTAAGCCTGGAGAGTGTCTCAGTTGGTCCGGAGGCTCTGTTGGGGGCGGAAGACGTTGCGCTGCCGGCGCTGGAGCAGGTGTTGGGCCGGGGAGTGAGCGCAGTGTGTGCTGAGGCAGTGGGCGCCATGGCCGCTGCCAATGAGATTACCCGGGATTATATTCGCGTGCGCGAGCAGTTTGGTGTGGCGATTGGCAGTGTCCAGGCTCTACAGCATC
>JAAENL010000081.1 GCA_024224435.1 Halieaceae bacterium
AACGCTATTTAAAGTATATTTATCAATAACTTGGTGGAATATGGTGAAGAAAGGCAGTCTTGGCGACAGCCTGCTTGCGTCTCCCTTGGAAAGGGTCGCGAAGGGCCTCTTTTTACTCGGCGTGCTTTGCCTGTGTTGCGCGATCGCTCGGCCGGCTTTGGCGGCGGAGTCCGATTCTCGCCCACTGCAGAGTCGATTTCTCAGGACTGCCGGTTATCTTCAGCACGCGGATTCCGCTCTGCGCTCGGCGTTTGTCAGCCTGGCACTGTCTGAGTTGTCTCGTGCCTACCGGGATGAAGTGACGCTTGCCCGGAAGGAGAGTAGAAGCGCGCAAGCAGATAAAGGGCTGAGTGGCTGGTCTCGCTCTGTGGCCGGTTATGCGGGCGAGTTACAGCGCTTGGTAGATGATGTCGAAATGGGCCTGCCGGTGAGTCTGGTGGTTGAAGATCGCAAGCCCCTGGCTCTGTTTGTATCCCGCCGATTTTTAATCCTGAGCCATCCGCGACCGCTGCAGCAGCGACTGTTTGAACATCGCGTGCTGGAGCAATTTTGTGCGCGTTATCGCTGCGAGCAATTCCTGCCGGGTGAGGTGGGCTCCGGGCCGATTCCGATTGCCAGGGCGTCTGTTTCGCCCAACTGGCACTTTGGTCAAGGGCTGTGGTCCTGTTCCCACCGGGGAATTCGTGTTGAGTTCAAGTACCAATCAAAAATATCGACAGCAAAGACAATCTGCGAGGAACTCATGCGCGAGGTGCTGGCGTTGGCGGACGAGGTCGCCTGGGAAGTTATACATGCGGTGGAGGTCGATTGGGATGGGCTGGCAATAGAGGTCGCGCCCGGGGCGACGCAGCACATTCTGCCGCTCAACGCGTCTGGTGATACGGTCCTCGCAACGTTGCCGCTACTGCATAGCACCCCGGGGCTGTTTGATAGCGTTTTGCCGTGGATCAGGGCATGGGTGACCCGACGGGTTGATACGCAAATAGAGCTGCGCGCGGAAGATTTCGGTTGGCAGGGATCGTAATGGTGTTAATTGCGGAATTTCATTACAGCGCTGAGTAATTGCCGACAGGTTATCTGGCCAATGAGTTTACCGTTTTCGACAACGGGTCTACGCCGCTTATTTTTGTGCAGCATGTCCTGTGCGACATCTACGATATCTTCATTGGGGTGGGCGACTACAAGATTGTCAGATGTCATATGATCTCTGACAATGCCAATACTGGTGTTGTTATACACAGCTCCGAGAACGGCTTCGAGGCAGTCCATTTCCGAGAGTATTCCCACGAGATTATCCTGAGCATCGACGACGCAGACACCGGAAATCTTGTGCTCAATAATGATCTGCATGGCATCCATGACATTATCGTCCGGCGATAATTTAACCGGGTTGTGCAACATATAGTCGCGCAGATTTACGGATTGCAACATATAGACCTCCTGTACCCGGATACCTCCGGTGCCATGGGGGCGAATGAAGCCTCTCTCGCCGTGCTCTGGCTTGAGGCATTTATATTTTGTCGTGCTCGCCTCCTTAGTATAGCGCCTAATTGGGAGGAAGGTGAGACAGCGAAAATTGGAGAATTCGCGGGATGCTGTCGTGTTGGGAAACATCGCGGTATTCAGCGGTTACTCAGGCCGATGACGAGTCGGCTGGTAAGGGCCCAAGACGGTGACTCTCGAGCGTGCTGAAACACGCGATGTCTATCGCGTCCTGCAGTGCCGGCCTGAAAAAAAGCCCGAACAACCGGGGCGCCATTGCGCGGTCGCCGTCAACTGAGCGTTGAGCAGATTTGCGTCCGCAGGAAGCGGTGGTTAGAGTGCGACTGAATTCCGCGACAGCGTCATAGCAAACAGAGATACGGTGGAGAGAGTGCCATGCGACGATACCTGCTTTTATTGATACCGATACTGTCTCTGACGAGTGGCCCAGGCCAGGCCGCCAACGCTGCCGCCGAGCGTCTGGCAGAGGCGGTGAGTTTTAAGACGATCAGTTACCAGGACCGCAGTCGTATCGACTATCCCGAGTTTCTGCGGTTTCACAACTTTCTGAAGTCGCATTACCCCCGCGTTTTTACTGAGTTAGAGGTAGAAACGGTCAATGACTACAGCTTGTTGATGCTTTGGCCCGGCAGCGATCCGCGTCTGTCTCCCGTGATGTTCACTGCGCATATGGATGTTGTCCCGGTAGAACCCGGTACAGAGACTGACTGGGATTACCCTGCTTTTGAGGGTGTTATAGACAACGGGCGAATATACGGCCGGGGCACCCTTGATGACAAACAGGGCCTGCTCAGCCTGATGGAAGCTGCCGAATCATTGCTGGAGGAGGGCTTCACTCCGCGGCGCACGGTATTGTTTGCGTTTGGGCATGATGAGGAGATTAGCGGACCGCAAGGGGCCGTCGCTCTGGCTGCGAGACTCAAGGAGCGAGGCCTGCATAGCGCCTGGATGATCGATGAGGGTGGTTTTCTGATTGATGAAAGCCCCCTGCTGCCAGGGCGCCCGCTGGGCCTTGTCAGTATCGCAGAAAAGGGTTACCTGACGGTGACGCTGTCGACCAGTGGAGAGGGTGGCCACTCCTCGCGTCCGCCCGCAACTGGCACTATTGGGCGCCTTTCTGCTGCGCTTGAGCGGGTGGAAAACAGCCCGTATCCGCCCCGGCTTGTGGGTCCCGTCCAGGCCATGTTCGAGACAATCGCGCCGCACATCGACCAGCCGCAGCGGTTTGTTTTCGAGAACCTGTGGTTGACGGGCGATTTTTTGGCGAGTCAGCTGGCTGAGGACCCAGTGACAAGCTCTTTTGTGCGAACCACCACGGCGCTGACTATGTTTAATGCGGGCGTGAAGGAAAACGTCATACCCCAGTACGCGGAGGCAAAAATCAATTTCAGGCTGCTGCCCGGGGATACCGCAGACACCGTTGTAGCGCGTATTACAGAGATCGTGGACGACCCGCTCGTGGAGATAAGCTATGACGCGTGGTCAGACCCCTCGCCAGTATCTGACCATACAGGCGACGGTTTTGCGGTTATTGCTGAGGCCGTCGCTGAGGTTTATCCCGAGGCGGTGGTGGTCCCGTCGTTGCTGGTGGCAACCACCGATAGCCGCCATTACGTGGACGTCAGCGATAACCAGTACCGGTTTCACGGTAACAAGGTCTCAATGGAACAGGTTAATTCAGTGCACGGGACTAATGAGTTTTTGGGTGTGGAAAGCTATGAAAATATGATTTCAATCGCCCGGCAGATGTTGGAGAAGGGAAGTCGCTAAGGCTAATTTGCGCAGGTTCCCAGTGCGGCGAGCGCATGACAATGGTAGGCTGCGCACAGCCGGGACAATGGCCTCCGGCGGGGAGAAATAGATGAGAATCGTCAGCGTGTTGGCGCTTTTAATGGTGGCGGTAGGCTGTGCCTCGACACCTGATGTAGCATTTGAATGCAGTGAGCCGCGTCCTCAGGTGTGCACCATGGAGTTTGCTCCTACCTGCGCCCGCCTGTCTGGTGGCGATCGCAAAGAGTTTGCCTCGCCCTGTACCGCCTGCGCTGACCCCGGGGTCAGCGGATACGACAAGGGTGGGTGCCCGGAGTGAGCCTTACCAACCGTATTCTGATCGCGATGGTTGCGGGCATTTTGACGGGCTCGCTTTTGAGTATGACGCTGAGTAGCGCGACGCTTCCCGAAATGGTTCGCTCGGCACTGGAAGTGTATCTGATTGACGGTTTGCTGGACGTCGTGGGACGCATTTTCGTGGCGTCTCTGAAGTTACTGGTTGTTCCCTTGGTGTTTGTATCGCTCATCTGTGGGGCCAGTTCTCTGGGGAACAGCTCGCGGATGGGACCGATTGCGGGTAAGACCCTGTTTTTCTATTTGCTGACTACTGCCCTCGCGGTTACGGCGGCCCTTACCTTTGCGGTGTTAGTCAGTCCGGGTAGTGGTGTTGAATTCGCAGGGGAGGCAAGCTTTGAGCCGAAGCCGGCACCGCCGCTGACCGACGTACTGGTCAATATATTTCCCTCCAACCCGATTCAGGCGATGGCGGAAGGGAAGATGCTACAAATCATCGTATTTGCCCTGCTGTTTGGTTTGGCCATATCCTGGGCGGGAGAGCCGGGGCAACGAATAGCGCATTTCTTCCACGATATGGAAGCGGTGGTCATGAAAATGGTCGAAGTGCTCATGCACCTGGCCCCTTACGGCGTGTTCGCGTTGCTTTGCAAGTTGTTTGCAACGCTGGGCATTACGGCTATTTTCGATTTAGCGACTTATTTCTTCACTGTTCTCGCCGTATTGCTGTTCCACGCGTTGATCGTCTACAGCCTCCTGCTCAAGGGGTTGACCGGTCTTTCTCCTGCTATGTTGCTCTCCAAGATGCGCCCCGTCTGGGCGTTCGCTTTCAGTACCGCGTCATCCGGTGCGACCTTGCCTGTCACGCTGCGTACGGTAGAGCGGAGGCTTGGCGTGGACAACTCGGTGGCGGGTTTCACTGTGCCGCTCGGCGCCACGATTAATATGGATGGCACGGCCATTATGCAGGGCGTGGCGACCGTATTCATCGCCGAGGTGTATGGCGTAGACTTGTCCTGGGTGGCTTACCTTACCGTGATTCTCACCGCTACTCTCGCATCGGTTGGCACCGCTGCGGTGCCGGGTGTCGGCCTGATAACGCTGGCAATGGTCTTGTCTCAGGTGGGATTGCCGGTTGAGGGCATAGCACTGATCATTGGCGTCGACCGTCTGCTTGATATGGTACGCACGGCCGTGAATGTGACGGGTGATTCGGTGGTCTCTTTGATCGTGGGCAGCAGTGAAAATAAATTTGATGAGACTGTATTCCTCGATCCCCACGCGGATCATGATGGTGATGACGTTGGAGATTTTGTACCGCCTCCCCATTGAGCAAAATGCCAGACCTAGAACAAAGAGACCGATTCCATGTCCATTCAATGCACTATTGTCCCTGTCACGCCCTATCAGCAAAACTGCTCCGTTATCCGTTGCGAAGACACTGGACACGCGGCAATTGTTGATCCCGGCGGTGACATCGAGAGAATACTGGAGGCTGTGCAGCAACTGGATGCCAAAGTAGAGAAGGTGATTCTCACCCATGCCCATCTCGATCACTGTGCCGCCTCAGATGTGCTTCGACAGCAGTTGGGTGTACCCATTGAGGGCCCTCACGCAGAAGACAATTTCTGGCTTGAGGGGTTGCCGGAGGCGTGCCAGATGTCAGGTTTCCCCGTTACGGAAGCCTTTACGCCTGATCGATGGCTGAACCAGGGCGACACAGTGACGGTGGGCGCGCAAGTGCTAAACGTCATTCATTGTCCGGGACACACCCCCGGGCACGTGGTGTTCCTTCACGAGGCACAGAAAGTCGCCTGGGTCGGTGATGTCATTTTTCAGGGCTCTATTGGTCGTACGGATTTCCCAAGGGGTAACCACGCTGACCTGATTTCCAGCATACGCGACAAGCTGTTTCCTCTGGGCGATGACATCACCTTTATTCCCGGCCATGGGCCCACGTCAACGTTCGGCCAGGAGCGTCAGGCTAACCCCTATGTCGCAGACTCGCTGCATGAATGATGGACCGGTTGGGCGGGAGGCGCTGCTGCGGAGCGAGTACCACGGCCAGACCGCTCGAATTCCCTGGCATGACCTGCAGACACACTATGCTCGCGGCAACGTGGTCATTGTCTCTGCAACGCTTGATCTGGTGGAGGTGGCCGTGCAGCTGGGCATGGATAACAGCCAGGTGTTTCAGGCTTGGATAGAGGGCGGCGACATTGCCTCGGTGAGCGAGGAACAGGCCCTGCACTGGTACGACACTCACGCTGTGTTGTGGGCTGTTGTGGCAGCGCCCTGGGTGCTGATACAGCAGCGCGAGCCGGACTCGAACCCTACCGAATAATCTTTATCCAGTCTCCCGTTCGGGGCTCGCCGCGCGGATAAAAATCATTCAACAAGCGCAGCTGGTCCTCGGCATCGGGAATTCGCATGCCGGCGGCCAGGCTGGCCAGGGTGGCGCCCCGTGGTACTTGTATATAGTGCACATGGCTTCCGCTACTGGCGCGTTGTTCCTGCGGATGCATGGGTCTGAAGCTCTCTATCATTTCAAGCAGCGTACTGTCTTGTGATGAGAAATTTTGGGCCTCCCCATCAAAAAGATAGCTGAGGTTCCTGTAGTCGATCACTGCGAGCCGGCGTGTCCCGGATGTGCTGGTCGACAGCGCGGTAAAGCCCTTTAGTCCGGCCTGGTCGAGTGCCTCGCCATTGGTAATGGCACCCCCGGCACTGCTTTCCAGAACCTTGCGCGGTGTGCTGGCAGGCTCGCGTCTTCGCACTGTGATGTTCAGTGCGGCAGAACCGTCGGCGGCACTGGCGACAATGGCTTGCGAACCGGCATTGACGCTCCACCCCGCGGGTTGCGTGAAGGTGAAAGCCAGCTTGTTGTGGTAGTAGCGATCACTGCTACGGCTGCTCTGAACGCTGTCGCCCCAGACCAGACCCTCAATATGGCGCCGAAATTCGCCCGGCACGGAAGGGTCCTCGGTGTAGGTATCCGTATCGAGTTCGGCTGCAGTGCTGACCACTTTTTTCAGTCGCTGGTCATTGCGCGGGTGAGTGGCGTAGAGGCCGTGGTAGGTGGCTCTGCCTGCGCCTCCCTTCTTCGCCTTCACCCGTTGAAAATTTTGTTGATTTTTGAGAGCACCGATCACCTCCAGCAGTGATTCAGGGTCGTAGCCGGACTCGTGCATATACTCTGCCCCGAGGCCGTCCGCCTCCAGCTCCATTTCCCGCCCAAAGCCGCTGATGAGTTCGTTGCCATACATGTTGGATGCATCTGCCAGATCTCCGCTGCCGGTGAGGATGTAGGCGGTGTTAGCGACTATGGCGTTCGTCACGGCGGCACCCTGCTGGCGGCCATGATGATTCGCTGTCACATGACCGATTTCATGACCCAATACGCCCGCCAGTTCTGCTTCATTCTCGAGGTAGGCCAACAGGCCTCGATTCACATAGATATAGCCACCCGGCAGCGCGAACGCATTGATATCGGGGCTATCAACGACAGTAAATGTGAAAGCCATAGTGGGCTTATCGCTGTTGGCAACCAGCCGTTGTCCGATTCGATTGATGTATGCCTGTAGCTCCGGGTCGTCGTACACCGCGTCCTGAGCGAGCATTTCCTGATGCATCTTTGCGCCCGTCGCCGGATTGCTAACGCATCCGTGGAGAAGGGGCAGTGCCGCCAGAAGTAGGGTACCGAGTAATCGCCCTCGTTTTTTCACCGGGCCCTCCTAGTATTCGCTGGACAGGAACTCAAGCAGTTGGTCCCCCACGCCATCGCAGGCGGTACCCTGCACCGGCGCAATAATTGGAATCGGCACAATGACGGCGGGCATATAGGACTGCCCTGACGCGCTGGTGCTGATGTGCCCGACTGCAGCGCGGTCTGAAAAATCCCAGATGGTGGCTTCGTAGTTTGCATCGTGAGCCCAGGTGCCAAAGCCAAAGCAGCCGCCCAGACTGCACGCCATGGAGCCGCTGCCACCGCTGCGCTCGGTGGATCCGTCCAGCCAGATAATGTATTCGAGCTTCAAATCTGCAATTTTCCGGGCCACGGGTTCTTGCAGAACGAGTTGCTCCAGGCCTTCCGGATGCAGCGGCGCGGTGCGCGGCTCAAACCACGGGTAGAGCGCATTGATGAACTCAAGCTCTCCGATCACGGTAATGGAATTGTCGTAGGATGTAATATGTTCACCGACACAGAGTACGAAATCTGGCTCGGTCTCATAGTTGCTGCTGTGTCTTCGTCCAAGAATGACGACGCTGGATTCGCCGATACCTTCGACGGGTTCATTGTAGATCATTTCATCCACAGTAGAGGTGACGCAGCCGGATAGCAGGCAAGCAGTGGTCAGGGTCAGGGTCGTCAGCAGCGAATATTTCATGGGCTCGACCCCGGTGCTGGCACGTTTTGAGCTTGCAACCACGCTTGAATAGGCGCGATTCTGGTAAAGGTGGTGGCGAAGTTTGCGCCGGCATCACGCAGGGCCATCACCGCGGCGAGATTCACCGCCTCCTGGTCAGATTGCAGGAAGGCAGTGGGTGTTTTACCGTAACTGCTCATATCCCACTCAGCGACCGGTTGTGCATCGGGGGTAAGCAGTTCAAAACGGTAAAGCATCCAGATCTCATACACTTTGACCTGGGTGTGCTTGGGAATGGTGTATTGCAGTTGTGAGACATGCGGAACCAGGATGCCATCGACGCCGGGTATGCTTTGCCCCGGTACCGGTGCGCTTTTTAAGTGAACCACCTCATCAAAGACGCCGGCCAGCAGACTGTTCCACATCAGTATTTGTGCCTGCCCCGTCTTCACGACCCAGCTGGATTGCCCGCGCGTGGTGGACTCGTCAAAAAACTCATGCTGCGCGAAATCCGGGCCGTACCACACGCCCAGTTTAAGGGGCAGGGGTTCGATCAGGGGAGGAGGAAAGCGGCCCTCCACCACAACGGTAGCGGGCCCGCAGCCTGTTAGCAGCGACAGTGATAATAAAACCGCGAACAGGTGTTGCTGATACCGTCTAGCGAAAGTCATTGAGCGCGACAAAGGTTCCTCCGTTGCGGCGAGTTAGCTCCCGCATCAGAGTGGCGAAGCGGATACCCGTGGTCTGTAAATTCGGCGCACGAATAAACTGTACGGGGAAACCCACGGCGTGGATGCGTACTAGCCTGTTCCCATTGGCGTCCACCTTGTTGATGCGATCAACCGCATCCAGCACGTCGGTGATGGACTCACCCGTGAATTCGTCTCCGAAGACATAGATGCTGATTTTTTCGCCGGGGCGGGCGAACGTCCGAATAGCAGCCTGTATACCCTCGACGGGGCTTGAGTTGCTAAAAATATTCCAGCCCCGCAGATTTTTGATAATCGCACGTCGACGCGCGGGAGAATCGGGAATCCATCGGCCTCGATAGCTGCTGAACATATAGTTTCCCATGTCGTTCATAATCTGTATGCCCTTCACTTCGGGATAGATATTGAGCGTGGCTTCCACCTCTTTCAACACCCGCTCCCAGGCGTAGGAGAACATGGAGCCAGAAGTATCAATAACGAAAATGATGTATTCACTATCTACCGGGATGCCACCGATCAATTGATTCTTGGCTTTGTAGGAGGGCCCCAGCAGGCGCTGCATCTCTTCTGTCAGTGCCTGTTTTGCGATAGACAGTTGCCCTGCAATGGCCTCATTGCTCCCGGTTGCAACCTGCAGGCTGTCGTATCGGGACTTCGCGCTGGCCCTCTGTGCGCGCAGTATCGCGATCTTCTCCTCTTGCTCTGACAACTGTTCGTGTTTTGCGTTCAGGTCACGGTTGAGAATTTTTGTCTCGCCGCGAATCTCAAATACCTGCTCCGTGAGCTTGGCGAGTTTGCCTTCGAGATTCACGGTGGAGGCTTCGATAATCTGTGGTTCAACGGTCTTGGTAATCATCAGCAGCAGAATAATGGCACCGAAGCCACAGCAAATCACGTCCAGAAAAGACATGGAGAACTCTTCGGGGGCTCTGCCCTTGCGCCGCGCCATCAGGGCCAATCCATCGAGGGCATGAGTAGCGACCCCCGTGTGCTCTGGGCCAGCTGCCACAGCGCCGATACCGCCATCGGGTCGCCTTCCATCGGCGTCAGGATAATATTGACCGGGACCCGGGCAGGGAGTTGTCGGACCGCACTGGCGAACAGGCGCAGACGTTCCTGGCCGCTCACGGTATTAGTCCTTGGCTTCGATTTTCCCTGCGTCGGCAGTCCATCGGTAATCAGGAAAATATTATCGGGTGGGGGTGACAGGCTGCCCAGCGCGAGGAATGCATTTTCCAGACTGGTACCACCTCCGGGTGTGAGCTTGCGCAATGCCGCGCTCATGTCGGCCAGTTGCGCCTGATTGGCCACCTCCAGCCACTTTCCCTCGGTGTCGGGCAGGGCAGCCCTGGCTTGCGTGCTAAAGGTCATGACCTGGTATTTGCTTGCGACCGGCAGCTGGGCAGTCAGCCAGTCTACGGTGTTGACACCCTGCATCCACTTCTCAGACTTGCGCTGGATGCTATCTCCCATGTTTCGCAAACGAATAATCTGGATCAGCTTGTCAGCCAGCATGCTGGCTGACGCGTCCAGCAAAATGGCAATGCGCTGCCCGCCCAGCTTGAGGCCCGTCAGGTACTGACGGTTCCCGTCGCCAACAAAGGTGCGCGCATTGATGCCGCTATTGTCATTGGCGGCCTGCCGAAATTCTTCAACCTCAGACTCCAATGCCAGTAGTTCGGCCTTGAGTTGCTCTATCTCCTCGTCGTCGGTAAAGCCCTCGCGTTTTTTGTCCTCAATCAGGGCCTCACTGCGCTCCTTCTCCTCGGTAATTCGAGTTGCCAAACCCTGGGCTTCTGCCATTTGAAGATCTATTTCGGAAAGTGTGTTGCGCAGCCGCACAAGATTTTTTTCGCCGTCGGTGATGTCCTCTTCAAGCAGGTCAATTTCAGAGAGCAGGTTCTGGTTGAGATCCGCCGACTCTTCATCGATAGCGTGATTCATGATGAGAAAAACAAGCACAACAGCACCAAAGCCACAGGACATAATATCCAGAAAGCTCAGATTGAAGGTCGTGAACTGACGTTTCTTTCTCGCCATGGCGCTAGGTGTTCACCTCGATGAGTTGGAAAACAGAGTGCCCACCGATCGAGATCATGTCACCCGCCATGAGAGGCTGACCGGGCAGATAAGCGTTGCCGTTGACCTGTGGTGCCGGTCCGTCACCACGCAGTTGCCAGCCATTATTGTCACGATATAACACCCAGCTGTTATCCAGCGTCACTCCATCGTGAAACAGTGGCGTGGCGACGTGTCCGTTCAGTAAGTGGGTCGGTTCAACAGGGGCGGGCGACACGGCGATGTGCGTTTCAACAGCGGCTGAATCAGGCGGCACACCGACGTTCTTTAGCCCGAGGAAAGGAAGGTCAGTGACAAAGCTCAGAGCGTCCTGCCGTTGGATGATTTGTTCCTGATGATTGTGCAGTGCGGTGCGAAGGTCGCTCCCAGACAGAACATGTAAGGTCGTGAACGCCTTGGTAAGGCCTGGCAGCAATCCTGCCAGCGGATCAGCGACAAGGTGACCGTTGTCATGCCCGCTGCCGATGTTCTCCCTGATA
>JAAENL010000082.1 GCA_024224435.1 Halieaceae bacterium
ACCCGGAAGAACCCGCCAATGCTGCTCGCTCGGTAGCGCTTATGAACCTGAAATATGTGGTTCTCACCTCTGTAAATCGCGATGACCTTCCCGACGGGGGCGCGGAGCACTACGCTGCCTGTGTGAGGCGGGTGCTCGAAGAAAATCCTGACACAGCGGTTGAGGCGCTCACCCCGGACTTCCTCGGCGACCTCGCCGATGTTGGGACGGTGGTTGATTCAGGTATTGCCGTATTCGCGCAAAATGTTGAGACTGTAGAGCGACTCACTCACCCGGTGAGAGATCCGCGGGCAGGGTATCGCCAGACGTTGGACGTGCTGGCCTATGCAAAGCAACATGCCCCCGACGTACTGACCAAGACCAGTCTTATGCTGGGCCTGGGTGAGACTGAGGAAGAGATTCGTAACTGTATGGATGACTTGCGCGCAGCCTCTGTAGACATATTAACACTGGGACAGTACCTGCAGCCTACACGTCACCACTCGCCGATTGAGCGCTATGTAACGCCCGAGCAGTTTGAAACGTATCGTAATTGGGGTCTTGGCAAGGGCTTTCTTGAGGTCGTTTCCGGTGTACTGGTGCGTTCCAGCTATCGTGCAGAGCAGGTGCTCGCCAAGAACAACGTGGGCTTGTCGTAGACCGCGTCCCACAGCCGCCGGTGCAGGCCTTGCGACCGGAGCCCGTATCAGGCGTCTCTCTGCAAGGTATTTCGCTGCTGCGTCTTGACCAGTCGGCTGATCTGGCGCCAGGGAACAAACGCTACAAACTGGAGGGGTATCTGGCGCAAGCGCGTCATCAAGGCGTTAAGCGATTGCTGAGTTTCGGCGGAGCCTGGTCAAATCACTTGCACGCGCTGGCCGCAGTGGGTGCTGACCAGGGGTTTGAAACGGTGGGTCTGGTGCGCGGTGAGGCCCATGAGCTGAATTCGCCTACCCTGCAGGATGCTCGTCGATGGGGTATGCGCATTGTGGCTGTTGATCGAAGTCAGTTTCGGCTGCGTAACGATCCCCTTTTCCAGCAGCAACTAGCGACTCAATACTCTCCGTGTCTCCTGATCCCTGAGGGAGGCGCAGGCGCTTGTGGTGTGCGGGGCTGTGTGGCTATCGCTGACACAATTCGTAGCTGCGGACGCGGCGCGCGACACATCGTGGTGCCCGTGGGCACAGGCACCACGATGGCAGGTGTGGTAGCGGGTTTGGATGATACTTTCGAGGTGCTTGGGATTGCCTGTATGAAGGGGGTGCTTGATCTTGAAGACCGCGTCGCGGGCCTGCTTGATGTGATGGGGCCGTGTAATCACGCCCGTTGGCGGATTGACCATACGCACCATTGCGGCGGTTTCGCTCGGGTGAGCCCGTCTCTCAGGGCCTTTATGCTCGATTTTGAGGCCGTGCAGGGTGTGCCGCTGGACCCGGTGTATACGGGCAAAATGATGTTGGCGTTGCACGCGGCATGCGAACGTGGTGAGCATCGCGGGAGATCCACTACATTGGCGATTCACACCGGTGGTTTGCAAGGTCGTCGCGGGTATGACTGGCTGGGTGGTATGGGTTAGGCCTTTGCCCCCGAGCATGGCTTTTTCAGATATCACCGAACTGATAGTTTAGTTGCACGTAGGCACCTCGAGGTTGGCCTACGAAATAGCGGTAATTACCAAAACCAAAATCTGCCCGTTCCGCGTAGTCTTCATCCAGCAGATTAGTGATTCTCAGACCGGCTGAAAGACGCGTCGTTACGTCGGTAGTGATACGCAGGTTGAATAGGGAGTGACCGTTGTACCGATGCTCGTTTTGCGGTTCCAGGTAATAAGAATCCATGTACACCCATTCCAGCTCTGCCCTGGATGGACGCCCGGCAATTGCAGAAAGGTCCCAGTCAAGTCTGGCACTGCCGAAGATATTGGGTGAGGTGTCTATATCGTTGCCCTTGATATCGCTGCTGCCGCCACCCAGCAGCATCACACGGCTGTCGTAGGTGTGGCTGGCTACATTGGCATCAACGGCCGCCGACCAGTGTCTACTGATCTGATAGTTAAGTCCCATTTCTACGCCATAATGCCGCGTTTTGGCACCGCTGACGTTTTGCCGATCCGCATCCTGAAAAATAACGTCATCCTTGCGCATGTAATAGGCCGCAAGGTCATAGCGAAGGCGATCTTGCCAATACCCCCTGAAACCGATTTCGATATTATCGAGTTTTTCGGGGTCCAGGTCCGCGCTCTGCTGACCGGATTGCAAGCGATATAGTTCAGCTGCCTGCGGGGCGCGATAACCTCGCGCGATACGAAGATAAGTAACATGATCTTCATGCAGGTTGTAGCTGGCGCCGGCGTTGAAAGACCACTCAGTAAAATCGTCGTCTCGGTCAGCTGGGCGGTAGAACCGGCAGTTATCTGCGTCGGGGCCGCAAGCGCTGCCGTCTGTCGCGTGATTATCGTAGTCGTATTTCGTGTATTCAACTCGAATGCCGCCATCCAGCTCCCAATTTGAATCGAACTGCGTGCGTATCTGGCTGTAAGCCGCCGCGACAGTTGCATCTACTGTGTAATCGTAGTGGATACCTGCTGGCATATTAGGGCTGAAGGGTTCTTGCTGGGTTTCCTTCAACGAGGCATCAGTGTATTCAAAGTCAACACCGTTGATCCATCGCAGGCTGTCTGCATCGGTATTGATATGCGCTCTCAATCCGATACTGCTGTGATCGTTCTTCTCGGTCGGTTGCCATGGTAGGAAGTGCATCAAAAATTTCATTTCGTTGGCGCGCACGTAGGGCGTGATAACCAGCGCATTTTTATCATCGAGTGATGTACTGGCCGCAGTGTAAAATCGCAGAGACCAGGGTTTGCGGTATGCCTCGGGGTTAGGGTTTTCCCTCTTGATATCGCCATCCTTGTAAGCGTTGAAACCCTGAATATAACCAGCGGTGTCCTGGTCCAGATTAGCGCCGTCCAGTACTGAACGAATATTCCATTGGCTACCATCGTAGTCGTGACGCAGAGTGACTTTTTGCTGGTCGTAACCCGAGCTTTTTTTGTATCCGCCATCGTGGGTGGCGTTGGCATTGAAACTGATGCCGTGGCGCCCCACGGTATCGCTGTAGCGGTATTTGCCGCGCAGGTACTCGTAGGGGCCGCCCTCCACTGATAGACGGTTATCCAGTTGTGTGGAGGGCGCGGCGCTCATCACGTTGATCACGCCATGCATTGCGTTAGAGCCAAACAGCGCGGTCGAAGGGCCGCGTAAAACCTCTATCCGTCCCGCTTGTTCGAAATTAGCGTCAAATAGCTGGTTGATATTGCAGAACCCCGGCGCCCTTAAACTGATGCCATCGGCCGCGGTTAGAAAGGCACCACACCCACCCGCGCCGGTTAATACCGGAGAGCGCAGTGAGATGAGGCTCTCCTGTCCATTGCCCCGACTTATCCAGGCGCCTGGCACGCGCTGCATGATTTCGTTGATGTGTATCGCATCAACCAATGCAAGCGCCTCACTATCTACCGTGGACCAGGCCAGCGGCAGTGCCAGTGCGTTTTCATTCAACCGGTTGGCGGTGACCAAAACATCTTCCGGCACGGGTGTGTTGCCCAGAGCCGGCCCGTGACAGGCGAGTAGGGACAGCAGGGTGAGCCACAGGAACGCCCGGGTGCGTGATGTTTGCATACTACAGTCTCTGCACGTTTTGGAGGCCGGATTGTATCGGATATCACTGGTTATCCCAAAGTCGAGTAGTGATTGGCGTGGCAGCCGCGCTAGCAGAGCCTGTATAATTCGGTATACTCATCCAATTCGCGCACGTTTTTCGAAATTCCGTGCGACCTATCTCGTGAAGGAAGCGCCCATGCTCAAATACTGTTCATTGCCGGTAATTTTGGCTCTGGTTGCACTCGGTGGTTGTGCTCAGGTTGAGCAGGGTAAAGCTACGGCCCCGGAACGGGGCGATGCCGCGTATTTAAAAGGCGTGGATACCCGATCCGACGAGCTGTATGTCAAGGCGAATACACCGGAGGAGGCCATGCGCTATCGCAGGGTCTATATTGCCCAGGCTGATTTGGACAACGTAAACGTTATCCCCGCCGAGGCGGATAACCTTAATGACGATTGGGTCATTGAGGACGCCGAAGTAGTGGTCATCCAGGACGCGATTAACAGGGAGTTCACCGCCACCCTCAGCTTTCAGTCAGCTTACACCGTCGTGGACAGTCCTGAGAATGCAGAGATTATTCTCAATACGACGGTAGTTGCCATACATCCTAACGAAACATTCGAGCAAGTCGCGGCGGGCGCTCGTCCCAGTGGTTCGATCACCGCCAGTTTGGCGCTGGTGGATGCGAGTACAGGGAGAGTGCTCGTTCGTTCTGTCGATACCCGTTCGACAGATAATATATGGGCGTTTAATCAGTTGGACAATCAGGATGCTGCTGTGGACGCTATTTTCCGTGCCTGGGGCAATAGCATTCGCCGCGGGATGTTGGCACTGCAGGGTCGCAGTAGCGATCCTTTAGCACCTGTGTTGCGGCTCGAGGAGCAGTAGACCGATAGACGCTGCGTCTTTGCGCTGGGGTCAGCTGGCGGCGATGATGTTTGGATCGCTTACTGCGCTGCTGGGGCCCTCCTTGTTACGGACCGCATCGGCGACTCTGAAAAGTGGCACTCTCAGCATTTCGATCAAATCCTTGCTGGCATTAGTTTCCTCCAGGGCTCTGTTCATGCACGCCAGCCACTGATCTCGCTCCTGCGGGCCAATATGATAGGGTTCATGGGGCTCGGTCATACAAACGGTGCCGTGCTTGTCAGCGTAGAGCGGGGGTCCACCCATCCAACCTATCAGATACTCGGCGAGCTTATCTTTCATAGGATCCAGGTCCGGCGCATGCATTGCGCGCAACGCTGCGGCGTCTGGCCACGAATCCATAATATCGTAAAAAACGCTGACCAGGCGCCTGATGCCTTCTTCACCGAGAATCTGGTACGGGGTTTGGGGTGATGCCATGACGATACGTTGCTCGCAGTAGTGTGCCCGTTCGGGAACTCGGAGGGTTAGTATAGCGGGCTATGAAAGCACATTATAGGCCCTGTGGCCTGTGCGATAGTGTAGCGACTATGTGGGCGCCGGGAGATGCCCTGTGGCGCTCGTCATTTGTTGGACTGCACAATACTCTGGCCGGCACTCCCGGAAATGGTTTGCAGATGAGGGCATAGCCCTGCGGGCGCATCCTCTGCTAAAATCTCAGCCGTTTTCAATCCGGTGCTTCGCATTCTGGACAAGGTTTGCCGAGCGTCTTATCAGACACCACACAGGACAACAACATGAGTCTCGCCGACAAGGTATTGGCGGTCAATAACGACCTTCCTATTCGAACAGACGCCCCGGTGCACAGCGGCAAAGTGCGCTCGGTTTACTGGCTGAGTGCCGAGGACAGCGCGCGGCTGATCACCGAGCGTGGCTATGAGGTTGCTGCGGACGCGCCTCTGGCAATCATGGTCATCTCTGATCGAATTTCTGCCTTTGAATGCATCTGGCATGGAGAGGGCGGCATGCAGGGAGTACCTGGTAAGGGGGCAGCTCTGAACGCCATATCCAACCACTGGTTTGACCTTTTCCGAACTCGGGGGCTGGCAGACAGTCATATACTCGAGGTGCCACACCCGTTGGTATGGATCGTGCAAAAAGCTCGACCGGTAATGATCGAGGCGATTGCGAGACAGTACATTACTGGCTCAATGTGGAGAGCTTATGACAAGGGAGAGCGCGATTTCTGCGGGATTACCCTGCCGGACGGTCTACGTCGGGATCAGCGTTTGCCAGAGTTGCTCATTACGCCTTCAAGCAAGGGTATTCTCAGAGGTATACCGGGTGTGCCTGAGGTTGATGATGTCAACATCACGCGCAGTGATATCGAGAACAATGTTGCAGCTTTTAATTTTCAGGCTGCGGCCGACATAGATCTCTATGAACGTCTGCTGCGCGAAGGCTTTGAGGTTATCGGTACTGAGTTAGAAAGCCTCGACCAGGTGTTTGTCGATACGAAGTTCGAATTCGGTTATGTCACAGATAAAGCTGGCAGCGAAAAGTTGATTTATATGGACGAGGTCGGAACACCGGATTCATCGCGGATTTGGGACGGCCCGTCCTTGCGCGACGGAAAAGTGGTAGAAAACTCCAAGGAGGTTTTCCGACAGTTGCTACTCAATCATTTTCCCGAGCCCGATATACTGCTCAACAAGACGCGCATGGAGGAGCGAACAGCCCTAGCGCGCGACAATGCATTGCCCACCGAGATGCTTATCAAAGTATCGGAAACCTACGTGGGAATTGCGGAGAAAATTACCGGCCGCAGACTACAACAATCTGACAACCCCAAGGCCGAAATTATCGACATCCTGCGAGATGAGTTCGCGCTTGTCGACTGAGCCTGCCTTTGCTTGCTGATCCGGTTTTTTACTTAGTCAGTGTGCCAGCGGTACTGATTTTCGGTATCGTAAAGGGTGGATTCGGTGGTGCTGTTGCGATCATTGCGGTTCCGCTGATGGCGCTGGTAATGCCGCCCACCCAGGCGGCGGCAATTTTGCTTCCGATTCTTGTCTTGATGGATATGCTGGTAGTCAAGGCTTATTGGGGTATTTTCGACCGCAGGGCGCTGACGTTGCTCATACCGGGGGCGATCCTTGGTGTAGGACTTGGCTATCTGACCGCCGAGGTGATGAACGAACATTATATGCGAATTTTGATTGGCGCCTTGTCTGCGGCGTTTGGTTTGCAGAGTTTGCTCGGTCTAGGGTCCTTTTCGGGCAAGCAGCACGGTCTGGCTGCGGGCAGTTTTTATGGTGCGCTCGCGGGGTACACTAGTTTCAGTATTCATGCAGGGGGACCTCCGTTTACGATGTATCTTATGCCGAAGCAGCTATCTCCTCTGCTGTTTGCGGGAACGGCGGGTATTTTTTTTGCCGTGGTAAACGTTGTTAAATTGATTCCGTACTATGCGCTTGGACAGTTTAATGCCGACAATTTGGTCTACTCGCTTGTGTTAGCACCGCTGGCCCCTGTCGGCGTGACAATTGGACGTTACCTTGTGCGCCGTTCTACCCCCTCCTTTTATTACGGGGTGGTCAGTGCTGCCCTCGTACTGGTCGGCATAAAACTGCTATGGGATGGTTTTTCCGGCATGGCGTCCGCATAAAGCTTGCCGGGAGAAAAGCGGAGCACTACTTGTGCGGCTTCGTTGCGAGTGGTTCGGCTTCCGGCTTATTACAGCCAGAAGAATAGAAAGCGTGCCAGTGGAAGAATATACAAAGGCCGCTATTAACAACGAGAGGAAGGTAGCGCAAATATGAGTGCCATCGTTTTTGACAAGCGCGGCCACCAGGCCTGGATTACGCTCAACAGGCCGCAGGCCAGAAATATGCTCAATGGAGAGATGTTTCTCGATCTTGCAGATGCCTGGCAGGAAGTGAGGAAGGATGACAATATCCGCGTCGCAGTTCTCACTGCGGCGGGTGATGAGGATTTCTGCTGTGGCGGAGATCTCGCGGAGGTAATCCCGCTTTGGACCGGCGCGAAACAGCCGCGCACGCAGGCAGAAGAACGGCTTCTTGCAGATCCCCTGATTACCGACAAGATCATGCTCAAAGACCAACCGTTGTACAAACCTGTTATAGCGGCAATTAATGGCCGGGCACTTGGCGGTGGCACGGAACTGTTACAGGCAACTGATATTCGCATCGCTGTCGACCACGCACAGTTCTCCTTGCCTGAGCCAAAAGTAGGCGTCGTACCGGGAGCAGGCTCAATGGTGCGCTTGGCGCGGCAGTTGCCTTGGGCCCACGCCATGAAGATACTGCTGGGGGGTGAGTTGGTGGATGCTCCCGAGGCGCTGATAATGGGTTTGGTATCGGAGGTTGTCACTCAGGATGAATTGCTCGCGAGGGCAGAGCATTATGCAGATAACGTGTGCCGACAGGCGCCATTGGCGCTGCAGGCGGTCAAGCGCACAGCGCTGGAGACGCATACGCTGCCGTGGGTCGACGCGTTTCAGTTTGAAATGGATCAGGCGGCGCATGTAATGATGAGCAAGGATGCGCGAGAAGGTCCGCGTGCCTTCAAGGAAAAGCGTGAGCCGCAGTTTCGCGGAGAGTAGGCTGAAAGCACGCTGTGTTGAACCGGTTGGGAAGTAGAGCCTAGCGGAGAGAGATAATGAAGATAGTAAAGCTGACGGACACACTGGGAGTATCAGCGCAAATAACACCGCAAGATGTCGCTGAAATTGCTGCCCGGGGCTATCGCGTGTTGATTAATAATCGGCCCGAGGGTGAGGAAGAGGCACAGCCAACTGAATCGTCGATTGCAGCGGCTGCGCGCGATGCGGGAATTGAATATCACTTTAT
>JAAENL010000083.1 GCA_024224435.1 Halieaceae bacterium
CCGCTGCCTTATCAAAGGCCTCAGCGCGTTCGTCAGCGCTAGTTTTCGTATCACTGCTGCGGGCAGCTCGAGCGATGTTGGTCTTGATTCCGCCGGGATGCACGCAGCAGACGTGTACATTAGTGCCTGCCATCTCCTGGCGCAGAGCCTCGGTGTAGCCCCTGACCGCGAACTTCGCCGCATTGTAGGCGGACTGTGTGGGTACGCCGATCAGGCCGAATACCGAGGATATATTGACCAGATGCCCCTGTGGGGCCAGCCGTAGCAGCGGCAGGAACGCCTGCGTGCCGTATACCACTCCCCAAAAATTGATACCCATCAGCCACTCGATATCGTCGTATCGCATGTCTTCCACCGTGGACATCAGGGCAACGCCCGCGTTATTGATGACAACGTCGACGTGACCATCGACTTCGCCAATGCGCTCGGCCCATGCGTGCACCGCGGTTTTGTCGGCTACATCCACAATGTGGCTCTCGGCGGGCACATCGTGCCGCGGCAGCAGGTCTGCGGTCCCAGCCAAACCGTCGGGGCTGATGTCACTGATGTGGAGTTTGCATCCCGCCCGGTTCAATTGCAGGGCGAGTTCCCGCCCGATGCCGGAACCTGCCCCGGTGACAACGGCGATTTTGCCATTGAGGTAATGCATGGTGGGTATTCCGTCCGTTGACTGAAGAGCGACAATAATAGGCTTATTTATGGCTAAAGCAACTGCTTTATTCAGGCCGGCTCAGCCCCGTTATTTACTTGAGCTTTGTCCGAGGCTGATCACCCTGCAACAGGGGTGCCGAAAGCCTTTCAGTCTGGACAGGCAATAGCCCTTCCCCTACAATGCACCGCCAGACTGCACTTGCGCGAGTGGGCACAGCCTGCGCCAGTGTACCCCTGTGTTTAACCACAGATGATTCGAGTGAAAAGGCGAGATGAGGCTTCCCATCTCGCCTTTTTGCGAGCGCTCGGCTAGGGCGTACGCCCGGCTGGCACCATGTCAATGAACGATGGAGGTTCGCTTGTCCATACCGGCCATACTTGCCCTTGAGGATGGTAGTGTTTTCAAAGGCGTGGCGATTGGCGCAAATGGCGCCTCGGTGGGGGAAGTTGTTTTCAACACCGCCATGAGCGGCTATCAGGAAATTCTCACGGATCCCTCCTATGCGCGTCAGATCGTGACTCTGACCTATCCTCATATCGGTAACACAGGCACTAATCTCGAGGATGAGGAGTCCACTGGAGTCTGGGCCGCTGGCCTGGTGATCCGTGACTTGCCCCTGCTGGCCAGCAATTTCCGCAATGAGCAGAATCTGACCGATTACCTGCGTGAACGAAATATCGTTGCAATTGCTGATATCGACACGCGTCGCCTGACCCGGATTCTACGTGAAAAAGGCGCTCAGAACGGTTGTCTGATGGCAGGTGATGCGGCAGACGAAACACAAGCGCTGGCTCAGGCCAGGGCGTTCAGGGGCCTCAAGGGAATGGACCTCGCCAGTGAGGTGACCACTGCTGACACCTACACCTGGCTTGAAGGTAGCTGGATACGGGGTGAGGGCCACCCTGTGCGGGCCGAGGCCGACTTACCCTTTCATGTGGTGGCCTACGATTACGGGGTCAAGCGCAATATTCTGCGTATGCTGGTGGATCGGGGTTGCCGCCTGACTGTGGTGACAGCCCGGACCTCGGCGGAGGAGGTGCTGGCTCTCAAGCCCGATGGAATTTTCCTGTCTAATGGCCCTGGCGACCCCGAGCCCTGCACCTACGCGATTGAGGCGATAGGGGCGATTCTGGAAACAGACGTGCCCGTATTCGGCATTTGCCTTGGCCACCAGCTCCTCGCACTGGCCAGCGGTGCGTCTACGTTGAAAATGAAATTTGGGCATCACGGCGCTAACCACCCGGTACAGAATCTGGATGACGGGACAGTGCTCATTACCAGTCAGAATCATGGTTTCGCTGTCGACGAGGACAGCCTGCCAAACACGCTGCGCACGACACACACGTCGCTTTTCGACGGCAGCCTGCAGGGGATTCATCGCACCGACCGGGACGCTTTCAGCTTCCAGGGTCATCCGGAGGCCAGCCCCGGCCCTCACGACGCCGCACCGTTGTTTGAGCATTTCATTGAACTGATGGCCGCGCGGGCCGGGAAGAAGTAAGCCGCCATGCCTAGACGTACCGACATTAAAAGTATTCTTATTCTGGGTGCAGGCCCCATTGTCATCGGGCAGGCCTGCGAGTTCGACTACTCCGGCGCCCAGGCCTGCAAGGCACTGCGCGAGGAGGGCTACCGGGTTATCCTGGTGAACTCCAATCCGGCCACCATCATGACTGACCCGTCTATGGCCGACGCCACCTACATAGAGCCGATAGAGTGGCAAACCGTCGCGCGCATTATTGAGGAAGAAAAGCCCGACGCTTTGCTGCCCACCATGGGCGGACAGACAGCACTTAACTGCGCACTGGATCTTGCCCGGGAGGGCGTTCTCGAGGCATTTGGTGTCGAGATGATCGGCGCTACCAAGGAGGCTATCGATAAAGCAGAAGACCGTCAGCTGTTTGACCGGGCCATGAAGCGTATTGGCTTGGAAACGCCCCGCGCCTCCACGGCCCACAGCCTTGAAGAAGCCTTCCAGGTGCTGGATTCTATTGGTTTTCCGTGCATTATCCGGCCCTCCTTTACCATGGGTGGCTCCGGTGGTGGTATTGCCTACAACCGCAGCGAATTTGAAGAAATCTGTCGGCGTGGCCTCGACCTGTCACCCACCAACGAGTTGCTGATTGATGAGTCTTTGATCGGCTGGAAAGAGTTCGAAATGGAGGTTGTCAGGGACAAGAATGACAACTGTATTATCGTATGTACCATTGAAAATTTTGATGCGATGGGTGTGCACACTGGCGACTCTATCACGGTCGCGCCGGCACAGACGCTCACAGACAAGGAATATCAAATCATGCGCAATGCATCCCTGGCGGTGTTGCGTGAGATAGGGGTAGAGACTGGCGGTTCCAATGTGCAGTTTGGACAGGATCCCAAGACCGGGCGTATGGTGATCATCGAGATGAATCCGCGGGTGTCACGTTCCTCTGCGCTTGCGTCCAAGGCCACCGGTTTTCCCATCGCCAAGGTCGCGGCGAAGTTGGCGATCGGTTACACCCTTGATGAACTGCAAAACGATATTACCGGCGGCGCCACGCCAGCGTCTTTCGAACCCTCCATAGATTATGTGGTCACGAAAATTCCCCGGTTCGCCTTTGAAAAATTTGCCGGAGCGGATGCACACCTCACCACGCAAATGAAATCCGTGGGCGAGGTCATGGCGATCGGGCGCACTTTTCAGGAGTCAGTGCAAAAAGCCCTGCGCGGTCTGGAGGTCGGTTCTTCCGGCTTTGAGCATCAGATTGATGTGGATGATCCGGAGCTACGCGACGAGCTGGTAGCTGAGTTGACTAATCCCAAGCCTGAGCGCATCTGGTACATCGGTGATGCTTTCCGCGCCGGCATTAGTGTGGATGAGGTTTACCATCTGTCCGGTGTAGACCCCTGGTTTCTTGTGCAGATCAAGGATCTGATTGTCACCGAGGACAGCCTGAAAAAAGTCGCGCTGGATGATATTGATCGCGACCACATGTTCCGACTGAAGCGCAAGGGCTTTTCTGATGCGAGGCTCGCCGTGTTGCTCGCTGTCAGTGAGCACGATGTGCGGATTCATCGCTGTGGCCTTGGAGTTCGCCCGGTCTATAAGCGCGTTGACACGTGTGCAGCGGAATTCGCCACTGCGACGGCTTATATGTATTCCACCTATGAAGAGGAGTGCGAGGCGGCGCCGTCGCAGCGAGACAAGATACTGGTGTTGGGTGGCGGGCCGAATCGAATCGGGCAGGGCATCGAATTCGACTACTGCTGTGTGCATGCTGTATTGGCTATGCGTGATGACGGTTATGAAACCATTATGGTCAACTGTAATCCCGAAACAGTGTCTACCGACTATGACACCTCTGACCGCCTGTATTTCGAACCGGTGACGTTGGAAGATGTCCTGGAAATTGTCGAGCTGGAACAGCCGAAGGGTGTGATTGTGCAGTTTGGCGGCCAGACGCCCCTAAAGCTGGCTCGTGAGCTGGAGGCGCAGGGTGTGCCGATTATCGGTACCACGCCGGATGCGATTGACCGCGCGGAAGACCGGGAACGGTTTCAGCAAATGATTGAGAAACTGGGCCTCAGGCAGCCCGTGAATACCACGGTACGCAGTACTGAGGAGGCACTGCAGGCGGCCCAGGCCATTGGCTTTCCGCTGGTCGTTCGCCCCTCCTATGTGCTGGGTGGTCGCGCGATGGAAATAGTCTATCGTGAGGAAGACCTGCTGCGTTACATGCGCGATGCGGTGCAGGCGTCTGACGATGCCCCGGTGTTGCTCGATAGCTTCCTCAGTGCTGCGATCGAGGTAGACATTGATGCTGTCAGTGATGGCGAGAACGTGGTTATCGGTGCACTTATGCAGCATATCGAACAGGCGGGTGTGCACTCGGGCGACTCCGCCTGTTCACTGCCCCCTTACAGTCTTGATGACGCTGTGCAGGATGCGATGCGTGAGCAGATCCGGCGCATGGCGCTAGAGCTCGAGGTCAAGGGCCTGATGAACGTGCAACTTGCCTATCAGGACGGAGAAATCTACGTGATCGAGGTCAATCCCCGGGCTTCGCGAACGGTACCCTTTGTATCAAAGTGTATCGGTACTTCGCTGGCCAAGGTGGCGGCCCGCTGCATGGCGGGGCAGTCGCTGACCGACCAGGGGTTCACCAGCGAGATTGTGCCGCCCTATTTTAGCGTCAAGGAAGCGGTTTTGCCCTTTAACAAGTTCCCCGGTGTGGATCCGATATTGGGACCGGAGATGAAGTCTACCGGCGAGGTCATGGGCACAGGGGAGACCTTCCCCGAGGCCTTTGCGAAAGCCCAGTTGGCGGCAGGCAGCGCCACGCCTGCAGGGGGCACGGCGCTGATCAGTGTGCGCGATGTGGACAAGCCGGGCATCATCGAGGTTGCCCGTGATCTGTCTGAACTCGGTTTCTCAATTGTTGCCACCGGCGGTACGGCGCAGGTGATAGAGAGTGCGGGAGTGGCGGTTCGTCGAGTCAACAAGGTGAATGAAGGCCGTCCGCACATCGTCGATATGATAAAGAATGATGAGGCAGACTTTATTATCAACACGACAGAAGGGCGGCGTGCGATTGAGGATTCTGCCTCTATCCGCGCCAGCGCAGAGGCGCACAGGGTGTTTTACACCACAACTCTGACGGCCGCCCAGGCACTGTGTATGGCGATGAAATTCCAGGGCGGTAAAACGGTGAGGCGCCTGCAGGAGCTTCACGGGAGAATCGATGCATGAGTACTTACCCCATGACAAAAGCCGGTGAGGCAGCGTTGCGAAAAGAGCTGGAGCGTCTCAAGAAAGTGGAGCGGCCGCGGATAGTTCAGGCCATTGCGGAGGCGCGGGAGCACGGTGACCTGAAGGAGAATGCAGAGTATCACGCGGCCCGTGAGCAACAGAGTTTCAATGAAGGCCGCGTTATGGAAATCGAGGGCAAGTTGGGGAATGCCCAGGTAATAGATGTGACGACAATTCCCAGCACCGGCAAGGTGATTTTTGGCACGACGATAGACCTCATTAACCTTAAAACGGATGACAAGGTGACCTATCGCATCGTCGGCGAAGATGAAGCGGACGTTAAGCACAACCTGATCTCGGTGGTATCGCCGATCGCTCGCGCCCTGATTGGCAAGGAAGAAGGCGACGAGGTGACCGTACGGGCGCCGGGTGGTGAGATCGATTATGAGATTGACCAGGTTCACCATATTTAGGCAGATGTAATGTCTGTGCTATGAGCCTGACGAGTCCCTCAGCAGGCTGGCTTTGACGGCCGCCCACCCCGCCTGACTCGAGCGTTCATTGAGGCAGCGAAAATCACTGGCTACGATATTACGCTCTCGCAGCAGTCGACAGAGAACATCCATTGGCAGTTCCAGCTGGATGTTTTCGGTATTGGCTTGTTTTTCTGTTCTACGCACGGTCAATGCAGGATTTGCAATGCGCCCTCAGCGAGCAGGTAGCCTGTCGCAGGGAGCGGGCGCCCCAGTGTTGTTATCTCATCGGCTGCCAGTTGCATGCGGGAGCAACCCGCCAGTGCGGCTTGACGGTCTGTTTCGCTGCTGGTCAGCAGTCGTTCCAGCCGGCTAATCGCAGAGCCCAGCACAGTGGCCGCGAGGCACGGTTCTTTCAGCTGGTGAAGTAACCGCACCAGCAGGGTGACGGTATCGGTAAAGTGTGTGATGCGCACGGGGCCTCGCCACGGGTGCGAAAGGACAAGCTCGGCAGTCTCGAAGGCTGCGCCAGCATGTCTTGTCGCCTCGACGTAGTCTTCGTCCTCGGCGAGATCAATGCCCCTGTAGTACGCCTCACGCCACGCGTTGACAGCGGCCCTGGGGTTGCTGGCCAGCCATTGCCGGTGGGTGCCGCACAGGAATTGAAGTTTTTTCATGCGAAGGTCCTGTTGGGTTGGATTATTTCTAATAATAATGATAATCATTCGCATTTGCAAAGGGTTTACGAAGTTTATGTTTGGCTGCCCGAATATTCGGTTTACTTCGTTATATGTCACATTTATGTACGAATCCGTTGTAAATGAGAATTATTATTACTACCATGCTGCCCCATCTCGCTGCACGTTCTGCCCGCCCGGGCAGTGGTGCACGCTCGGCGCGGACAGCAGCAGGCAGATGGTAAAGAAACGATGGATTCCCTTTGGACGATGAAGGCCGGTGAGGCCTGCGAAATTCTGGAATACGATGGCGTATTGGCGGAGCCTTACAAAGTGCGCCTGATGGAGTTCGGTTTCCATCCCGGGGAAACTGTCATTTGCCTGCAGGCCCCCTCTTTCGGGGCACCCAAAGTCTATCGGGTGAGTAATACCGTCTTTTCTCTGGACGACGAGGTGGCCAGCCATGTGCGGGTGAAGTCGGGTGCCTGACGGCAGGCGTAAAACTCTGCTGATTGGCAGCCCCAACTCCGGTAAAAGCTTGCTCTTCAATCGGCTCACCGGGATGTCGCACAAGGTGGCAAACTTTCCCGGCATCACGGTCGACGTGGGCATGGGTGCAATGCAGGCCCTGCCGGATAGGCAACTGGTGGATTTCCCCGGCACTTATTCGCTGCAGGCCATTTCTGCGGAAGAGCAGGTGGCGGTCGTGCAATTTGAGCGGGCGCTGGAGGACCCTGATGTCGAGCAGGTACTCTGCGTTATCGATGCCACCCGGTTGGAAAAGAGTCTTTACTTCACGCTGCAAGTGATCCGCGATTGCCAGCGCAGTGGCAAGCCCGTCATGGTATTGGCGAACATGATTGATGTGCTGGATCGCCACGATCTGCCGTTCGATACGGTTGGTCTATCCGACGCGCTGGGGGTGGCGGTGTTGGCTGTATCCGCACGCTCCGGCAAAGGTGTTGCGGCGCTGGTCGAGCAACTCAAGACGCCAGATGGCATTCCGGTCAGTGCCAAGTTCGCCGGTACGCCCGACGAGTTGCTGCGCGGTGAGGCTCACCAGTTGGCGCGCCGGTTCGGCCCAAAGGGTGACATCCTGCTCAAGTCACAAACTCGCCTGGACAGTTTTTTCCTGCATTCTGTGACTGGGGGAGTGTCCTTCTTTTTCATTATGTACCTGTTGTTCCAGAGTATTTTCACCTGGTCCGCACCGGCCATGGATGCCGTGGAATCGCTGCTGGGGGCACTGGCGGGGTTTGTGGTGCCCATGATCGGCAACCAGGTGGTTGCCGACTTTACCTCCGACGCCTTGTTCGGGGGAATTGGCGCATTCCTTGTGTTTGTGCCACAGATTTTTGTACTGACCTTTATCATTGGTTTGCTGGAGGATTCGGGTTACATGGCTCGCGCAGCACTCATCTGTCACAAGCCACTGCGGGTGTTCGGCCTTACTGGCAAGAGCTTTATTCCCATGCTATCCGGCGTAGCATGTGCTATCCCTGCGATATACGCGGCCCGCGCCATTGATTCCCCGCGCAAGCGCCTGTTGACCTATATGGCCATTCCCTTGATGCCCTGCTCGGCGCGACTGCCAGTGTACACGCTGCTCATTGCCGCTTTTATTCCCGCGGGCACCGCACTCGGCGGGCTGGTGGGCTGGCAGGGGCTTGCAATGTTCTGTATTTATTTCTTCGGCATGCTGGTCGGGCTGTTAGTTACGGGTATCGTTTCGCGCATGAGTGCGGATCACTACACGGACTTGCCCTTTGTATTGGAGCTGCCGCCCTACCGGGTTCCAGGAATCGTGCCCATTGTGCGAAATTCCTGGAACCGCTCCAAGCACTTTATCACCAAGGCGGGGAAAATCATTTTCGCGGTTACGCTGGTGATCTGGGTGTTGGGTTACTTCCCTAACTACGGTGCCAATCTTGGTGAGTCCTGGCTGGGCACGCTGGGCCACTGGATAGAGCCTGTGTTCGAGCCCATTGGCCTTGATTGGCGTTACGGTGTTGCCATCTTTACTTCATTCCTGGCCCGGGAAGTTTTTGTTGGCACGTTGGGCACTATTTTCGGTATTGAAGGCGCGGATGAAAATATGGTGCCGCTGGTGCAGCATATTCAGGCCAGCGATTTAGCTATCGGCTCAGGCCTCGCTCTGCTGGTCTTTTTCGCTATTGCGCTGCAGTGTGTTTCCACCGCGGCCATTCTTGCCAAGGAAAGTGAATCTCGCTCCCTTACCGTGAAAATGCTGGTGGGTTATTTCGTGTTGGCTTACGTCGCGTCCATTCTGGTCTACCAGGTGGCGGGTTTGTTTAGTTGACGTTGCGCCTGGTAGACGTGCTTTAGTCGGAGCGCTGGTACTGAAAAAGGTGGACCTGGGCAAGCACCAGTTCGGCGACGAGCTCCAGCATCAGTGCATGATTGTCTTTCCGGACGGTTTCCAAACCATTACTGATATCCTTGCGCAGTGCGTCGCGGTCATCGTGAGCGAGCCCCTCGGGCAGTCGCACCGCGAACTGGTATTGCTCAGATTCACTGATTCGATGGTAGATAGAGGTGAGCTGATGGGTGGCGAAGGCGATGAGCTCTTCATCAGCGCCTTTGGCGGACAGGATGTCGCGCAGCCGGGCCTCCAAAAATGCCATGCCCTGTGCGCTGGGTGTGGGAAATTCGAGCAGATCCCCCATGCCGTGCAGCCTCTGTTCTGTTTTCTTGTATCATAGTCGAGGTGGGCGCGGTGCGGAAGCCGTGTTACACGGCGCGGATCAGGTTTGACAGTTTCGGGTCAGGTTTTTTTGCGCGACGCAGTAGCAGGATCACGCTGCCAATACTTTGTACCAGTTGAGCACCGGTGGTCCTGCAGACTTCTGCTGCCATCTCGGCTTTCGCCGCACGGTCTTTCACTGCCAGTTTCACTTTAATGAGTTCATGTTGGTCGAGGGCTCGTTCAAGTTCCGCGGCAACCCCCTCGCTCAGGCCATTGCCTGAAATCATGACGACGGGCTTCAGTTTGTGGCCGATAGCGCGGAGTTGCCTGATGTTATGCTGTGCGTTCTTACTCATGGCGCTTCCAAGGTACAATAAGGGCCAGACGCCCAAAAGGGCGAGCATCATACACAAGTGATCCCGCAGGCGAAACCGCACTCCATGGCCAAGAAACGATCGTCCAGTAAATCCTGGCTAAAAGAGCACCGTGACGACCCCTACGTGCAGCGAGCGCAGCGGGAGGGCTATCGCTCCAGGGCCTGTTACAAGCTGCTGGAACTACAGGAGAAAGACCGCTTAATGGCGCCCGGTATGACCGTACTGGATCTGGGCAGCGCGCCCGGCGGTTGGTCTCAGGTGGCTACCGAGGTGCTCGGCGAGCGAGGCGGCGTGATCGCGTCTGATATTTTGCCGATGGACAGCCTCGCGGGTGTCACGTTCCTGCAGGGGGATTTTTCAGAACAGGCGGTATTTGACCAGATTCTTGCCGCCCTTGATGGGGCGCGCGCGGATGTCGTGTTGTCCGATATGGCACCGAACATGAGTGGCCTGTCAGCAGTGGACCTGCCCAGGGCCATGTATCTGGTTGAGCTGGCGCTGGACCTGGCGCAACGGGTATTGGTGCCAGGGGGGTCATTCGTGGCCAAAATCTTCCACGGCGAAGGTTTTGACGCTTTTGTTCGCGACACGAGACAGGCTTTCGGTAAAGTGTCGACGCGCAAGCCCGCCGCCTCCAGATCCCGTTCTCGCGAGGTATATCTTGTTGCTCGCGATTTTCGTGGGGGAGGTGGTTGAAACGTGGAGACATTGCCCCAAGTGTAGTAAATTGACGGCAATTGACGCGGTTTACTCCTCCGGGCGAGCGAATATCTCAGCCATTTAATACTCTTTGGACCTGATGATCGCTCCCGGCAGATCCCAAAACAATTTTCCGTGTGTATAGTTTCCTATATCAGTTGGAAGAGAGTTCGGCGGCAGACCGCCAAGAGGTGAAGACATTGAACACTATGGTTAAGAATCTGTTGCTCTGGTTGGTGATTGCTGCCGTCTTGCTGTCCGTTTTTAACAACTTCAACATGCAGCGCGCGACCGAGCAGGTTGGATACTCCGAACTGATCTCCGAGATCCAGAGCGATCAGGTGAAGAAAGTGGTGGTGGACGGCCTAACCATCACCGGGGAGCGCTATGACGGCACGCGCTTCGAAACAATTCGCCCCATGGTGGAAGATCCGAAATTAATTGATGATCTGCTAGAGCATAATGTCGAGGTCGAGGGTCGCAAGCCCGAGCAACAAAGCGTCTGGACGCAGTTGTTGGTCGCAAGTTTCCCCATCCTGATTATCATTGCGGTCTTCATGTTTTTTATGCGGCAGATGCAGGGCGGTGGTGGTGGCCGTGGCGGCCCCATGAGCTTTGGCAAGAGTAAGGCCAAGCTGCTCGGTGAGGATCAAATTGTTACTACGTTTGCTGATGTGGCGGGCGTGGACGAAGCTAAGGAAGACGTGCAAGAGCTGGTCGAGTTTTTGCGTGATCCGAGCAGATTCCAGAAACTGGGTGGACGTATTCCCCGTGGTGTGCTGATGGTAGGACAACCTGGCACGGGTAAAACGTTGTTGGCAAAAGCCATTGCCGGGGAGGCGAAAGTCCCCTTCTTTTCTATATCAGGCTCTGATTTTGTCGAGATGTTTGTCGGTGTTGGCGCGTCCCGGGTACGCGACATGTTCGACCAGGCTAAAAAACAGTCGCCTTGTATTATATTTATCGACGAGATCGACGCCGTGGGGCGCCACCGCGGTGCGGGTCTTGGAGGCGGACACGATGAACGGGAGCAAACACTCAACCAACTGTTGGTAGAAATGGATGGCTTCGAGGTGAACGATGGTGTCATCGTTATCGCCGCCACCAACCGCCCGGACGTGCTGGATCCCGCTTTGCTGCGCCCCGGGCGTTTTGATCGCCAGGTGGTTGTGCCTCTGCCGGATATCCGTGGTCGCGAGCAAATCCTGAAGGTGCACATGCGTAAGGTGCCACTGGCGGAGGATGTTGAACCATCGCGTATCGCTCGCGGCACGCCTGGATTTTCCGGTGCGGATCTTGCCAACCTGGTGAACGAGGCCGCTTTGTTTGCCGCCCGTGCCAATGTCCGTACGGTAGGCATGAACCAGTTTGAACTGGCCAAGGATAAAATCATGATGGGCGCCGAGCGTCGTTCCATGGTGATGTCGGAACACGAGAAGAGAAACACGGCGTATCACGAAGCGGGGCACGCTATTGTCGGCCGATTGGTGCCGGAGCACGACCCTGTTTACAAGGTAAGCATCATTCCCCGTGGCAGGGCTCTCGGTGTGACCATGTTCTTGCCAGAAGAAGATCGTTACAGCCATAGTCGCCGGCACATCGTGAGTCAGATTTGCAGCCTGTTCGGCGGCCGTATTGCCGAGGAGATGACGCTGGGCAAGGAAGGTGTTACCACAGGTGCATCTAACGACATTCAACGCGCGACGGAAATTGCGCGCAACATGGTCACGAAATGGGGTCTGTCCGAGAAGATGGGTCCACTGATGTACGACGAGGCGTCGGAGGAAGTATTCCTCGGGCGCAGCGCAGGACAACAGCACCTATCTGTGTCTGGCGAGACGGCCAAGCAGATAGACGAGGAAGTGCGCAGCATAATAGACGAGTGCTATGCGATTGCGGTGCGTCTGCTGGAGGAAAACGTCGAGAAATTACACGTCATGGCCGAAGCGCTGATGACGTACGAAACGATTGATTCCGAACAGATTGACGACATCATGGCCGGGCGCGAGCCGCGCGAGCCGAAGGATTGGGGGGGCTCCGGTGGTGATGCCATGCCGGATCCGCAACAGGCCGGCGACGACTCGAGCAAGCAGGGCTCTTCCGGTAGTCCAATTGGCGGTCCCGCGGGCGAACACTGACACCTCGCAGCCGAGTGCCTTCCTCTGATGGCGTAGTATCGCCGGGGCTTCAATGCGCCGGACGCACGTTGTCCCTTAATCGTCCCGTCGTCATGGGCGTGATTAACACTACGCCCGACTCCTTCTCCGATGGCGGAACGCTATATCGTGATGCCCGTCTGGATTTGAACCAGGCACTGGCTCGGGCTCGAGACATGGTGGACGAGGGTGCCCGCGTACTTGATATTGGCGGTGAATCCACTCGCCCTGGCGCCGTTCCTGTCTCGATTGACGAGGAAATGGACCGCGTGTTGCCTTTGATCGAGAGAATCAATGGGGAGTTGGATGTGGTCGTATCGGTGGATACCAGCACACCCGCCCTGATGTCTGAGGCAGCCCGGCTCGGTGCAGGCTTGATCAATGATGTGCGTGCCCTGACCCGAGAGGGTGCATTGTCCGCCGCCGCCGATTCAGGGTTGCCGGTGTGTCTGATGCATATGCAGGGCGAACCCGATCATATGCAGGCGGAGCCGCACTACCAGGATGTCGTTAGCGAAGTCAGTGACTATTTGGTCACCCGCATCGATGCCTGCACCGCTGCCGGTATAGCGCCTCAGCGGCTCCTGCTGGACCCCGGCTTTGGTTTCGGTAAAACCGTTGCACACAATCTCGTACTGCTGCGTGAGTTGCCGCGTCTCGGCGCGCTGGGGTTTCCCTTGCTGGTAGGATTGTCTCGTAAATCAATGATTGGCAAACTATTGGGGCGCGAGGTCGGACAGCGTTTGCCAGCAAGTCTGGCGCTTGCTTTGTTGGCGGTGGAGCGCGGCGCGGGCATAGTGCGTACTCATGACGTCGCGGCCACAGTAGACGCGCTGGCTATGGTGACGGCCGTGCGAGAAGTGGAGAATAAAAACAATGACTAAACGCTATTTTGGCACGGACGGCATCCGCGGGAAGGTGGGCGAGTCTCCGATTACGGCGGAGTTTATGCTCAGGCTGGGGTGGGCCAGTGGCCGCGTATTTTCGCGCAGTATGGGGCAGGGCGGTCGTGCCCTGGTTATGATTGGCAAGGATACGCGGATTTCAGGTTACATGCTCGAGTCTGCCCTTGAGGCGGGGTTGGTATCGGCCGGTGTAGACGTGAAACTGATGGGCCCCATGCCCACCCCCGCCATTGCTCATATGACTCCCAAGCAGAATGCCGAGGCGGGCATCGTCATCAGTGCTTCGCATAATCCGTTTTATGACAACGGAATCAAATTTTTTGGGCCCGACGGTGCCAAGTTGTCCGATGAAATGGAGCACGCAATAGAGGCAGAGCTGGAGTTGGAGTTGTCCACCGTGTCGTCGCGCGAAATCGGCAAGGTGCTGCGTATCGATGACGCCGCGGGACGCTATATCGAGTTCTGTAAATCGACAGTCCCCGAGGATTTCAGCTTGCGAGGCTTGAAGGTCGTGGTGGATTGCGCACACGGCGCGACCTATCACATTGCCCCAGCCGTCCTCGGCGAACTGGGTGCTGACGTCATCACCATGGGCGTGCAGCCGGATGGCTTTAATATTAATGAGGGTGTCGGTTCAACGGACATGTCTGCCCTCTCCTCGATGGTCAGGGAGAGCGAGGCCGATATCGGGATTGCCTACGACGGTGATGGTGATCGAGTCCTGATGACAGACTGCAATGGTGACATTGTCGACGGAGATGAGTTGGTTTACATCATCGCCATGCATCAGCTGAGCCACGGTACCAGCGATGCAGGTATCGTCGGTACGCAGATGTCCAACCTGGGGTTGGAGCTGGCACTGCGCGACGCGGGACTGGATTTTGCGCGGGCCCAGGTCGGCGATCGCTATGTGAAAGCATTGATGGAGGCCAATGGCTGGCACCTCGGCGGTGAGTCCTCGGGCCATATTATCTGCTCCAACGTCACTACTACGGGGGATGGCATCATCGCCTCCCTGCAGGTTCTTATGGCCCTGCAGGCGGCGAGAGGAGATATGGCGGCGCTGCGGGCTGGTATTTCGATGTGCCCCCAGACCATGATTAACGTGGGTGTCAAAGGAAAGGTGCAACTGGCAGATTACCCTGGTATCAGTGACGCGGTGTTATCGGTCGAGCAGCGCTTGAAGGGAGAGGGTCGCGTCTTGTTGCGTCCCTCCGGCACGGAGCCAAAGGTTCGGGTCATGGTGGAGGGTATGGATGCTGGGGCCGTAGATGAGCTGTGTGCCGAGCTTGCTGCAGAAGTAGAGCGGATTCTTGGCTAATCCACCCCGCCGGACAAAGGCCCCTTCGGCCGGGTGATCCTCAGCGGCGTCAAGGGGAAAGCCCGCTGAGGTTGCCCCGACAAATTTTCAATACCGTTGCGTGTGCTCGCTCGGGTGTGGACTGACATGATCGGTATGAGAACCGCCGCGAATAAGTTTTCAGGGTAATAGATGCGCCACTTACGAATTTCGCCAGCTCAGTCAGCTGTATCAGTGCGGCAATCTACTATGGATGGACAGTTTATTTGTCTTATACTCAGACGATGGCGTTCGCTGCAGTGAAAAGTTGGGTGCTGAACACCCTTACGGTTCTGGTATCCATCCTGGTGACGTTTGCTATTGCCGAAGCGATGCTGCGGACCCTGTACCCAAAGTACGAATACGCGGCCGAAGCCCGCTTCCAGGCGGATAGCCTGCGAATCACGACGCGTCCGCCCAATGCCCGTCGCATCGTGCACCATCCCGACACCCGGGCCCCGCATCTGGTGATTTATAACAATCATGGTATGCGTCAACATCGGAACTTCGGACTCCACGACCTGAAAGGCGCCATCAACGTAGGTTTCTTCGGCGACTCCTACATGGAGAACATGGGTTTGCCGGGCCCTCACTCCTTCACTGAGCCATTGGATTACCTGTTGAACCGGTCAGGCCAGGATTTCAACGTGCTTAACTTTGGTCAGAGCGGATACGGGACGGACCAGTCCTTCCTTGCGTATAAATACGCCGATCTTAGTGCGACGCTAGACCAGGTCTTTTACGTTTTCTGCATTAACGATATCCGGAACATCTACGAAAACGATTTATTCCACCTGAACCAGAGCGGAGAACTGCAACGTAATCCCGCGTTGGCGACGCCCTGGTGGATTAAACTGGTCTCTCGCCTACACCTGACTTACCTGTTGCAGGACGGCTATAACAGGTTGCGCCCGCGCAAGAATGATTGGGAAGGGTTGGACGCACGCATACTTCAGGAAAAACATGCCGATAAGCGCGTGCGAAAACGCATGCGGTCAGACCGGGCAAAATCCGTTGGCAGTAGTATCCGCGAGGGCACAGACAACGCGGACGTCACACGGAGCCTCGCTGTCTTTCAGGCGCTGCTCGAAGAGTGGCAGACACTTGCGGCAGCAAACGGCGCCAGCTTTTACGTTGTATTACTGCCCACGGGTAATGGCAGCCTGGTGGAGGATTACATCCCGGACAATATTCCGGTGATCGACCTCTATGCACGTTTCGCCGCCACAACCCCGGATTATGACTACAAGGACTGGCATTTCCAGAACGATCGCCACTGGGCAGAGGCGGCCAACCGGCTCGCAGCGGTGACCCTTTACCGTGACATCGCCGCACAGGCCGAACTCGACGCACTGCCCGCCAGTCTCATCGATGAGTCGCTGTACACGTATTACTCCGCCTTCAACCTGGGCTGGATGCCGGCCGCACAAGCGGAGCCTGTAAACAGAGACGATGACGAACTGAAAAGAATCGCCGACCGATACGCCGAGCTGGACGAGGCCCCCGCGCCGGTTGACTGAGCCGTCGAGTCAAGCGGTAGCGCGTCGTGGCAGTGGCCATGGCAGCGCTGTGGGCTGTATTATCCCGCGTACCCGAGTCGTAGTGAGTGTGGATGTCAGAGGCAAGCTGTGATTGGCGCATGACCCCGGTATCCGTGATGCGCAGGCATTTGCTGAGCAGCGCCTCAAGGGAGTGTGTTGGCTCTCGTTGAGCGCCTCCGGCGCGGGTGGAGACCAGGCGTGGCGGTGCTGTGGATGGGCTTTGTGCGGAGCTGGCTGCAGAGGCAGGGCGGGTTCTGGGCTGACTACCTCATCGGGCAAACGCATATCTTGTCAGCAGACGTTAACTTGGTTACCATTGCCGCCGCTTTTTTTGGTGCGCATCACCATTTCTAGAGGAGTTCTTATGAGCCAGCTTCTGGTTGTCGGTAACTGGAAGATGAACGGCTCCGAGGCTACTGTGGCCGCGTTGCTGGGAGAAATGGTGTCGGCCGTGCAGACACCCGGTGTGGACGTTGCTATTTGTCCACCCTACGTGCACCTCGGTCAGGCAGTTAAGGCGGTTGCGTCTTCCTTTATTGCCGTCGGTGCTCAGGATTGCAGTTCCCAGACAAGTGGCGCGTATACGGGTGAAGTATCGCCGGTTATGTTGTTCGATATAGGGTGTCGTTGGGTTATTCTGGGTCACTCGGAGCGCCGGCAGTATCACGGTGAGTCGGATGCGCTGGTCGCGGCGAAGTTGGCGGCTGCTGTAGAGGCGGGATTGTCGCCTATTGTTTGTGTCGGCGAGACCCGGGAACAGCGTGAATCGGGCAAGGCAGAAAGTGTGGTCGCCAAGCAGTTGGTGGGCGCTCTAAGGAACCACGCCGGTATTGAAAGTTTGGTAATCGCCTATGAACCCGTATGGGCTATTGGCACCGGATTGACCGCATCGCCGCAAGAGGCACAGGCTATGCACGCTCACATAAGGTCGGTGCTGGAGGGAATAGCAGGCGTAGACGCGGTGGCATCACGCTTGCTCTACGGTGGCAGCGTCAAGGCTGACAATGCCCGTGAGCTCTTCGCCGAAGAGGATATCGACGGGGCACTGGTAGGGGGAGCGTCGCTCGTCGCGAGTGAATTTTTGTCAATTGTCGGTGCTGGCAGCACCTGACAACAAAGTATGACCCGTCCCGCGGAGGGACATGGAACTATGGAACAGATTGTACTGATAGCGCACCTGGTTTTGTCTTTGGGCATTATTGGCCTCATTATGCTGCAGCAGGGTAAGGGAGCCGATGTCGGCGCCTCGTTTGGTGCGGGTGCATCGCAAACCCTGTTCGGCGCAGACGGTGGCGGGAATGTGCTTACTCGCGCGACGGCGTGGCTGGTTGCCCTGTTTTTTGCTACCAGCTTTGGTTTAGCGCTAATTGTTAATCAGAAGTCCTCGGCGGTCGATGATCTCGATCTTGCAATCCCGGAAGCGGCCGTTTTGCAGAGCGCCGCGCCGCCGATCGACGATGAATTACCGCAGGTGGACACGGCTACTCCGACCGCCAGTGATGCCGGCGGAGATGATTTGCCGAAACTCGATTAACGGGAAAATAAGTTATTGCCGAAGTGGTGGAATTGGTAGACACGCTATCTTGAGGGGGTAGTGAGCTTTGCTCGTGCGGGTTCAAGTCCCGCCTTCGGCACCATTCATAATCGTTTGATGAATACTGGCGGTTAACCCGACTGGCTTGCATACCTGTTAGTGCGTATACAATGCTCTGGTTCACGCTTTGCTTTGTGCGATTCTGATAGCTTATACAGGCAGTATGGAAATTTCAGCCTCACTACGATGACCGGTCACAAGGCGCTGACCTTTCGGCATGGGTCTTACCGTA
>JAAENL010000084.1 GCA_024224435.1 Halieaceae bacterium
GAACCGGTATTGTAATATGTGCAGCCGCGGAAACTGATCTCAAGCGTCTGGGACTCGCGCCGCTGGAACGCCCGCGGTACCTGTTAGTACATGCCGCGCATCGGCCACGGACCGTGATAAGGTGCTGGGCGTCAGTTACTTTGCTGTCGGTAAGAGCTGCGACGTCGGCTCCGGGGAGATTTAGCGGGATGTCAACAACGCAGTGTGTGATAGAGCCACAGGAGTTGATCGCGGGCGTTGAATGCGTCGTATTCGATTGCCGTTTTATCCTCGGAGATCCCGATGTGGGAGAAGGTCTCTACCGCGAGGGCCACGTCCCGGGCGCGCACTATTTACATCTCGAACGTGACCTCTCGGGACCCATAGCTCAGCATGGTGGACGCCATCCGCTGCCCGATCCGGCGACCTTTGCCGCACGGCTGGCGCGCGTTGGAGTTACTCGGGATACCGCTGTTATTGCCTATGATGATTCCCGGCAGGCGTTTGCCTGCCGTCTGTGGTGGCTGATGCGTGCGGCCGGCTACCGACCACCCCGCCTGCTCAATGGTGGTTACCAAGCGTATTTGCAGGCTGGTGGGAAAGTAATTAAGCATGAACCTGTCCCGGCTGCGGTCCCTGTGGAACAGATCAGCGGCTTTACGAGTAGTTGCGACATTACGGGTGTGCGGGAAGCGCAGGGGCATGGTGCCCTGCTTATTGATTCCAGAGAACCTGCCCGCTACTGCGGCGAGGAGGAACTCATCGACCCTGTGGCTGGGCATATCCCGGGCGCGCTCAACAGCCCCTGGCAGGCGGTCACTGACAAGGGTGGCCGGCTGCTTGATCTGGATCAGCAACGGGCTCATTGGGGTGATGTGCTGGATGCGGAGCACATTCTCGTGTACTGCGGTTCCGGTGTGACTGCTTGCGTGAACCTTTTTTCGCTGGCTGTGCTGGGTCGGCACGACGCGGTACTCTATGCCGGTAGCTGGAGTGATTGGTGCAGTTACCTGTCTAACGCTGGGTCGCCGTAGGCGTGTCGCTGAAAATTCAGAGGAGATTTCGTTGAGTAAACTCAAGCACGAGGCAGAGCTGGTGGCCCACGCGCTAAAGGTGGGCGCGGTCTACGCGAAAAAGCGGGGCGTTGGGGAGTTCGATACGGTTGATTCGCAGAAAGACAAGATTACTTACCTCTACCGTTTGCTGGTGCATGACAAACTGATTCAGCCGCTGGCAAAAGGTCAGGAGAGTGAGCCTCATATGAAGCACAAGCTGGCGTTGTGGATGTCACGGCAGTTGCCTGAGGGTCATGCCTTGTTGCAGTAGTTCACTGCCTCGTGCTAGGCGTTCTCCGGACATATCGTGCGAACGGTGTCGGTCAAAAACCAGGAGGGCAACAGCCTCTTATCAGCTCGCCGCTGGCAGGGTGCTTGAATTCCAGCGAGGTGGCGTGCAGCATCAGTCGATCTGCCATGCCCAAGGCCTTGTCGTGGGCATAGAGGTCGCAGCCGAGGATAGGGTGTCCCAGTTCTGCGAGATGAATACGCAGTTGGTGGGAGCGACCGGTGACCGGTTTCAGCATCAGACGGGTACCATGGTCCGTGCGCTGCAGCACCTCGAATCGAGTGAGTGCCTGTTTCCCCCGCTCGTGGCAGATTTTCTGTCGCGGCCTATTTGACCAATCAGGAGCGATTGGCAGGTCGATCTCTCCCTTGTCCTGCTTGACCGCACCAAACACGATGGCGTGATAGACCTTCTTTACCTCGCGCTGCTGGAATTGCCTGCTGATGTGTCCATGGGTTGGTTTGTTCAAGGGAATGACCATGATTCCGGAGGTATCGAGATCCAGCCGATGCACGATACTGGCAGAGGGGTAATCCTGCTGCAGGCGCGCGATAAGGCAGTCTTTGTTTTTTGGATGGCGCCCTGGAATAGTCAGTAATAAGTCCGGCTTGCGCACCAGCAACAGGTCACGGTCGGCGTAGAGAATATCTATTGCTTCGGAGCTATGGGGTACAAGGTAGGGCTCTGACGGTTGCAAGAAGGTCTCTCCGCGGGAGTTGAGGCGTCAGCGGGGTTGGACGCTATACTACCGCCCCCACGCATTGCTTGAAACCGGCTTATGACCGCATTGCAAAATTTGCAGCGACAGCTAGCTTACATAATTCCCGGCGCTCGTCTGGAAGAAACCGTGCTGCCCGGGTGCCCGGAGATCTGTCTTCACCTGTTAAACGCCGACTACCCGCAGGAGGCGCTGGCGGCATCAACGGTGCAGCGTGTTATGGATAACCCGCTTTATTGGGCATTCTGCTGGGCCTCGGGTCAGGTGCTGGCCGCGCATCTACTGCGTCACCCTGAGCGCGTCGCAGACAGGCGGGTGCTCGATTTTGGTTGTGGCAGCGGCGTTGTCTCCATCGCGGCCGCCCTCGCTGGTGCCAGGGAGGTCATCGCCTGTGACAATGACGCTTTTGCATTGGCGATGACCGAGCGCAACGCAGCGCTGAACGGGGTCCAGGTGCAGTTGGCACCGGACTTCGATGCGCTGGCCGGTCCGGTCGAGCTGATCACCGCTGCAGATGTTCTTTACGACCGGGAGAACTTACCCTGGCTGGAGCGGTTTCCGCGGCGTGCCGATGCGGTGCTGGTGGCGGATTCTCGTCTTAAAAGTTTTGACCATCCGGCCTATTCCGAGATTGCTCGGCAAGTCAGCGTAACCGTGCCTGACCTGGATGAATCGTCAGAGTTTCGCGAGGTGCGTGTGTATTTATCCCATTAGTTTGGGGTATTTCACGCTAATCGTCGTATGGTCTGCAGCCGCGTAATTTTGTACACTATGCGCCACGCTAACCCGGCCGGAATATCCGTATGAACCCGAATTACCTCGACTTTGAGCAGCCTATTGCTGAGCTGGAAGTCAAGATAGAGGAATTGCGCCTGGTTGGCTCGGACAACGAAATTAATATCGGCTCCGAGATCGAGACCTTGCGTAACAAAAGCACCAGGCTGACGGAGAAAATTTACTCAAATCTGAGTGCCTGGGATATTGTCAAAGTCGCGCGTCACCCGAGGCGGCCCTATAGTCTCGACTACATCGAACGGGTGTTCACTGAGTTTGACGAGTTACATGGCGATCGGCATTTCGGTGACGATAAAGCCATTGTAGGCGGCTTGGCGCGCATCGACGACCAACCCGTGATGGTAATCGGCCAGGAAAAAGGCCGTGCCGTGAAAGATAAGGTCTACCGTAATTTTGGTATGCCCAAGCCCGAAGGTTATCGCAAGGCCATGCGTCTGATGGAAATGGCCGAGCGTTACAAGATGCCCGTTATTACGTTGATCGACACACCGGGCGCCTATCCTGGTATTGATTCTGAGGAGAGAGGCATCAGCGAGGCCATCGCCCAGAACCTGGCGGTAATGTCTCGTCTTGCCACGCCCATTATTTGTATTGTGATCGGTGAAGGGAGTTCTGGCGGCGCACTGGGCATAGGCGTCGGTGATCATCTTGTGATGCTGCAGTACTCCACCTACTTTGTGATCTCTCCAGAGGGGTGCGCCAATATTATCTGGAAGGACACCGAGCACGCTGCACAGGCGGCCGAAGCTATGGGAGTCACATCGACAACGTTGCAGGAGCTGGGCATTGTCGATGCCACGATAGAGGAGCCCCTGGGGGGTGCTCATCGGGATCCCGATCTGATGGCCCAGCGCATAAAGGATCACCTTCTGACCCAGCTGGACATCCTGCAGGGCCTGCCGCAGGAAGATCTGCTGGCGAAGCGTTTCCAGCGGTTGATGTCCTACGGCAACTGAGCCGGGTTTGATCCACTCAAGCGAATTTGACGCCGAGCTGTCCGGGCTGTCCGAGGCATCGCACTGGCTTGTTGGGTTCAGCGGCGGTGCCGATTCCACGGTTCTGCTGCATCTCCTGAAGCACTGGTGCACGGTTAACCCGGAAGCCCCTCCGCTGTTCGCACTGCACGTGAACCATGGTCTACAGGTTGAGGCGGATGGCTGGCAGCAGCATTGCGCCGACGTCTGCGAAGAGCTGGACGTACCTCTTATCACTCGCGCGGTGCAGGTACCGGCACCCGGGGGCGAGGCGAACGCAAGGGAGGCGCGTTACGCGGTGTACTCTGCCAACCTGCAGCCAGGTGACGTGTTGTTTCTTGCTCATCACCTTGATGACCAGATTGAGACTTTCTTCCTGCGCTTGATGCGAGGCGCGGGCGTTGAAGGTCTCGCGGGGATGCCACAACAGCGTCCGCTGGGTGCTGGTCAGCTTTGCCGCCCCTTGCTGGGCGTCAGTCGTGAAAATATTGAGGATTACGCCTCCCGAAACAATCTGGCGTTTGTGACGGATCCCTCCAACAGTGATGCTGCTGCTGATCGCAGCTTCCTGCGGCAACAGGTGCTGCCACTGCTATCCGAGCGCTGGCCGGCATATCGCGCATCCGTTTCCCGTGCTGTGGGTCATATGCAGGCAGTGGCGGCGCTCTTGCCCGATGCGCCGGCAACGGTATTCAGTGCCCTCGGAGATCCCGGAATCAGGTTGGTCGAACTGCAGCAAAGGGGGCAGGGGCCGGCCCGGTGCATACGCGCTTGGTTGCGTGGCCAAGGCTTGCAGGCGCCAGATCAGGCGCAGTTGCAGGAATTCTTGCGGCAAGTGCACGAAAAAGCACAGGATGCGCACCCGCGCCTGGACTGTGGCGGCTATGTTCTGGCCTGCTTTGGCGATGCTGTGTATCGTGTGCCCGATTTTGGCGTCTCAGCACCAACGCATTCGATAGCGTTAGTGCCGGGTGAGCCCTGTGAGGTGCCGGGTGTCGGGACGGTTAGTTTGGAGCCCGCTGCTGGCGAGGGACTTTGTATTGAGCCGGGTGAGCGGTTGAATCTCGGCTGGCGCGCAGGTGGGGAGCAATGCCGTTTATGCCGAAGAGAGGGGACGCGGTCACTCAAACGCGTTCTGCAGGATGCGCGCATTCCGCATTGGTGGCGTGACAGGGTGCCCTTGCTGTACCGCGATGAGGAGCTGCTTGCTGTCGGCGATTTCGCGCTGTGCCTGTCCTCGCGTTACCGAGAGAGTGCGGCAGAGGGTAAAGCGCTTTGGCAAATGCGCTGGCGGCGACCGGTAACAGCTTCTTCCGATTGAGCTGCACCGGCCTTTCTGGTACTCTGATGTCCCATCTTTTACCATAAGGGCGTTAGCACCTTCGGGTCGCTAGCGCACCGCTTGCTTGCCCGCAATACAGCAGACGTAGGTGATTATGACGCGTTATATTTTCGTCACAGGTGGGGTTGTATCATCTCTGGGCAAGGGCATTGCCGCAGCCTCCATGGCGACGGTGCTTGAAGCACGGGGTCTCAAGGTAACGCTGCTGAAGCTGGATCCCTATATCAACGTAGATCCCGGAACCATGAGTCCTTTTCAACACGGTGAAGTGTTCGTGACGGAGGACGGCGCAGAGACTGACCTCGATCTCGGGCACTACGAACGTTTCACCCGCATCGTGATGTCCCAGAATAATAACTTCACCACAGGCAGGGTCTACAACGAGGTGCTGCGCAAGGAGCGCAGGGGCGATTACCTCGGCGGTACGGTGCAGGTTATTCCTCATGTTACGGACGAGATTAAGCGGCGCATAGTGCTGGGCGCGGGAGATGCTGACGTAGCAGTGGTAGAGATCGGCGGCACGGTAGGCGACATAGAAGGATTGCCTTTCCTGGAGGCCGCACGGCAACTGAAAGTGGAGCTGGGTTCCAGTCGGGCTTTGCTTATGCATCTGACGCTGGTGCCTTATATCGCCACAGCGGGAGAGATCAAGACCAAGCCAACCCAGCACTCTGTAAAAGAGCTGCGCTCTATCGGTTTGCAGCCGGATATTCTGCTGTGCCGCTGCGCGGTAGAGATCGAGGAGAGTGCGCGTAAGAAAATCTCGTTGTTTACCAACGTTGAGGAGCGCGCGGTCGTGCCCCTGTTAGATGTAGATTCAATTTATCGGATTCCAGGTATGTTGCAAAACTTTGGCCTCGATAGTTTTGTGGTCGAGCGTTTCGGTCTGGATTGCGAGGAGCGGGCTGATCTTTCAGATTGGGACGATGTATTGGCACGGGAATTTGGTACCAGCCGCGGTCAGGTCAAAGTGGCGATGGTCGGAAAATATGTTGATTTGCAGGATGCCTACAAGTCCCTGAATGAGGCGCTGGGTCATGCCGGTTTGCAGACCACTACCGATGTCTCTATCGAGTATTTCGATGCGGAGGATATCGAGCGAAACGGTACCGCAGCACTAGCGGGAATGAATGCCATTCTGGTGCCTGGAGGGTTCGGCGATCGCGGAGTCGAAGGCAAGATTACAGCCGTGCGCTTCGCGCGAGAAAACAACATTCCTTTTCTGGGTATCTGCTTGGGCATGCACGTGGCACTCGTGGAATACGCTCGCAACGTCTGTGGTCTGGAGGGTGCCGATTCAACCGAGATGAACGCTAACACAGCTTATCCCATTGTGGCGCTGATCACCGAGTGGATGAAATCCGACGGTACGGCGGAGCGACGTAATGAAGATTCCGATAAAGGCGGGACAATGCGCCTTGGCGCGCAGTTGTGTCACCTTGAAGCCGGGTCCCTGGTGCGTGAAATCTATGCGGAAGAGACTGTGCAGGAGAGGCACCGACACCGCTACGAGGTCAATAATAATTATGTTGATCAGCTGCGCGATGCCGGCATGCGTATTGCGGGCTGGTCGGCTGACCACTCTCTGGTAGAGATGATCGAGTTGCCGAGGCACCCCTGGTTTATTGCTTGCCAGTTCCACCCGGAATTTACATCTCGTCCCCGAGGTGGGCACCCGCTGTTCACCAGCTACATCGAGGCTGCCATCGCCCATGCCAGTGAGCAGACGTTAAATCAAGCCAGTTAACACAAGGTATACGCTGTGAACGAGCAAAGCATTTCTCTCGGTGATTTGTGTTTCGATAATGGAGCGCCTTTCATCCTTCTTGGTGGTGTAAATGTGCTCGAAAGCCGGGATTTCGCTCTGCGGGTTGCAGAGCATTACGCGGAGGTGTGCGCTCGGCTGGGCATTCCCTGGGTGTTTAAGGCTTCTTTCGACAAGGCCAATCGCTCGTCGATACATTCTTTTCGCGGACCAGGGCTCGACGAGGGCCTAAAAATACTCGCGGAGGTGAAGGCTTCGTTCAGTGTCGATGTAATCACCGATGTGCATACGCCGGAGCAGGCGGCGCCCGCTGCGGAGGTGTGCGGTATAATACAGTTGCCCGCTTTCCTCGCGCGACAGACTGACCTGGTGGCAGCCATGGCGTCTACCGGGGCGGTGATCAATATCAAGAAGCCCCAGTTTCTCAGTCCTACCCAGATGGCCAATATCGTCGACAAGTTTGACGAGTGCGGCAACCAGCAGGTGATGCTTTGCGAACGTGGCACCAACTTTGGATACGACAACCTGGTGGTCGATATGTTGGGCTTTGGAATGATGAAGGTGAGCTGTAATAACGCACCGATCATTTTCGATGTGACCCACGCTTTGCAGTGCCGGGATTCCGGCGGAGAGGCGTCCGGGGGGCGTCGTTCGCAGGTGGTAGATTTGGCGCGCTCGGGCATGGCGGTAGGCCTCGCGGGTTTGTTTCTGGAGGCTCACCCGAACCCTGATAAAGCTCTTTGTGACGGACCCAGTGCCCTGCCACTGGATCAACTGGAACCTTTTTTACAGCAGGTGAAGGCTGTCGACGACCTGGTCAAGTCGCTGCCTGTCCTGCAGATTGATTAGAATTAACGGAGTTTGAACGCATGACGGCTATTACTAACATTCAGGCCTTTGAAGTAATGGATTCGCGCGGCAATCCTACGGTGATGGCGGAAGTCACTCTTGAATCGGGTGAGACGGGCAGCGCTTGCGCGCCCTCTGGTGCGTCTACCGGCTCTCGGGAGGCGCTGGAACTGCGCGATGGCGACAGCACTCGCTACCTAGGTAAGGGTGTTCTGAAAGCTGTTGCGCATATCAACGGCCCGATCTGCGACCTTTTAACGGGCAGTGACGGCACAGCCCAACGTGAGCTTGACGCGGCCATGATTGCCGCTGACGGCACTGACAACAAGGCTAACTTCGGCGCCAATGCCATTCTCGCGGTGTCGCTGGCGGCGGCAAAGGCGGCGGCGCAGTCACGCGGTGTGCCCTTGTATCAGCACATAGCGGATATCAATGGTACCTCGGGATTTAGCATGCCTGTGCCCATGATGAATATCCTTAACGGGGGCGAACATGCCGACAATAATGTCGATATTCAGGAGTTCATGGTACAGCCCGTGTCCGCTGGTAGTTTTCGCGAGGCCCTGCGAACAGGCGCCGAAATTTTTCACCAATTGAAACGGGTGCTTTCCTCTCGCGGTCTGAGTACTGCCGTCGGCGATGAGGGCGGCTTCGCACCCAACCTGCCCTCCAATGAGGCCGCTCTGGAAGCCATCGCCGAGGCCGTGGGCAATGCGGGCTATTCGCTTGGCAATGACGTGACATTGGCTCTGGACTGTGCAGCATCAGAATTTTACCGTGATGGCGTCTATGACCTGTCCGGCGAAGGTAAGCAGTTCAGTAGTGCCGAATTCGCCGACTACTTGGCGGATCTTGCGCAAAAGCATCCAATTATTTCCATTGAGGACGGCCTTGACGAGTCTGATTGGGATGGTTGGAAACTGTTGACGGACAAGATTGGCGACAAGGTGCAATTGGTGGGCGATGACCTGTTTGTTACCAACACCAAAATCCTCAAGGAGGGCATCGACAGGGGCGTTGGCAACTCTATCCTGATCAAGTTCAACCAGATTGGCAGTCTGTCCGAAACACTGGATGCGATTACCATGGCCAAGGCCGCTGGATACACCGCAGTGATTTCTCATCGTAGCGGTGAAACAGAGGACACCACCATTGCCGACCTCGCCGTTGCTACCGCGGCAGGCCAAATCAAGACGGGTTCCCTGTGTCGTTCCGATCGGGTCGCCAAGTACAATCGCCTGCTGCGTATCGAGGCCGAGCTATCCGATCGGGCGCCTTACCGTGGCCTGGCGGAGTTCTCCCGGTAGCGCATGCGCAGCCTGCTGCTGGTTTTATTGTTATTGCTGGGAGTGGTGCAGTATCGCTTGTGGTTTGGTGAGGGCAGTCTCGCTGAAAAGCATCGCCTCGAGTTACAGGTAGAGGAGCAGACTCTTATCAACACGCAACTCAGGGAACGTAATTCAGAACTTGAACGGGAAGTGCTGGAGCTGCAAACCGGTAACGAGGGTTTGGAGCAGCGCGCTCGGGAGCAGCTCGGCTTGATTCGTAAAGATGAGACCTACTACCAGGTGACAGATAAGCACTCTTCGGAATCTGCACGGTGACTGATGCCGGACAATGCTGGGCTGTATTGCCTGCCGCGGGCACCGGTAGTCGCATGGGCAGCGAGATGCCCAAGCAATACCTTGAGGTAGCGGGTGCGACTATTTTTGAGCACAGTCTGCGGGCACTGCTGTGCGAGCCGCGCATCAGGGGGGTGGTGGTGGCGCTGGACTCTGGTGATCAGCGCGCGGCGCTATGTCCGCTCATGGCGGATGATCGCGTGCGGTCGGTGCAAGGGGCAAAGGAGCGCAGCGGCTCGGTGCTGGCCGCGCTGCAGGATCTGACCCTGGTAGCGCAATCCGGGGATTGGGTTCTCGTTCACGATGCAGCACGACCCTGTCTCAGTGCGGTGGATCTCGCAGCATTAATCGACAGGGTCATTGATTCGGGCACGGGTGGGATATTGGCTGAGCGCATGGTTGATACGGTGAAACAGGCCTCCGCAGACGGTCGGGTGCAGGCTACATTGGATCGAAATGGTCTATGGCGTGCCCAGACACCGCAGATGTTCCGACTTGGCGAATTACGCGAGGCATTGGTGCGCGCAACTGGTGCGCGTGCAGATGTCACTGACGAGGCGTCTGCTATGGAAATGGCGGGGCATCCGGTGCAGTTAGTTGCGGCCACCGGATATAATCCAAAAGTCACGGTCCCGGCGGATCTGCCGCAGGCTGCCTGGTATTTGCAACACCGCGAGGGGCAGGCATCATGACTTTCGGAGTCGCTCTAACATGCGCATAGGACACGGTTACGATGTGCACCGCTTCGGGCCCGGTGACGCCGTGGTGCTCGGCGGGGTCACTATTGCCCACCACCGCGGATTGTTGGCTCACTCAGATGGTGATGTGCTGATTCATGCGGTTTGCGACGCCTTGCTGGGTGCGATTGGTCACGGCGTTATTGGCAGAGATTTTGCTGATACCGAGAGTGATACCGCTGGCGTTGACGGCGGCATTCCTCTCCGCGGGGTAATGGAGCGGGTAGGAGACAGGGGATGGATGCTGACAATCCGGTACGTC
>JAAENL010000085.1 GCA_024224435.1 Halieaceae bacterium
CGTATACTAACTCACAGCATCAATGGTGAGTAAAAACAGCTCTATCGCCCTGCAGATCTGCTTCGATCGTGGATCCAGGCTCAAACTCTCCCGCCAACAATCGCTGCGCCAATGGGTTTTCCAGTTCCTGTTGAATCGCCCGCTTTAGCGGCCGCGCTCCGTAAACCGGGTCAAAACCCGCTGACACCAAACGCTCCATAAATGCCTCGGACAATTCCAATGTCAATGCCCTGTCGGCAAGACGTGCTTTCAGGTCGCACAACTGGATTTTGGCAATATCACGAATCTGGGCCTGTCCCAGCGAATGGAAAACTACAGACTCATCGATACGGTTAATGAACTCGGGGCGGAAGTGACTGCCTACCACCTCCATCACCGCGGCTTTCATCGCCTCGTAATTACCTTCTCCTGCCATCTCCTGAATTAAGTGGGAGCCAAGATTCGATGTCATGACGATGACGGTGTTGCGAAAATCGACAGTCCTGCCCTGGCCGTCAGTTAGCCTTCCGTCCTCGAGCACCTGTAACAGTATGTTGAACACGTCCGGATGCGCTTTTTCTACCTCGTCGAGAAGCAGCAAGGAATAGGGGCGCCTGCGGACTGCTTCCGTCAGATAGCCGCCCTCCTCATAGCCGACATAGCCGGGCGGGGCACCAATCAGTCTCGCTACAGAATGCTTCTCCATAAACTCTGACATATCCACCCGCACCATGGCCTCATCGCTGTCAAACAGAAACTCTGCCAGTGCCTTACACAACTCTGTCTTACCCACACCGGTAGGGCCGAGAAAAAGGAAAGAGCCATTCGGCCTGCGAGGGTCAGAAAGGCCCGCCCTGGAGCGACGCACGGCGTTTGAAACAGCGACTAACGCCTCCTCCTGACCGATGACCCGCTCGCGCAAAGCATCCTCCATGCGCAGAAGTTTTTCCCTGTCACCTTCCATCATCTTGGCCACGGGTATACCGGTCCAGCGAGACACCACCTCAGCGATTTCCTCGTCAGTGACCTTGTTACGCAGTAACTGGGTGTCAGAGGACTCCACCTCATGCGCCAGCTCAAGCTGCTTCTCCAGATCTGGAATGCGGCCGTACTGCAACTCCGACATTTTGGTCAGGTCACCTGTCCGGCGGGCGGCCTCCAGCTCCAACTTGCTTTGCTCCAGTTCACCCTTGATTTGCGCAGCGCCCTCTAACAAGGCCTTCTCACCCTTCCAGATTTCTTCCAGATCGGAAAACTCACGCTCCGCCTTATCGATTTCTTCGTCGAGCAACGCCACCTGCTTCTTCGCGCCCTCGTCGCTATCTTTCTTCACCGCTTCCCGCTCTATCTTGAGCTGTATCAAGCGACGCTCCAGCCTGTCCATCACCTCGGGCTTGGAGTCGATTTCCATACGGATACGGCTCGCAGCTTCATCGACCAGATCAATGGCTTTGTCAGGTAGCTGCCGGTCGGTGATATAGCGTTGCGAAAGTCGCGCAGCCGCGATAATGGCGCTGTCGGTAATGTCCACTCCATGATGCACCTCGTAGCGTTCTTTCAAG
>JAAENL010000086.1 GCA_024224435.1 Halieaceae bacterium
CATTCGGTTGAGTATTTTCACAAGGTTGAGGATGGCTATAGCCACCTTGCGGCGCAAGTGTTGAAGAAACTTGCAGAGCGCTACGATGTAGAATTTGTTTGCCACCTCGTGTCAGGGCCTTCCGGCAACAACTCGCCCGAACCCGATTTACTGCTGCAGCTTTCGCGGTACGACGCGCGCAAAGTCGCGTCAGCGTATGAGTTGGTTTTCCCTTCGCACCCGAAATCACCCGACCCTGTGCTGGTTTCACTTGCAGAGAGCGTGCTCGCCAAACAGGGCAACACCGAGTTTTTGGAGCACGTTGAGGCCATTGGCACCGCGCTCTGGTCGGGCGACAAAGCAGCGCTGTTTCAATATGCCGAGCAGTGGGGGCATGCAGACACGCACTTGGTTCAAGAGCGTATTGCGCGCGGAAATGAACGCTTGCGTGCCCTCAAACATTACTCGTCCGCAATGTTTTACTACGGCGGGGAGTGGTACTGGGGTGTTGACCGCCTGTACCACCTCGAACGCCGTTTCCGCGACCTGGGTCTTGATCAAAATGCTGCCGCCCCGCCTTTGGTGCCTCGCCCCACAGAAGTAGGAAAACAGAGGGATAACGGTAGCCTGACACTGGAGTTTTTTCCGTCACTGCGCAGTCCGTACACGGCGATCAGCTTTGACCGAACAGTGCAATTGGCACAGGACACAGGAGTGAGTCTTGTCGTCCGTCCCGTACTGCCCATGGTAATGCGTGGGGTACCTGCAACGCGCCAAAAAGGTATGTACATCTTTTTCGATACGGCCCGGGAGGCCGCCGCCGCCGATGTGCCATTTGGCAACTTTTACGATCCGATCGGAGATCCGGTGCGCAAAGGATACGCGCTGTATTATTGGGCTTGCGAGCAGGGCAGGGGAATAGAGTTTTTTAGTGCATTTCTGCGCTGTGCCTTTGCCCTTGGGATAAACCTTAATCGCCGCAAGGGACTGCAACAAGCCGTGGAGATGGCTGGACTCGACTGGAGTGCAGCGCAGCATCACGTTGATGATCGATCGTGGGAGGCGGCGCTCGAGGTCAATCGCCGCGCGATGTACGAGGCGGGCCTTTGGGGCGTGCCCAGTTTCCGACTAATGGATGAGGAAGGCAAAGAATGCCTCGCAATATGGGGTCAGGACAGGCTTTGGCTTGTTGCGAGAGAAATCCAGCGACAGTTGTCTGCCCGTTTAAATTAATCAGTTAGCACGTTATTAACAAGTAGGAGATAGAACATGGATACACGACTGAGTGAAGAAGATCTTTCTTTTCAGCAGGAGGTTAAATCGTTTTTTGACGAAGCTTGGGATTCTGATTTGCAGGCGCGCGTTTCCAAGGTCTCTACGATGAAAGAAGGGATGGAAGAATGGCAGCGAAGACTTTACAAAAAGGGCTGGATGGCGCCGCATTGGCCTGCTGAGCACGGCGGTGCAGAGTGGAGTGTTACGCAAAATTTCATCTACAACTCCGAGCGTGCTGCAGCGGGAGCACCCGAAACAATCTCTTTTGGCGTCACCATGGTAGCTTCGGTCATCCTTGCTTACGGAAGCGACGAGCAAAAGGCGAAGTACTTGCCGCGGATACTGAAAAGCGAAGATTGGTGGTGTCAGGGCTACTCAGAACCGGGAGCCGGTTCAGACCTTGCCTCATTAAAGACGCGCGCAGAGCTGGATGGTAACGATTACATCATTAATGGCAGTAAGATATGGACAACCTATGCTCAGTATGCGAACTGGATCTTCTGTCTGGTTCGGACTGATAACGCGGGCCGTAAGCAGGAAGGAATCACGTTTCTTCTTATCGATATGAACACACCGGGCATTACTGTGCGCCCCATCGATACCATTGACGGGTTTCATCACCTGAACGAAGTCTTTTTCGACAACGTGCGCGTTCCCGTGGAGAATCGCATCGGCGAAGAAGGGAAGGGATGGACGTACGCGAAGTCACTGCTCGTTCACGAGCGGCTCTCGATCGCTGAGGTAGCCAATTCCGTTCGTGCTCTTCGCTTGCTGAAAGACGAAGCTCGCGAGCAAGTGAATGGTGGGCACTCTCTGCTGCAAGATCCGATTTTTGCAAAGCGTTTGGCCGATGTCGAGATTGATCTGATGGCCCTTGAGTACACCGAACTACGAGCGCTGGCTGCTATTGCCGAGGGCAATGAGCCGGGCCCAGAGTCCTCACTGTTGAAGCTGCAAGGCACAGAAATTCAGCAGACCATTCAAGATCTACGTATGGACGTTGCAGCCTATATGAGCGGGACACTCGGTCGCAATGAGAGTGAGCTGGAGGCTGGCGAGGATATCCGCAAGCTGTATTTCCGCGGGCGGGCATCGTCGATTTACGGGGGCTCGAACGAGATTCAGAAGAACATCACCGCCAAGTATGTGCTTGGCCTAAAGGGGTAGAACAATGAATTTTAACCTGAGTGAAGAACAGGGCCTTATCAGAGACGGCATTGCCCGTTTTGTCGCAGAGAACTACAGTTTCGAGCAGCGCAATAAAGCGATTGCTATGGACAACGGCTTTAGCCGGGAACACTGGCAGCAGTTTGCCGAGCTCGGGTGGCTGTCTATACCCTTCGCCGAAGAGCATGGCGGTTTCGGGGGCGGGCCTGTTGATACCATGGTCATTATGCAAGAGTTCGGTCGTGGGCTTGTTGCTGAGCCCTATTTGGCGACTGTACTCCTGTTCGGCGGCCTCCTTCAGGAAGCTGCGGACGCTGCGCTGCAGGAGAAGTATCTCCCGGCAATCATCGGTGGTGACCTGCAGGGCGCCTTTGCCTACCTTGAGCCACAGAGCCGTTACGAATTGACGGATATTCTTACCAAAGCAACCAGAGACGGCGACCACTGGGTCATTAACGGCGAGAAAAACGTTGTCTTGAATGGTGGTGCAGCTGAAAAAATTATCGTCACTGCCCGCACCAGCGGCCGCCAATCGGACCAAGAGGGTGTGAGTCTATTTTTAGTAGACGCAGGTGCCAGCGGCCTGTCGCGAGCGTGTTATTCAATGAATGACGGTCAAGAGGCTGCAGATATTCAGCTCGTTAACGTGAGAGCGGAAGCGCTCATCGGGGACGTCGATGACGGATACACGGCTATGGCGGTGGTAGTCGACCAGGCTCGGCTCGCCATTTGTGCGCACGCTCTTGGATTGATGGAAGCATTGAACGCGCAGACGCTCGATTACTGCAAGACACGCGAACAATTTGGCACCACCATTGGCAGCTTCCAGGCACTGCAGCATCGCCTCGTCGATATGTTCGGTGCCTGTGAGAACGTTAAGTCCCTGCTATTTAGGGCGGTGTGCACAGCGCAAGAGCAGAGCGACGACGCTCGGCGTAGCCTCTTGGCGCTCAAAACCATGTCAGGCCGTGCGGGTAAGCTGATCGGCGGCGAGGCTATCCAGTTGCATGGCGGCATGGGCATGACGAACGAACTGTCCGTGGGATTTTACGTGAAACGGCTGATGCTTCTTAACAATCTTCTTGGCGATTCAGATCATCACCAGCGATTATTTGC
>JAAENL010000087.1 GCA_024224435.1 Halieaceae bacterium
ACCATTTTTCACAGGCAACCCTATGAGTCTCGCGTCACACTTTGCAACGTCGCGATGCGCCATTTCGTTTGAACTGTTTCCGCCGAAAACTGAAGCGGGGCTGAAGGCCCTGTGCGATAACGTCACGCGTCTACAACAATTTGACCCCGCTTTCTTCACCTGCACCTACGGCGCAGGGGGGTCCACCCAGGGAGCAACGCTGGACGTGCTGCAGAAAGTCCGCGAACTGACAGACTTGCCAGTCGCATCCCACCTGACCTGTGTAAACTCCACGGTTGCCGAGTTAGAAGCCTATCTGAATCAGGCGAAACAACGGGGAACGGACTACATCGTGGCGCTTCGCGGCGATCCCCCGCAGGGCACCACTGAGTTCCAAGCTGTCGAGGGTGGTCTGCACTATGCCAATGAGCTGGTCGAATTGATTCGCAAGAAGTTTGACTTCGGAATCGCTGTGGCAGGTTACCCCGAAGTACATCAAGAGGCTCCCGACGCAAAGACTGATCTCGACAACTTGAAACGCAAGGTTGACGCGGGCGCTGACATCATCATCACACAGTTGTTCTACGATAACACCGATTATTATCGGTTCCGCGATAACTGTGAATCTGTAGGTATCACCATTCCGATCGTCCCCGGAATCCTACCGGTCACGAATTTCAAGCAGGCGACGCGGATCGCAAGTATGTGCAAGGCAGCGATTCCCTCCGAGCTTGCGTCAGCAATGACAGCCACGGATGATCCAGCGGACCAATTTCAGATTGGTGTTGAGCACGCCCGAGCCCAAACTCTCGACCTGATGGCACAACAAGTGCCAGGCATTCACTACTACGTGCTCAACAAGAGCGATGCAGCAGCAGCCCTGCTAGACGGAATGCAAACCGCAATCAAGTAGCGGCCCCTCGGATTCTCTCCAGCACAAACGCCCCTGTTTGCTCAGCTTAATGCGGTATCATTTCAGCCACCCGTGGCAGACTTTTGAACCGGCTAACGTGGCCGAGCACTTCGAACAAAGCGACTGCGAACTCAAACGACGTGGCGAACTTTCATCGGTGCCGGAATTACTCCTGCAACAACAAGCCTTCCCGCAGGAAAACCAATCGCTACCTGCAGTGCAGAGAACAGGGATAGCCACCTGCTTGTTAAGAAATTGAAAAGCTGACGCGTGTAGCGAACCCTAGTACAACTAGACAACTTGTTCAGCGGCGACACCTTCTTTGAAGACGGCTCCACACAGTCGCGTGCCAGACCGCAGGACTTGTCACCCAGGAACGTGACACGCCAAGAGTCTCCCAACTCACGCGGATCCCACCAAACTCCGCCACGCTCACTGATCCGTGATTAATTAAACGGCGCGGGCACCGACTCGTCTCTTTTTGATGCTCAGCGCTGGATCACGGTCACCGAGCTCATTCACCCGGCGTCAAGCCAGAAGCTCCTAGCCACCTCCGCACTGCCTAGCCTCAGGAATTTTAAGCGTCTAACTCACAGCAGCAGCGAAGCGACACTGTAAACATTTCAGCTTCCTGCAATTTATACAGAAACCACTGATTGCGACCCTTGTGTGGGTAATGCCGAACAGTTAGGTTAGGGGGGCTGGTGCGGCACAAACCCCCCGCCCCCCCGTTTCACGGGCCCTAAACCCCCCGATCCAACGTTCGCGTTCGCATACCAGCTGTTGGATCATCTAAAAAGCGAGAAAAATCATGCTCAGAACACGACCAAAGCCCCCCCCCCTAACGGCATGCCTGGTGCTCCTGGGAGCGATGCTTACGCAGAGCTCAGCCAGCGGAGCAATTATCTTGGATTCGTTTACATCAAATGAATTAAAGAGCGTCTATGATTTAGATTTACCCGGTGTGCCGGATGTTTTGGGGCCAATCACTGGCATCTACCGATTTAATAACTCCACCGACAAGCAATACACGCTTCGACTGCTAGAAGCCAACGGTGTCATTGGCTCCAACGGCGCGTCTTTTCAATACAATTCAACCTCACCAGACGAAAGCCTTAGCTGGAGCAATGCCAGCGGGGTCTCTAGTACGGCAAGTATCCTCTACGCGGTAGGAGAAGCAGACGTAAGCGAGTCCGGCGCAAATAACTATCTGAACATCAACGTGACAAGCGCTGACATACCGTCCCTTTTGACGGTCAACTTGACCACA
>JAAENL010000088.1 GCA_024224435.1 Halieaceae bacterium
AAGGGTTGGGCTGGGCGTGAGAGTTGGGGCAATGTTGTTGCTGCCTGGGCTGGAGAGATAGTTTTCGGTCCAGGTTCCGGCGCCGTCGATGCTTCTGGACCAGGCTGTATCGAGATGGCTGCGGGCGTAATCGAAGCGATCGACCTCGAAACCGCTGGGATCGATCAGCCGTACGCTGTCACCGCCATTATTGAGGGTGATCCCGGTGTCGCTGCGGAAGAAGAGTGCAAAGCCACGGGCGCTGATGGTTGTGTTCGCCGCTATCGAGAAGGGCGCACTACCCCCTCCTTCGGCATCGTCCAGTACCCAACCGGCCAGCGCAAGCGGGTGATCGTTGGGGTTGAACAGTTCGATATACTCGTCCTCTGTATTAGCCTCGCCATCGCCATTGAAATCGATCGTGCGGGGTGCAGGCATGATCTCGTTAAGCGTTATGAAATGCAGGGTGACAGTAGTGGGGATAGGTGTTGGGGAGGGTGTAGGGGTCGCAGTGGATGTAGGTGAGGGCGAAGGGGTGGGTGTGGGCGCTATGTTGGGGCCACCAGGGCTGGGCGCATAAGATTGTGTCCACATCCCAGCGCCGTCGATGGTTCTCGACCAGGGGATATCGCTCTGGCTAGCACTGTACTCGAAGCTATCGATTGCAGTGACGCCGTCAGCAGCGAACAAGCGCACCTTATCACCATTGTTGTTCAGAGCGATGTGGGTCTCAGTTCGAAACAGCAGGAGAAACCCACGTGGCTGTATGCTTGTGTTGCCAGGGATCTGATAGGCTCGACTGCCCCCTTCGGCGTCATCGAGCCACCAGCCTCCCACATCCACAACCTGGTTTTGCGGATTATATAGCTCGATGTACTCATCCTCCAGATCTGCCACGCCATTGCCGTCGAAATCAAGCGTTTGCGGGTTGGGCAACACCTCGTTCAGGGTCACAAAACCGGGGGAGACAGGTGTCGGCGATAGCGTTGGCATTGGTGTCAGGCTCGCCGTTGGCGAGACCGTTGCCGTTGGCGAGACCGTTGCCGTCGTGGTGGGCGAGACGGCTGGGGTTGGTGTCGCTGTGGGGGTGGCCGGCGGCGGCAGGTTGGGACTGCCAGGGCTGGGCCCATAGGATTCAGTCCAGGCGCCAGCGCCGTCGATGGTTCTCGACCAGGGGATATCGCTCCGGCTAGCACTGTACTCGAAGCTATCGATTTCAGTGACGCCATCTGCAGCGAACAAGCGCACCTTATCACCATTGTTGTTCAGAGCAATGCCGGTCTCGTTACGGAAGAGGAGCAAAAACCCCTTCCCCGGGAGCAGCGTCCCGGCCGCAATGACATAGGGTTGGCTTCCACCTTCACCATCATCCACCAGCCAACCACCGAGGTCCATGCTGGTGTCACCGGGATTGAACAGCTCGATGTATTCGTCCTCAAAATCAGCCACACCATTGCCATCGAAGTCGATAGTGTCAGGGCTGGGCAACACCTCGTTCAAGGTGATGGCGCCAATGGCTGCTGGCGTGGGCGTGGGCTCTTGCGTTGCTGGGATGGACATCCAGAAATGATTTGCAGAATAGGCTCCAGTGCCCGGAACATCGAAGCGGATACGGTCTGGCGGTTGGGCGATGCCCTGCTGGGTGCTGGCGCCTGACCATTGATACCCTGCCAACGGAGATGGACGTAGGGTGTAGTGGCGATACAAGCCTTGAGCCGTGTCGTAGCTAAGCTGATACTGACCTGCCGGTTGGGTGATTGCATTCGCTAACCACACAGCTGGGATATCCGCATCGTTTGAGCCATAGAGTCCGATATAATGCCCGGAGATGGTTTTGTCTGTAGCTTGAGGTTGTCCTTGATAAAGCACGCCGCCAAGTGTAATCACTGCCGGCAGATTGGGCTGGCCTGGGCTAGGACCATAGATATCGCTCCAAACGGGCCCCCCATCCTCTTGTCGGGACCAGGGCGCGCCTTTGAATGCGTCCACAAAGTTGTGGCTGTCTCGTAGAGTACCATCTGCAGCGAACAGGCGCACACTATCACCTGCGTTGTTCAGGCCAAAACTGCGAACGGCTAGGTAATGTCCGTTGGCAGCGATGTGGCTATCTGCTGGCAGTTTATAGGGCTGGCTTCCTCCTTCGATGTCGTCGATTTGCCAGCCGCTGATATCGACGGAGAAGGGGTTGGCATTGTATAGCTCGACATATTCACTCTCGCCAGACCTAGGTGCAGGCAAATACTCATTGATGAGAATGCCAATTGGGATGGGCATTGGTGTCGGTGTGGTGGTCGCCGTAGCGGTCGCCGTAGCGGTTTCAGTCGCTGTGGGTGTTGGCGTCAATGTGGCGGTTGCTGTTGCAGTTGGCGGTTGGGGATTGGGCTGACCCGGGCTCTGCGGGAGGTCGTTGCGCCAATCGCCGCCATCGGGATATCTCGACCAGGCTATGCCTGAGCCAGGATTTTCTAGATAGCTGTGGCTATCCAAGATCGTATCATCGGGCGCCAGCAAGCGCACGCTGTCGCCGCTGTTGTTCAGTCCAAAAGTCCGGATCGCCAGGTAAAAGCCTCCGGCGGGGACAACACTCCCCGAACTCAAGCGATAGGGGCTGCTGCCGCCGGCGATGTCATCGATCTGCCAGTCACTGAGGTCGACGTCAAAGGGGTTGCTGTTGAACAATTCGACGTACTC
>JAAENL010000089.1 GCA_024224435.1 Halieaceae bacterium
CCTGCTGAATAAAGTGCGTGGGGACAAAAGTAGCCTCATCCGTAAGGATGGTCGCTGAATCGTGAGAGGAAGCGGCGACTGCGAGCACCGATGCGGTCGGGAGCGAGGTTTGAGTGATATGGCTAACATATGTGAATCACTACAGGATCGTGAGATAAGATATGCTAACGGTGCTGACAGGACTGAATAAAAAAGGTAAGCGGCCAGGTTCGGAAGCTGACGTTTCTTCCGACGCAGATACAGAGCCGTCGGTCTATTGGTGGAACCTAAGTCACCCGTAAGGTATTTATGCGGAACGTGGTAAGCCCAACTGTCTCCGTGAAAATGGAAACCGAATCGTAAGAGGAGGCGACAGGCAGGCGGGTATGGGATTTCGGAGAAAGCAAATGCCGTGCTGTAATCGTGCGTGCGCCCTTTAACGGCGCAAGATGATCGCTCTCTGAGAGAGCTATGCTTGAACAGTGGCATAAGGGTTAGGAAGCATGCGTCGGAAAGTGGCACTTTTCGGGGTATGAAGCCTTCTGACAATGTACCGGCTCTGCCAGCCAAAGGCGGATGATCGGGCTAACCCTGTGACCTATGCCGACGAAAAGAAACCTGTGTAAGCGTCGTAAACAGCAACAAGTGAAATGGCTGATACACTTGACCCAAAAGGGATGGCGGAGAGCCTGACGGCTGTATCGATCCGTTAGGTACTGTTCTCAATCCGCTCGGCGTACAGCAGGCGGCTAAGGGTTACTGGAATGTCACTTGCGACGGAACTGGGGAACTCTCACACCGCTATACCTGAATAAGGAGGCGAGAATGCCAGCCTGCGGGAGAGAGGGCGGAGGCAGCGTAGTAGTCAAATGCCTTTCTGTAATGGGAAGGACAGGGCGAAGGACTGCCAGGCGAGGAAGAATTGAAAGTCTGATCGACTGTTAATTGTGGACTGTAGATTGGAAGCAGCTTTGAATGCTGCTGGCGCAGCACAAGCCGGAAGGTTACAGAAGAGCAGGTGAGTAATGAGAGGTAATCCGCCTCGATTTCTGAGCTGGAAAGCCGTGTGCGGTGAAAGTCGCACGCACGGTTTGGAGCGGGGGAAAGACTGAGAAGTCCTACCTATCGCTACGGATACGGGCTGAATGCCCGGCCTGAAAGGGAGCAGACTGGTAGCGGCCGGCAAGGCCGCAATCCAGCGGGTGAAAGTCCCGCCGTGTCAATTGCCCGATTCAGACACGTAGTGATACCACAGTTCG
>JAAENL010000090.1 GCA_024224435.1 Halieaceae bacterium
GTTAACTTAGATGCGCTCCAAATGTGGAACCCACACACCAAAAGCTGCGAAAATTACAGCCCAATGTGGGGGTCAATGAAATATTTCTGGTGAGTCTAGGATCGATTGTGCAGCGCCAGCCCGTGACCTCGAGTTCACTTGTCAGTACCGACCAGAGGCAGGGAGCGACATACGAGGCGCTTCAAATCGGTGAGGCAGGCGCAGGTATTCTTGGGTGCTCATGCTGCAGGGAGTAATCGGCTCAACCATGGCAGCCTCGCGGTCAGAGCACAGCATTATCGGGATCTTAGGATCAGTACGTTTGAAGAATGGAATACTGCAGTGGCTTGAAATTGAGTGGCAGATTACGCTGGTCTCAAGAAGTTAATTTGTCAGTACCCGTTTCCAGGCCGCTTTCTCAGTACTAGTTTGCCTCGCTGGATTTGCGAGTGTGCGATGAATCAAGAATCGGTGTTCCCTGTTTCGCGGGGGTGGTCTCTGATCGATGGCTGTTGGCATCGACCTTGGTAATTCGTATTAACGCCATAGCCGACAAAGAAATGATGGCAAAACCAATCCAGGCAGATTTTGTTGGGATGTGTTCCCAAATCAAATAGTCAAAAAGTGCGGTGAAAATCACGCTAAAGTACCTGAACGGAGCGATTTGACCTACCTTTGCAAAACGTAAGCTGGCAGCACTCAAACCGGTCTGTGTCATAGCGAGTGCGCCGAGGAGTATTGCGGCTCCAATCATGAGTCCATCGGTCAACCAAGGAATCAGTTTTTCGGAGGGTGTAAACATGTGGCCGGTCCAATTGTGAATCGGGAAACCGGTAATAAAAAAAGCTACCAAACAAACAGGCAACCCAAAGGCTAGCGAATAGCACGTGGTGCGTTCCATTGGTTCCTTGCTACTCAATTGTCGATTGAAATAAAGCCGAAATGCCATCAGTATTCCGGCAGCTAATCCCCATAAGGAATCGGGATTAAATGAACCGGCGTCGGGTTGCAGTACCACGATAATGCCGATAAATCCCACTCCATTCGCAAGCCATGCCAGAGGCGGTTGTCTTTCTCCTGCTAGAACCCAAGTAATAAGGGGTGCAAAAAGAGACCCTGTATTCAAGAGGAGGGTGGCATCCAGCATTGGGATCCATTGCAGCGAAAGGTAGTAGCAATAGATTGATCCCGTCCAGCAAAAAGCGCTCATAGCTTGAGCAACTGGTTGGTCTGTCTTAAGGGCTAAACGCGGCCGAAAAATAAAAAACAGGATAAAAAAGATCAGTAAGCCTACGGCCCAGCGCAGGATCATTAACAATTCCGTCGAAACGGCAACAGAAGACCATTTAACAATACTTGCCATGGTTGCGACGGCAAATGCGGCGGCAATCGTAAGGATAGCTCCCAGAAAAAGATTACCTTCTGACTGCTCAACCATAGTTTCAGCCTTGGGGACGAGGCAGAGAAAAGCGTTGTGTAACGGGTGCGTGAGCACAGCCGTTACACGCAACATTTCGAACGAGTATAGAACAAATAAACGAGCTGTTGTGAGCAAATCTCCTCTTGAATAAGGGTTAAGTGGAAGTAACACAAACGGCATGCAGTGAAAAACCCCTTTCCAGAAACTCGCTGCGCTGCCGGAATTGATCGCTCAATGGCCGCGGGGTGTGCTGAAATCGCGCTTGCACGGGCCTGCACTTGCTCGAAATATAATAGATAGAATTTTGGGTCATCGGCGCGAGAAGGAACAGGATCTCCCGACCCTCCCGCTACTCACGCCACCTGTCAGGGCGCCACTGCAGACATTGCCGTTTTGGGCTGGAAAGGGCGCGCGGTAGCAGAATCCGGTTCAACAACAGACGATCAACAAGGAGGGTACCGAAACGTCAGGCTTGCCTTTCTGCGTTCGGCAGTTCAGCAATGTAGGCATGCGAATAGTTCGATGACTAAGACCGACAAGATTGAACAGTGGTCGACCGGCTGGTTACGATTTTGTCAGGCCTTGTGGCCTGTATCCATTAAAAGAGCGACTCACGACAGCCGCTTTAATTGTCCTATACTTCAAGCAGATCATATGGTATCCAATGAAATCGATAGAACGCGGATGACGATTGTGTCCATCGTATCGATAGTGCTCTACTACGCGGGCGTTCCGCACCCACACACGGCAAGAGGTTTTTTTGCACATGGAGCGCGACAGTAATCTAGACCTCACCGAGGATGCGATAGCCGGCATCGAGTCATCCCTGGAGCGGCTGTTCGATATTCGAGCAGCGCTTCGCGACGAACTCTTGATGGACATGGTAGAAGCCCGGACGTTTGGGATCACCGAGCACAACGTGGCGGGCATCCTGGAGGAGCGGCTGCAGCTCACCGAGCTCGCGCACCGGGAGATGAAGCTGGCGACACGCGCGGGCGGCGTTAATGAGCAGCCGCTGGCGAAGCTGGGCATCCAGCGGTGCGACCTGTTCAAGGGCTATGTGCCACTCGCGCTGAACGTTTACGAGCGCATGGAGCGTCAGCGGCGGGCAGCGACGGAAGCGTTCGTGCTCGGTATCAATGCGCCGCCGGGAACCGGGAAGTCCACTCTTATACAGATACTCCTCTTCCTCATGACGATGATCAGCAGGCAGCGTGCCAAGGACGAGCTGCATATCTGCCAGCTCGGCTCCGACGACATGCACATGAGCAAGGAGACGCGAAAGAAGCACTCACTCACGTCCCGCGCGGATCCTCGCGCGCTGGACCCCGAGTTCCACGGCCTACTTCGACAGCTTCGAACCGCGGGGAGAGGCGGCGCGTCCGCCGGGGTCACCCTGCCGCGGTTCAACAAGGGGCTCGACGACCGCGAGCCAGAGGGCGCCCGCGTCGTGGGACCCTTTGACATCGTGCTCTATGAGGGCTATCGAGTCGGGGTCCCACCGGGCGACGTCGACATCCCTGGCGTCGGGAACGTGCAATTTGACTATTCGGAGCTGAACAAGGAGATCGACTGTCTCGTATACGTTGACGCTGGTGTCGAGGGGGCGTTGAAGGGCAAGCTGGCTTCGTGCAAGCTGGACCACGCGCGGGAGCAGCCGGACGAGCCGTGGGGCGAGGCGAATGAGGCCGACGTCAGGGCAATGTGGGACACGTGGATCGCCCCTTATGTTGTGAAGCATGAGCTTCCGCTTCGCGAGACGTGCGACATCCTCGTTCGCGAAGACCTTCATCACCACCTGCTGCAGATCAGCACGCACGAACGGGTACTGACTAGTTAACTCACCGAAATGAGAGAATCTGGCGATGAACACCTACAAACGCCACCGATTCGAGCTAGGCGCCCCACCTGATATGATCAGCTGCGCTGTCTGGCTCTACTATCGCTTCAACCTCAGCCTTCGGGATGTCGAAGATCTCCCGGCCAAACGCGGGATAACGGTTAGAAGGTTTACCGAAACTCTGCTCGCTCTGCGCGGCCCCAATCACGCCCTGCTCGACAAGTTAAAGAAGGACGCTGGATGTTTGGCCATTACAATGAGTGTTCAAAGTATAAGTGGGATAAACGCTACCCAAACTACTAATCTTGTGCAAACAGCGGACTGGAAAATCATGGAAACCTTAACCTGGCTTGGCATCCTCAGCCGCTACGTTGATGCTTCCAAACAACATCTGGAAACACCTCGAACGCCATGAACCACAA
>JAAENL010000091.1 GCA_024224435.1 Halieaceae bacterium
CGCCCTCAGCACTTACTTTGATGCCGTCGGCTGTATCTTCACCGGCAATCGTGATCAGGGCCAGGGTCGCTTCCTTGGCGTTCTCGAAACCGGCCAGGTGTCCGCCATTGCTGTCGGGGGGAGCCAGCACGGTAAGGCCGGCGCCAGAACCGAAGACAGAGACGCCGTTGACCAGGGAGATACGTTCTCGATAGAGGCCGGGATCGACCAAGACTTTCTGAGCGCCACTGGCGATACCCTCCTGGATACTGCTGAAGGCGTCGTCGCCCCAGCTGTGGCCGTCGTTATCACACTTGGCGCAGTAGGTAGCGTCTACGTAGACCGGCGCCTTGTAGTTGTAGTAGCCCTGGTCGCTGCCGCCACTGGCCTGTCCCACGGCGGCGGAGTTAGCGCCGATGCGGAAGACTTCCTTGGTGACGTCGAGGAACCTGGCATTCTCGACAGTCATGAGCGTACCGCTGGGGGTTGTCTGCCAATCACTGCCGGTTGCGTTTTCGCTGGCGTAGCCATCGCCCACATTCAGGCCCGGGCTCTGGCCGCTGTCGTCTCGCCACCAATACGGCAGAGGTGCGGCATTGGGCAGGGCGACAAAGAGATTGTCTTGCAGGAAAATGTAATTCTCGGTCAAAGCGCCAGGCTGGCTGTGCAGCAGAGTCACACCAGAATCATTGGAGACCAGGGTGTTGTGGGTGACCTTGACAGCCGAACTGAGGGCATCGATGGCGGTGCTATCGGCAACATCCTGATAAAAGAGAACGTTGCTGATCTGAACGTTGCGGCCATCGCTGATATCAGGACCGGCGCTGGTGCGTCCACCGTAATTGACGTCGATAGCGATAGCGGCATTGCGGATCGTCAAGTTCTGGATGGAGACACCTTCGATATTGGGGTAGGTAGTGGATATCTCATCGGCGGGCAGGAGGGTGATGGCGGCGCCGCCGTTGCCGTCGATGAAGACGGCGTCAGCATCACTACCATGCAAGCTCAGGAAATCCTGGCCGGCATGAACGATTGCGCTGGTGTAGACACCGGCAGCAATGATAATGCTGTCGGCGAACCAGGCAGCATCGATGGCAGGTTGGATGGCATCGAAGGCATCGACGCCCCAGGTGTAGCCGTCATTGCCGCAGGAGCTACAGTAATCGTCATCCACGTAAAGAGTGGTGGCGAGCCCGGCCAGTTGGAATACCCAACCGGAACCGGCTGAATCGAGCCCGGCGTAATCATCCCGGTCATCACCGTCGAAATCACCAATGAGCGTGTCAGAAGAGAAACTGCCGTTAAACTGCTTGGCATTGGCGGGGACGTTGCGGAAGGGTACGGCGCTGCCCCCGGCCTC
>JAAENL010000092.1 GCA_024224435.1 Halieaceae bacterium
CAACGAGGCGTTTGCCTCGGTGCCAATGGCGTGGCTACTGGAGACGGGCTATCCGCTGGAAAAAATTAACGTCAACGGCGGCGCGATTGCTCTGGGTCATCCGCTGGGTGCCAGTGGCACCAAATTGATGACAACCCTGTTACACGAGCTTGAGCGCTCAGGCGGTAAGTACGGCCTGCAAACCATGTGTGAGGGTGGTGGTCAGGCGAACGTTACTATCCTGGAGAGACTTTAGTCTGGTTTGTCGGGCTGTGGCGCTGTGAAGTTTCATGCGGCCGATCGGGGTAAGTCTGGTTGACGTGCCTTACAGTCTGATGAAACGCGAAAAGAGATTGGGTAGTTTTTTAGTGACACGTGGAGGAGTGAATAGATGAGTGGAATTTTGCAGGGTCGTACAGCGATTGTCACCGGGGCCGGTGGTGGCCTCGGTGCAGCTCACGCAAGGGTGTTTGCGTCGGAGGGATGTGCGGTGGTGGTCAATGATATCAATACCGAGGCGGCACAGGCCGTGGTCGATAGCATCGCGGCTGCTGGCGGCAGGGCGATTGTGAACAGCTCCGACATTACCCACTATGACGATAGCCTGAATGCCGTAAAGCAGGCTATCGACAGTTTTGGCGGTCTTGATATCGTGCTGAATAACGCGGGCATTAACCGTGATCGTATGTTCGCTTCAATGACCGAAGCAGAGTGGGACGCTATCATGGCGGTCCACCTGAAAGGACACTTTTGTATCAGCTCGCACGCTGTGCATTACTGGCGCGGATTGTCCAAAGAAGGTAAGGCCGTGGACGCACGCATCATCAATACGACCTCCGGTGCGGGCCTGCAGGGTTCTGTTGGCCAGTCAAATTACGCGGCAGCCAAGGCCGGCATTGCCGCTTTAACGCTTAACCAGGCCGCGGAGCTGGGTCGTTACAATATCACCGCGAATTCCGTAGCACCGTCCGCGCGCACCGGTATGACCACGGCAGTCCCTGCGATGGCGGAGCGTATGAAAAAGCCAGAGGATGGCAGCTTCGATCATTTCGCACCTGAGAACGTATCCAACCTGCTGGCCTGGCTCGCAAGCTCCGAGGCGTCAGGCGTGACCGGGCGTGTCTTTGAGGCAGAGGGTGGTCGCATTTGTATCTGCGACGGTTGGCGCACCACCGAGGGCGTCGATCGTGGGGCAGCCTGGGCGCCCGCTGAGATCGGCGAGGCGATGAAACAATTGCTTAAGGCAGAAGTGCCAGCCCAGAAAGTCTGGGGAACCTAGAGCGCTAGCGCGCGGAGTTGTCATGGAATTTGCGTTTACAGAAGAGCAGGAAATGATTCGCGATACCGCCTCATCGTTTCTGTCCGAGGTCTCTACCAGTGCAGCGGTGCGCGCCGCTATGGCGACGGAGCAGGGTTACGATGGTGCATTGTGGAATCGCATCTGCGCTGAGATGTACTGGCAGGCGATACACGTCCCTGAAGAGTTTGGCGGCATGGGCCTCGGTTATGTCGAGGTGGTGGCCACCATGGAACAGATGGGTCGCTACCTCTTGTGCTCACCCTATTTCTCCACGGTGTGCCTGGCAGCCAATGCGCTGTTAACAGCGGGCAGTGACGCACAGAAGGCGGAGTGGTTGGGTCGCATGTGCGAAAGTGGTCTTACGGCGACGGTGGCCTTCAACGGGGGTACAAGCGACTGGGGCGCAGATGCGATAACAGCGACCTGGCGCCGTGACGGTGACAGCTATGTGCTCAATGGCGAATACCGCTATGTGGTGGATGGTCATACCGCGGAACTGCTGATCGTGGCGGCACGGGAGGAAGAGAGTGGCGGCGAGCAGGGTATCAGCCTGTTCTTGCTGCCCGCTGACACGCCCGGCGTGACCCGGCAGTGGTTGCCCACCATGGATCAGGCTCGCAAGCAGGCCAGCCTGCAACTGTCCGACGTGACGCTGACGCAACCTGCGCTAATGGGCGAGGCGGGAGGTGGTTGGACTCATCTGTCCACCGTGCTTGATCTAGCCGCGATAGCCCTTGCCGCTGAGCAGGTGGGAGGGTGCCAGCAGTTGCTTGATCAGGTGGTCGAATACACGGGTGAGCGGGTCCAGTTCAATCGCACCATTGCCAGCTTTCAGGCAGTTAAGCACAAGGCGGCCGATATGATGTTGCAGACAGAGGTGGCGCGGTCCGCCATCTATTACGGCGCCTGTATCGCGCAGGAAGCGCTGGATGGCGGACCGATGGCCGCTGAGCTTGGCGAAGCTGCCAGTGTAACAAAGGCCTACTGTTCCGATGCCTATTTCGCCATAGCCGGCGATGCACTGCAGTTATTTGGCGGTGTCGGTTTCACGTGGGAATACGATGTCCACCTGTACTTCAAGCGCGCCAAGTCATCGGAACACCTGCTCGGCAATGGTGCTTTCCACCGCGAGCGCATTGCACACCGTTTGCTGGATTG
>JAAENL010000093.1 GCA_024224435.1 Halieaceae bacterium
CCGTTACTAAGCGAAGTAGAGCAGAAGAGACTGGTTCAGCAGTGGAATGCTACTGACGCTGAATATCCGGCTGATCAGTGCATTCATGAGCTGTTTGAAGCGCAGGTCACAAAGACGCCTGAAGCTACTGCGTTGGAGTGCGGATCGCAGGTCATAAGTTACGCGGAACTGAACGCGCGAGCCAATCAGCTTGCTCACTATTTACGTGACCGTGACGTCGGTCCAGAGATATTGGTGGGCGTCTGCCTAGAGCGTTCGATTGAAATGGTCGTTGCCGTGCTTGGTGTGTTGAAGGCGGGCGGTGCCTACGTGCCGTTGGATCCCGGCTATCCAAAGGCTCGACTGACGTACATGATCGAGGACGCAGCGCTAAAGCTCGTAATTGCCGATGCAAGTAATCGGCGTGTTCTGCCGAACGACACCATCGAGATAGTCGACCTAACGGCCGGTAACGCCGCCGTCACCTCCTCCTTTCCCGTTACAAACCCGGTCAATCAGACCCATCCCGAAAATTTAGCCTACGTCATCTACACATCTGGCTCAACAGGTCAGCCTAAAGGCGTGATGGCACTTCATCGTGGCG
>JAAENL010000094.1 GCA_024224435.1 Halieaceae bacterium
GCCCTCATCCGCCTCTACAGTCGACTCCACTTCAGAGGCGTTGCCGGTTTCCTTATCCCAGACAGTGCGCTTGCAGGTGACCGGGGTCAACTCGTCGGCGAACTTGCCTGCGGCATAAGCAGCGGCAGTGCGCTCCTGCGATTGCAGACCATACTCGTCCATCTTTTCGCGCGAAACATTATAGCGCTCTGCCACCACTTCGGCGGTCTGCAACATGGGCATAAAGATATTGGGTTCAATCGCGAGCAGCTCTTCATCGACCATACGATGAAGGTTCATGTGTTCATTCTGTACCAGCGAGATGGACTCGAGTCCGCCGCCGACCACTACGCTCATACCGTCCTCGGTGATCTGCTTGGCCGCGGTTGCCACCGCCATCAGGCCCGAGGAACACTGACGATCCAGGCTCATGCCGGACACCGTGTCGGGCAGGCCCGCACGCAGGGCAACCTGCCTCGCGATGTTGGAGCCGGTAGCACCCTGCTGCAGCGCTGAGCCCATAATCACGTCGTCGACGCGCGACGGATCAATACCCGCACGCTCAACCGCGGCGGACACAGAGGCCGCCCCCAAGGTCGCACCTGCGAGATTATTAAAGCCGCCTCGATAGGCCTTGCCTATTGGAGTACGCGCCGTCGATACAATTACTGCTTCTGCCATTTTCCTGTCTCCGCAATCCGGCACCCACAGGGCACCATCATAATAAATGAATCAATCTTGCTTGATGCCCAAGCCTTCCATCGCAAGGCCGACCATCTTCACTGTCTGCTCTGCTCCCATCTGTGGCTGAGTCTCACCGGCTGTATTCGATATCTCGTCCCAATGGGCAGCGATGCCCTCCGGAGTTTGCTCATCCTCTGGCAGCCACTTACCCGCGGACTCTACAATGCGAGCCACAGCAAAGCTGCCCGCTCCCGCAGCGATCACTGTGCGTGTCGGCGCGTCTTCACTGGCCATAAACAAAACCGCCGGCGTCACTGTTTCAGGCGTGAGAAGCTTCAACGCCTCTTCAGGCATAAGACCCTCAGTCATGCGGGTCGCCGCAGTCGGCGCGAGAGCATTGATCTTGATATTGTACTTGGCACCCTCCTGAGCGAGCGTATTCATCATTCCAATGACACCCATCTTAGCCGTGCCGTAATTGGTCTGGCCAAAATTGCCGTAAAGACCGGACGATGACGTGGTGACCACTACCCGGCCGTAGGCCTGCTCGCGCATAATTTCCCAACAGGCCTTAGTGCAGTTGACACTGCCCATGAGGTGTACGTCCAGCACCAGGCCAAAATCGTCCAGCGTACCCTTGGCAAAGCTCTTGTCACGCAGAATACCGGCATTGTTGACCAGAATATCTACCCGGCCCCACTTGTCGACTGCCTGCTTGACCATGGCCTCGACCTCATCGTACTTCGCCACGTTGGCGCCATTGGCCATTGCCTCGCCACCGGCCGCCTCGATTTCCGCGACCACTGCCTGCGCGGCATCTGAACCGGCACCAGAACCGTCGACGCTGCCGCCGAGGTCATTGACCACCACTTTTGCACCACGCTTTGCCAGCTCAATAGCATGACAACGACCAAGCCCACCACCGGACCCTGTAACGATGGCCACCTGGCCGTCATAACGAATAGACATTGCTTCAATCCTCCTAGCTGTAAATGAGACGTCGCGACCGCTTAACCGGCTACGACCATGGTCAGCCACTCTGCGACCAGTGCGGGGGTATCCTCGCCTTCGATCTCAACTGAAATCGCCTGCTTAATCAAAAAACGATCACCTTCCTTGCGTGTGATATCAGCGATTTCGCAGTTGGCCCGCACCCGCTTGCCGGACTTGACCGGCGCCAGAAAGCGCACTTTGTCAAAACCATAGTTGAGTCCCATGAGCACGGTCTCAGGCACGATGCCATTACCTTCACACATCTTGGACAGCAGCGACAAAGTCAGGAAGCCGTGTGCGATAGTCTGGCCGAAAGGTGTGGCTTTCGCGGCCTCTTCATCCACATGAATAAACTGGTGATCTTCGGTGCAGTCCGCGAAGGTGTTGATGCGTGATTGATCCACTTCGATCCACTCGCCTGGCTCGAACTTGGTACCAATCGCATCGAGCATTTCTTCCTTGGGTACGACTTTTATTGCCATGATTCTGTCCTCGTATGTTTGGGCCTCTGCGGAAGCGCTAACGTGTAGACGCGAACGCTCAAAATGTCCCGGGGTGTGTCACCTCTCTACCGGAGAGCCCGGTAGCCGCGCGACGCCTTGCGACCCCGAATCGCCCGCTGAAAAAGGTTTTTGAACATACAGTATGTCATTAGTTCGTACAAGTATTTTGTCGGCTGATACAGGGTGTCAAGCGTGCCCTCTCCGAGTCAGGCGGGACCCAAAGACCAGGACGTGAGCGAGCACGGCGAGCGTTACAGGCAGGTACGCAATCACCGGCAACGTCGCGCAACAGCGCGGAGTCCGGCCAGTCTGTTGCGCGTGTTCGCTCCGCTTCGTATCAATGATAAATCAGAAGTTATATGTGAATCGAACTCCATAAGTGCGCGGGTCTGTCAACGATACCCCGTTATTGCGCGTCACGGTGCTCGGTCGACCCGAAACAATGATTTCCCTGTCATCGGTGATATTTTTAACGAACGCCGTGGCAATCCACTTCTGATCGAGCGCGCCCGCATTAAGGCGGGCATCCCAACGGTCCCAGCTCTTGACCTTGTCATATTGTTCATTATTGAACGGGGACATCCACTGATCGCCCTGGAAGTAATAGCTACCAGTGACCGACCAACCCAGGTCAAACATTTCCCAGAAGTACGTCGCGTTGAACGTTACCTTGTGCTCTGGCATCAGGGCAAATTCGTTGCCACTGAGATCTTGCTCATCAACACACAAGGGAGCCTGAGTTCTACCCTCGAAATAGGGCCCCAGCGTACAAGCGTTCGCGTCCTTTGATTTGAAATCCTTGAACTCAGAGTCGTTCCAGGAATAATTCAAGCCGAGCAGGATATTCGTCGTTGGCAGTGCCCTCGCCTCTAGCTCTATTCCCTGCGCGCGCGCGTCACTCGCGTTCTCAAAGGTATTGAGCGCAATGCCATTTTCGACGTCCTGCTTGATCACCTGCAAATCCGTGTAGTCGTAATAGTAATAGTTTGTGCTTACGTTAAGTCGGTTGTTCAGTAAGGACCCTTTGTAGCCTACTTCGTAGGAGATAATTCCTTCCGGCTTTACCTCATCTACGTCCGTACTGGCCGACGGTTTCTGAAAGTTGAAACCCCCTGATCGATAACCCGTGGCAATAAACGCATAAAGGAACTGATCCTCGTCGATAAAATGATCGGCGCCCAGCCGCCACGTCCATTTATCCCAGTCGTCATCTGCTGCGCGATACACCGTGGGGTCGTCGGGATCGCCAACGTATTGCACAAACGTGTTGTCATTGCCTTTTTTTTCATCGTAAGAGTAACGCAGGCCAGCCGATAACACCGTGTCTGGCCGCCAATTCCAGGACAAATGCCCGTAGGTCGCATAGGATCGCGTGTCGACATTCGCCTCGCCTCGGTAAAGGTAATTGTCGTCACTGACAACGTTGCTGACATCAGCGCCCGCGGCCTGGCCGAGTAAAACGATATACTCGTACATCTCCATGAGATCATCATTCCATTCACGGAAGGTCACCAGTTGATCTTCATCACTGTGATAGTAATAGAGGCCTCCCAGGAGCGAGAAGTCACCATCCCACTCCGAGGAGTACTGCAATTCGTGTGACGAAAACCGGGCTTTTTGATCGACCTCAAAGGTCATGTCGGCCGGGGTGACCTCTACACCTGGAAACCCGGGCAGAGTTGCGACCGGCAAGCCAAGCGCCGTAATCTGATTCCAGTCCAAACCGGAATCTTCTGTTGCACTCGCATCAGCATCGGTGACACTGTCGAACCAGTAACGGTTGTAGCCTCCCGTATACTTCAACGTAAAGGTGTCTGCGCTGTATTCGCTATTGAGAAATGTGGCCCACCTTTTATTTTCCAGGCGAGGGTCGCGATCCTGTTTGACCTTGTCCTCATCCCGCACTGCGGGGTTTTCGATCTCCAGACCCTGCCGCATGCTGACAAAGTTTTGCGCAGGGAACATGCCGGGCAGGTTGAGCGACCTTCCCGAATCGACGTCACGAACCGTCTCGGTAAGATCACGGTAAAAGGGGTCTAAAATGTAGCCATTGTCCTGCCTATAATCACGATCAAGACCAATGACCTTAAGAGTCGTGTTCCAACGATCAGTCGCCTGGTAGTCGAAGCTCACAGTCCCGTAGGGCGTATCCTGCTCGCCGTACTTCTTGCCATTGAATATGTTTTTCTGCAGACCGTCCCGTGCAATATACGATGCGCCTACCAGGACACTCAGCTTGTCGGTCACGGGACCACTGACCATGCCCTGTATGAGTCTGCCGTCATAACTGGTTAGCTGTGCCGTGGCTGTTCCTCCCCACTCCGCGTTGGGTCGTTTACTAATGAAGCTGATTGCGCCACCTATCGAATTGCGTCCGTACAGGATTCCCTGGGGACCGCGCAAAACCTCAATGCGTTCAATGTCCATGAATTCGGAATAATTGAAAATGCCATTCTCGGTGTTGTAGACCCCGTCCCAGTATATGCCAACGCCGGGCTCCGAGCCGACCGCCAGGTTGGGACGACCCACGCCTCGAATACTCACCCGAAATGTTGTAATCGAAAGAGATGGCGTGTTTGCTACAAGGTCTTCGCTGCCGGTGATGCCCAATTGCGTCAGCGTATCTTTATCGAAAGCACTGATAGAAGCTGGAGTATCCATCAATGTTGTCTCCCGCTTGGTCGCGGTGACAATCAACTCTTCAAGAACGCCCGCTCTCTCATTGGACCAGGACATGGGTGCCAATGACAGCAAGACAAGTAAAGTGGCGCTTTTTGTAGAGCTCGGCGTAGTGATCGGCATGTAAAAAATCCTTTACTTATCTTTTTTAGTATATGATTTTTAGCGACAAAGCGTCTCCCACGTCAGGGTGCACTATTCCTACCGCTTCTTGCAACATATCAGTGCCTTCAGCCATCACGGAAAGTCGCATTTACGGCAGGCTGGTCGATATACTTTTTAAGCTCGTTGCGGCCCACAACCATGCGATGCACCGCGTCCGGACCATCAGCCAGGCGCAGGGTGCGCTGACCCATATACATAGTGGCCAGAGGCGTATCCTGAGAAACACCGAGGGCGCCAAACAACTGGATCGCCTCATCCACAATGCGGATAGAAATATTCGGTACGGCAGTCTTGATCATGGAAATCCACACTCGCGCTTCTTTCGGATCAACATTATCCATCATCCAAGCGGTCTTCAGAGTAAGCAACCTCGCCTGCTCAATGTCCATACGGGCATTAGCGATGATGTCGATATTGCCGCCCAGTCGGGCCAAAGGCTTGCCAAAGGCCGTTCGCGACAGTGATCGCTCGCATAATAACTCAAGCGCTTTTTCCGCAGACCCAATGGCACGCATGCAGTGATGAATGCGGCCTGGGCCCAGGCGACCCTGGGAAATTTCAAACCCACGACCAGGGCCAAGAATCATATTGTCTTTCGGTACGCGCACGTTATCGAACTTCTGATGCATGTGACCATGAGGCGCGTCGTCCATGGAGAAAACGTTCATTGGACGAATGTTTTCGAATCCAGGTGCGTTTGTGGGCACCAGTATCTGTGACTGTTGCACATGCTTTGCCGCATCCGGATCCGTTTTCACCATAACAATCATGATTTTGCAGCGCGGATCGCCTGCACCCGAAACATAATGCTTCTCGCCATTAATGACCCACTCATCCCCATCGAGCACGGCGGATGTCGAAATATTGGTAGCATCAGATGACGCGACACCGGGCTCTGTCATGGAAAACGCCGAGCGGATCTCACCGTTAAGCAAGGGCTCAAGCCACTGCTTCTTCTGCGCCTCGGTACCGTACTTGTGCAGCACTTCCATATTACCCGTATCTGGCGCGGCACAATTGAAAACCTCAGCCGCCATGTGGGACTTACCCATCTCCTCGGCGAGATAGGCGTACTCCACGGTGTTGAGGCCAGAGCCGGAATCACCATCAGTGAGGAAAAAATTCCACAGGCCTTTTGCCTTTGCCTTGCCCTTCAAGCCCTCCATGATATCGGTCTGGCGGCTGGTAAACTCCCAGCGATCGCCAACGTCTATATCACCGTAATACTCGGCCTCGACTGGGCGGATTTCTTCATCTATAAACTGTTTAACTTCCGCCAACAAAGGCGCAACATTTGCGCTGACTCCAAGGTCCATCACTGTTCTCCTGTTTAGTTGCCATCCCGCCTGGCTGCCAACAATCATTCATTGGCTTCAGCCGCAGCGTTCATCTCTTCAGTGTAGTGTTTTTTCAGCTGTCGTTTGAAAATCTTTCCAGAGGCAATGCGCGGCAGGGCGTCGGGCTGGAACCAGACATGCAGGGGTATCTTGAAAGCTGCCAGATGATCTTCGAGGTAATGACGCAACTCGTCCTGATCGAGTTCCGCACCCTCCCGCAAAACCACCGCAGCGCCTACAATTTCACCCAGCCGCTCATCAGGTAACCCGAAAACAGCGGCCTCGTGGATATCCGGATGAGCGTAAATAGCCGCCTCTACCTCTATGCAGCTGATGTTCTCCCCGCCGCGAATGATAATTTCCTTGATACGGTCAACAATATACACGAAGCCATCTACATCAAGGTATCCAACATCACCCGTGTGAAACCAGCCATCCACAAAAGCCTCAGCCGTGGCTTCCGGCTTGTTCCAATATCCCAGAACATTGCATGGGGACTTGATGCAGATCTCTCCATGTTCGCCCACCGACAGCGGCTTACCGGCACCGTCCACTACGCGAAAATCAGTCACGGCAGGTACCGGGCGCCCGGCACTGCCGGGCCGCGCGATGTAATGCGATCCCGCATTCAGCGTGCCCAACGCGTTGGTTTCTGTTAGCCCATACCCGATCCCGGGAGCAGATTTTTTGAAAGTGCCAGTGATCTTTTTCACTTGCTCTGGTGGTCGCGCCGCGCCGCCTGCCATGATTTCGGTCAGCGAGGAGACATCCCGCTCCGTCGTCTCCGCCGCGGCCTGCAGTTCAGCAGACATGGTAGGAACGCCGTTAAACCACGTTACTCTCTCTTTCTCAATCAGCCGCAAGGCTTCCTCGGCATCCCACTTATGCATGATCACCATCTTGCGACCAACAACCAGCGACAATAAGAACGCCGAGTGACTGCCGGTACAATGAAACAATGGCACTGTCACCAGCGCAGACGGCGCCAAGCCTTCCGCGCGCTGCTCCTGGGAGCCGGCCATCTTGGTTGCTACGCCCCAACACATCCAACTATAAATTGCAGAGAGGATGCCCCGATGAGAGGACAGAGCGCCCTTGGGATTGCCCGTAGAACCGGAGGTATACATTATCGTGGCATGATCATCGGGGGCGATCTCGGCGGCAGGCAGGGACGCGCCTTCAAAGTCACTCAGCAAATCGGCAAACGGCGTATGCTCAACAGCCAGGCCAGTGCAATCGTCGATAGAAATTACCCGGAGCCCGTGTTTTTTCACCAATGGCATCAAGCGCTCTATGCGGCTGCGGTCGGCCACCACAACCTCGGCACCACTATCGGCGAAACCATAGTCCAGCTCCTCGGTCGTCCACCAGCCATTCATCGGAACTGCGACTGCGCCCACCGAGGTGGCGCCCATAAAAGCCATCAGCCACTGCGGATTATTGCGGCTGAGTATCGCCACCCTGTCGCCCTTGGCAACGTTATAGCGCTGTACCAGCGCAGCGGCGAATTCAGCGCCGTGCTGGTATGCCTCCGCGAAGGTATAGCGCTCGTTCTGGTACACCGCAAAATCCTTTTGCGCATGATTCAACATCACCGCGTAGTAATCGCGAAGACTACCGGGCATAGCAGCGTAATTACGGTACTCCACTCCGTCGAGCATCACCGAGTTGAGCTCAAACCCTTCGCCAGGCGCGGTAAGACTGGCAATGGCCTGGTCGTAAGCTGCGATGTCTGATTTCATGAATCGTAGAACCCCTGGAGCACGCCCCTCAGAAACCGCTCTGGCAGGCAAAGCGATCCAAATGATAGTTGTAATCGCCGAACAAATGCTGCACCACGCGTGCGCGCTTAATAAAAAAACCGATCTCGTACTCGTCCGTCATTCCGATACCGCCATGCATCTGGATCGCTTCGTTCGTCGCACGTTGCGCCACCTCGCACAACTTGGCCTTGGCCGCGCTGGCATAAAGCGCAAGATCTGGGTCACCTTCATCTATTTTTTGTAGTGCCTGCAGGACAATAGAACGCGCCAGCTCAAGCTCAGCGAACAATTCTGCGGCGCGGTGGGCCAACCCTTGGAATGAGCCAATGACACGACCGAACTGCTTGCGCTCCTTGAGGTACTCCGCGGTTCGCTCAAATGCCTCGGCAGACAGCCCCAGTAACTCCGAGGCCAAACCAATATTAATAATATCAAGGGCGTGACCGAGGCCTTTGCTGGCCTGACCGATATCACCCAGTAGCTGATCCTCTGCTACCTTCACATCGGTCAGGGTCAGGGTGCCATAGGCACGGGAATCTACCATTTTACCGGGCGCAACTGATAAGCCCTCTGTCTCTGCCTGCAGCAGGAAAGCGCTGAGACCATCATCATCACCGGGCGCACCAGCGGTGCGAGCAAGGACGATAAATGCGTCGGCGGCAGGAGCGTCCATAACCAGCAACTTCGTTCCACTGAGAATGAAGTGATCCCCCTCCTTTGACGCAGACATTGCACACTGCAGCGGTGCGTGGTGCGGTGCCTCCTGCAAGGCCAGCGATACCAGCGTTTCCCCTGCAGCAATGGCAGGCAGCAAAGCCTCCTTCTGACTGGCGCTACCCAATTCACCGATTACCGTAGCAGCCACCAGCACACTGGACTGTAGTGGGCTGGCGCTGAGGTTCCGGCCGGCCTGTTCCAGTACCAGGCCTAACCCGGTGTACCCATATCCCAAGCCTCCAAAAGCCTCTGGGATAGCGATGCCCGCCCATCCCATCTCGGTCATTTCCCGCCATACCTCTGGATCAAAGCCATGCTCGTCGCCGGAATCGCGCAGATCCCGCAAGTGTGAAATGGTCGCCTTCTCGGCCAGGAAACCCGCTGCCGCGTCGCGCAGCATTACTTGCTCTTCGTTTAATACCAATGCCATCGAATTATTCCTATCTCAATTATGCGTCAGGCAAACCAAGCACGCGCTTGGCTATAATGTTCAGTTGGACCTCGGACGTACCGCCCTCGATAGAGTTGCCCTTGGAGCGCAACCAGTCGCGGCTGACTCGACCTTCAGAGTAGGCTTCCCCTTCCCAACCCAGAGCAGATTCGCCCAGAACGGCAAGATTAAGCTCGTTGCGTCGTTTATTGAGCTCAGTGCCGTAATACTTGAAAATAGAAGAGGCTGGACCCAGCCCACCTGCCGCTTTGGCCTCATCACCGACTCGCGCCATGGTGGCGCCAAAGACCATCGTATCGAGCTGGTACTGTGCAATGTTCTGACGCAACACCGAATTCGCCAAACGGCCTGAGGCATCAGCGCCGATCGACTCCAAAGCCATATCAGCTACCGCTATTTTTGGCGCAGAGCCGAAGCCTGAAATCATTTCACGTTCGTGAGTCAGCAGGTACTTGGCAATTGTCCAGCCCTTCCCCGCTTCACCCACAAGATTTCTTTTGTCGGCAACGGCATTGTCGAAAAATGTCTCACAGAACGGAGAGCTGCCACTGATCAATTTTATTGGACGAGCGGTTACCCCGGGCTGGTCCATATCAAACAACATGAAGCTGATACCCTCATGCTTGCTGCCGCTGTTGTCAGTGCGCACCAGACAGAAAATCCAATCGCATTTGTCGGCATAGGATGTCCATATTTTCTGGCCATTAATCAGGTAGTGGTCGCCCTTGTCCTCGGCCGCGGTAGCCAGACTGGCAAGATCAGAACCCGCATTGGGTTCCGAATATCCCTGACACCAGCGAACGTCACCACGCACGATCCTCGGCAGGTGCTCCCGCTTCTGCTCTTCATTGCCAAATTCCAGCAGGGCTGGCCCGAGCATGGAGATACCGAAACTGGTTAGCGCCGGTCGTGCACCGATGCGCGACATCTCCTCTCGCAGAATGTTTATTTCAGCCTTTTGCAGGCCACCACCGCCGTATTCTTTTGGCCAGTGAGGCACTGTCCAGCCTCTCTCTGCCATGCGGTCGCACCATACTTTTTGGTCAGGATTCGACATTTCGGGGTTGCGCCCACCGGGGAAAATATCCTCGAAGCTGGACATTGGCATGCGCATTGATTCGGGACAATTCTGCTCCAGCCAGGCACTTACCTCCTGGCGAAACTGTTCGAGATTACTCACGGGATTACCTCACATACTTGTTTGAAAGCGGCCTTGTCGGCTCATCCTGTTGCTGTCGACTGACTGGACAGTGACGTCCTGAGTGAACTCACACCGCCAGTGGCCTGGGAACCGGATTTGAACATACAGTATGTTTTAGGGGCGTTCAAGTATCACAGAGGCAGGCGAGCGGAAAGGCAATAGCGGATGCCCACTCAAGAGAGCAGGACAGCGAAATGTCCAGCGGGCACGTGGCAGTGGTCAGAGTCGCGAGACGTAGCAGCGCAGTAGAGAGTCTAGTCCTCGGCGGCGCGGCGCGCGCCGCCCTTTTGGACCATACGCACGGTGCGCTGACAGGTCTCAAGCCATTCACGGTTGGATTCGGTCTTTAGAGCACGGACGTAGCCACGCTCATTGAGGCAGGCGATACTGGTCTTGTTTGGGGTCCAGTCGCCCTCTTTCTGGCGCGGTTTGCGGGTACTGTAAAACCAGAGTCCCCGGCGGTCCTGCATAACGTATTTCGCCTCCACTGGCAGGTAAACTTTTTTACCGGCGATAACAGCGAACACTTCCGTGCCCGGCGATGCCTGGCTGTGTGTCTCAGCCGTCGGCGTTATTGTTAGTATCACTGCCTGATCCTCCACTCTACTTACCCTGACCTGCCTCACCGCACCTTAGGGAATTGCCGCACCGACTGCCTACAGGGCATTCAACCGGGAGCACCTTCACCGTGGTCGCGCATACAAGACACTTATAGGCGTAGGGGAGGCTGCGGACAATACGGATATCGCCAGATTTTTATTTTTAGCAAAAATGGCGAGTATATTTGCCAAAATTTACGTTTACGCGCCTCAATTTGTTGATTTTCGGCGTTTAGATGTCATTTTTTAGCATGACCCACTTAAGGCGTCTGTTTTTATCGCTAGACCAACCTGCCATGTCACTAGCAACCCAGCCAGGCAGGAGACTGTCAGCCACGGGTACCCTAGCTCGTCACCAGCTTGATGTAGGGCGGGGACTCCGGCTCGAGATTCAGCGGTTTAAGCTGGCCCATATCACCGATGATCGCCGGCAGCTCCCGAGCATCATCTACTGAGCTCATCAACATATAGAGCGCCACCGTCGCCCGACCCTCTTCGCACTCCAACTGGGGCGCCATGACCTGAAGATCTGCGTCAGAAATTACACCCAGGACCACCGCGTTGAGCAAGTAATCCCTGATAATCTGGCGGTTCACCTGATCCTGCAGGTAACTCTGGTAGTCATTGCCACCAAGAATTTTCTGCAGGGCGTCCATGTCGGACGCGCCCACCCGGGGCTTGGAATCTCCAAAGGTGTCATCAATCCAGTCTACGATGCTGTCTAGTTGCAAGGCCATGCTCTCCCTCGATTAACCTGATTAACGGCTTGTTGCCACCCGCTTCTGGAAACACTCCAAATCAGGTACCTGATAAGTCTCTCCCTCGAATTTGAACGCCGCTCGCGCGTTGACGCCCTCAGGAACCGGCGTGTCTTCTACATCCTCCTCCGCAAGACTTACCATGCGGAGCCCCTTGCCTCGCACCGGTATACCCCAGTACTCGCAGGCCTCGCCCTTGAGTCCGACAAATATGGCAACCAGCCCGGAGCCTCGACGAGGCTCCCGCCACGCTGGCCCACTCGCAGCACCCAGATCGAATACCGGCACGGACTGTCCGCGCCAGTCCAGCTGCGCAGGTGGCGCATCCGATTCCGACTGCACTGTTACAATCTCACCAAGGCATTGCTGTGGCACCGCCCAGGTCTCTTCAGTACTGCAGGGAATAAGCACACACCATGTTGTCGTATCTTGAGTCATGACTCATTCCTCAGGAGAGTTGCAATTCCAGCCCCGTCAATGCGTTGATCTGCTTGATCATCGCCGGGAAATTAAAGGGCTTACCCATGTAGGCACTGCACCCGGCCTCGCTGGCCAGCGCCCTGTGTTTGGCGCCCGTGCGCGACGTCACCATAATGACGGGCAAGTCTCCAAAGCGGCTCGATTTGCGAATTTCGCGCAGGGTTTCGATACCGTCTTTCACCGGCATTTCCACATCCAGCAGAATCACATCCGGCAAACGGTGCGCAGCATTCAACAAATCAATTGCCACCAAACCATTCTCGGCCGTAACCGTCTCGACACCTACTGTCTCCAGTTGACTTGTCGCCACCATGCGCTGGGTCCGTGAGTCATCCACCACCCACGCCAGAGGCGCAGTCGCGTCAATCTGATTCACGACGACCGGGGCGGTACTGTCGTGACCGGCGCTTTGGACAAGCTGGGTGAGAGCAAGCGCGACAACCGCCTCGCCCCCGGCGGTAGTTACCGCCCCTGCCAGCCCGGGCACAGAAGAGAACTGCGCACCCAGGGAGCGC
>JAAENL010000095.1 GCA_024224435.1 Halieaceae bacterium
CCATCGTTAAATTCCACTGGTACGATCAGTTCACCAACTGTAGAGCGGATTTTAGCCTCGCCGCCGTCCTCCAGGTTTCTCGCGCGTGCATCAGCCGGGTTAATCATCAGCGTACAGCGATTTTTGCCGCGGGCGTAGTTGCTCAGATTGTGTAACCATGAGTTCATGTCGCGGATATGGCGGCGGCCAATCAGCACAAGCTCCGGTACTTCAAAGCTTAGACTGTTCTGCAAGCGCATAACGTCAGCCTCCAGAAGCGGGTGCAGCAGTGATATGCGGCCTCCCTTGGTGCGCAGCATGTCTGGCAGTACGTCCGCCTGCAGCGGACCCAGGTCGATGCCATGAGGGCTTGCCATAACCTTATCCAGGGTCAGGCCGTCCCGCTCTTCGCCAAAGCGATCTCCGTAGGGGCCAATGCGGAGCAGAATGTCGAGAAGACGCTCACCATTTTTATGCTGTGCCGTCGTTTCACGAACGGCGCTTGCATCAACTTTCTCCAGAGCAGGTGACTTGAGCACGGTCTCAAGCATGCCCTCGAATAGCATTTCATTGAGTTCATCTGCCTGCATGTCGTTCATTCTAGACAGTAATTCTATGAAGATTTCGTACTGGTCTAGGCTGCCGGATTCCGGCTCAAATACCCGCGGTGAATACCGTGCGAAGTTACGTTGGGCAAACGCGGAAAACAGGAAGTCGTAGTTGCTGTGCTCGAGCTGTGTTGTCGATGGCAGGATGTAGTCCGCGTGGCGAGTGGTCTCGTTGATGTAAATATCGAGAGCCACCACGAAGCCAATGTTGTCTAGCGCGGCGTCTATGCGCTTCCCATTGGGTACGCTCAGTACGGGATTGCCTGCAACTGTGATAAGCGCATGCACTGCATCCTCACCAGTACATTCCAATTCTTCCGCCATGCAGGAGGCGGGCAGCATGCTCATATACTCAGGAAAGCCTCGTGCGCGCGAGTGCCAGCGTCCGTGCATGAGTTCTGCCGGCTCGCCGGTATTTTCGTTCTGACCTGTAGCTGGGCGTGCGAACATGGCGCCACCTTCGGCGTCTAGCCTCCCCTGTAACAGGTTGATCACGTCGATCAGCCAGCTCGCCAGTGTCCCGAAAGCTTGCGTACACAGGCCGATGCGTCCGTATAAAGATGGCTTGTCGGCGGCGTTAAAATCAGCAATCAGTGAGAGCAGGTCAGCCGGCTTGATACCGGTCCTGTCGGCTACCGCCTCGGGAGTGAAGGGGCTGGCCAGTGCTTCCAATCTCTCCAGTCCGTCTATGCAATCGCGCAGTGGGCCAATATCGACCAGGCCCTGAATAAATAGTTGGTTGACCCAGGCAAACAGTAGCAGCGCGTCGGTTCCCGGACGAATGAAAAGGTGCTGGTCAGCGGCTTGTGCTGTTTCGGTGTGGCGTGGATCAAGTACTACTACCTTCCCGCCGCGTTCGCGAATGCGGGCAAGGTGCGCGGCCGCGTCAGGTGCACCCAACAATGACCCCTGCGACACTAGCGGGTTACCGCCCATACACACAAAGAAATCTGTGCGGGCTAGATCCGGTACGGGAAATAACCATGGATTGCCGTACAACAGGTCACTACTCAGATTCTTGGGTTGTTGGTCAACGCTGCCGGCAGAAAAAAAACGTTCCGTATTCAACATTTGTATAAAAAGTTGGGTGTAGATTTGCGTGTGAAAATTATGCCCGTTCGGATTGCCGTAATACATTGCGATAGCGTCTTTGCCGTGCCGCTCGCGAAGACCCTTCAGACGGGCCGCAATATCTGTTAGTGCCTCGTCCCACTCGACTTCTATCCACTCGTCACCGATTCGCTTGACCGGGCGGCGCAGACGCTCGGGATCGCTGTGGATATGAGCGAACGCCTGGGACTTCGCGCAGACATAGCCATGAGAGCGTGTGTCTTCGGGATCGCCCTTGATGGACAGGATGTCTCCCTTGTCGCGATCGACCTCCAATATGAGTCCACAACTGGCCTCGCAGGTGGGGCAGCTGCGGTAAATGACTTCATTGGTGCTCATGGCGCCGCTCCAGTTACGTTTAGTCAGTCGCGCGCACCGAATCTTTCAGCGGCGTGGTGTCGTTCAAGGATAGCCGACTGTTACGTGCTCCGCTACGGCGATATGCTTTGCCTGCACGAAAGACAATCGGTCGTTGCTTAGACAAAAATAATTGAATGGACAAAGGTGTCAATAACGTCACAGAATGTAGCTACATCAATTGCAACTTGAGCGCCCCGACATGGATCGCATTCTGATTGGTTTTTTTCTGATTTTGAGCGCCTTGCTGGCTTCTTGCAGTGATAGTGACAATAACGAACAGGGACTCGATCAGGCCCTTTCTAATCCTTTCGCGGGATTCGGCAGCGCTGTTTACGGTGATACTGCCAATTGGCTATGCCATCCAGCGCTCTCTGATTCAGACAACGTTTGTGCGAGCAATCTCGATACGACCCGTGTCTTCGCGGATGGATCAACCGAGATTGAGCTGCATAATCGTGAGGCTAATCCTGAAGTGGATTGCTTTTATGTCTATCCTACGGTGAGTGGCGATCCAGGCGCTAATTCCGACCTGGAACAGGGCCCGGAAGAAATATTTACCACTCTCAACCAGGCCGCGCGGTACTCACGATTCTGTCGCATGTTTGCTCCTGTATATCGTCAGGCTACCCTGGCTGCGATTGTGGATGGCACATTCGCTGAGGCGGGGGCAGTCGCCTACGCAGATGTGTTGGACAGCTTCAAACATTATATGGCCAACGAAAATAATGGACGGGGCGTTATTCTGATCGGCCATTCCCAGGGCGCG
>JAAENL010000096.1 GCA_024224435.1 Halieaceae bacterium
AGCAGGTTCATCATGATGAATTCCTTACCGTCATCCTCTTCCAGAAACTTTCGCATCACTGCCAAATCCACTTCATCGCCAGCACCTGCATGCTGCTCAAACAGCCGTGAGTATTTCTCAACCTCCTCAGCCGTCAGCGGTTTGCGCAGTCCGTCGTACCAGAGCCTAAAGGCCAGGTAGACCAGTAATGTTATCACCCAGATTAAAAGAGCCATGACGCCGCATCCTCTACATGAATACTCGCACACTGAGCCAACCTCAACGGGGCCGAATGAGTTGCTTAGCTGTGCTTGCTATAGACAAACCATATTGTGGCACTTATAGTGTCACAATGTAAAGTCTCGAAGCACTCCTGCAGCATTAGGACCTCGAGGACGAACAAACGAGCTACACAGAAAGAGACTGAACACAATGAACGTGAAAGACAAGATTGCGGTCGTCACCGGTGCCGGCAGCGGCATAGGCCGCGCCCTGGTTGAGAAGTTTGTCAGCGAAGGCGCCAGAGCGGCGGTAGCGGTTGACATTAACGCCGCCAATGCCCGGCAAACCGCAGATGATAACGGTTGTATCGCCATGACCGCCGATGTTTCTCGCGACGAAGACATCAAGCGCGTTATCGAAGACACAGAAAACAACATCGGTCCCATCGACCTGTTCTGCAGCAATGCCGGTGTTGGCATGGGCTTGAATGAACAATCGCCAGACCAGGAGTGGCAGATGAGCTGGGACATCAATGTGATGTCACATGTATACGCCGCACGCCATCTGGTACCGCGCATGACAGAACGCGGTGGTGGCTACTTTCTCAATACAGCATCAGCTGCGGGTTTACTCAACCAAATCGGCGGAGCGGCATACGGTGTCAGTAAGCACGCTGCCGTCGGTTTTGGTGAATGGCTGGCCCTGACTTATGCGCACCAGGGCATTAAAGTCTCAATGCTTTGCCCACAGGCTGTCAGAACCGCGATGACGGTGCAAGACGATGAAGCCGATGGCGCGAGCGCAACAAAAGCGGCAGCGGGTGACGGCATGATGGAGCCCGAAGAGCTGGCCGATATCGTGATAGAAGGCCTGGAGCGAGAATCTTTTCTTATCCTGACCCACCCCGAGGTAGAGACCTACATGCAGCGTAAAACCGCTGACTACGATCGCTGGATCAAAGGCATGAACCGGCTTCACCGCTCATTAACAGGCGAGTAAGGGCAATGAAAATCGAACAGCAACAGATACAAACTGCCCTGCCCCGTTTTCAACCCTACCTAAGTTTCAACTACGGCGCCGTCATCAGCACCTTAATCATATCGTAGACAATATCGATACTGGCTTCGACGCTCTGATGCTGGTGCTCACGGAGCCGTTGCCACGCTTCAAAGGAAGCGGCAGCATCCACTGCTTCACGACGATGAGGTGATAGCGACTTTAACTCGGGCAGCCAATCCTCAAGGTCTTTGCGCAATCGATGGTTGTCCCGATCATAACTCCTGCGCAAGACCTCAGAATTCCACCTGTCGATCTGCATTGCACGAAAAAAATTGCCCTGATCCTCATACGCAACGGCATGCTGCTCGACGGCATGCAAAAGCCGCTCCCTGAATGAACCTTCGCGGTTGCCGCTGGCAAATTGGGCGGCGCCCTGTGGGGTTGTGCGCTCGTCCAGAGCAGCACGAAGGCCCTCCATATCACCGAAATGACGAAATATTCCCCGCAGACCCACGCCGGCCCGCTGCGCAATTTCCTGAGAAGACGGTGCCAGATTCCCTTCCGCGATAAGATCATAGGCAGCATCCAACAGGGCTTGTCGATTACGCTCTCCCCGTGTAGTCCGCCCATCTGCTGCTTTTTCACTGGACACTATACTTTTCCTATCGATGCCTGGCGTCTGCTTCGGAATCACATCCGTAGGCCAGATCAACGCCTGTCTTGTCGTGGGGATCGTGGCGATCCATACAACCTATCTATCAAGACCCAGCTAGCAAAGAGTCTTTAATTGACACCATGAGTAGCGAGTTTATATACTGGCACGCATAATGCCACTTTGTAAAGCGCATCGGGTTCTTTCCATATTCAGCAAAGCGAGATGAGCAATGAAAACTATACCGAAGAATGAAATGATACACGCCGTCGGCATGAAGCTGGGGCCAAGTGAGTGGATAGAGCTCTCTCAACAGCGCATTAACGACTTTGCCGACTGTACTGAAGATCATCAATTTATCCATGTCGATGAAGCCAAAGCCAAAGAAACACCCTTCGGTGGCACGATTGCGCATGGCTTCCTCACGCTATCGCTGCTGGCAAAGTTCTCCGAAGATATCGGCATAACACCCGAAAACACCGTGATGGGCATGAATTACGGATTTGACAAGATCCGCTTCCTGGCCCCTGTTCGATCGGGAAAGCGAGTACGCATGGTGGGCGAAGTGCTGAATGTGGACCAGAAAGACGAAAACCGATTCCTGACAAAAATGGGCCTCTCTGTCGAGATCGAAGGTGAAGATACGCCAGCCCTTGTCGGGGAGTTTTTGTTGATGTCATTCACTGGATAATCACACCAAGCCTACCTCGTCCTTATCGATAAGGACGAGATACTGTATAGGTTTCAAACAGCGATCAGCTGAAATATCAACAGACGGTGATAAGCCGAGAAAGGGCCAAGAGATGATCGAGTCGTTATTTTCCATGCAGGATAAAATCTGTGTTGTCACCGGTGGCAGCCGCGGATTGGGTTCGTACATGGCGCAAGGCTTTCTGCAGGCCGGAGCCAAGCGCGTGTACATCACTGCTCGTAAGCGTGATGCCTGTATAAGCGCCGCAGAAGAACTCAGTCAATACGGCGAATGTATTGCGCTCCCCGGCGATGTCGCGACCTCTGAAGGCTTGCAGAATCTTGTTTCCGGGTTAATGTCTCGCGAACAGCATATTGACGTGCTGGTGAACAATGCGGGCGCTGGCTGGGGCGCGCCTTTTGGTGAGTTCCCGGAGCAAGGTTGGGATAAGACGATGAATGTGAATGCCAAGAGCCCCTTCTTTCTAATTCAGGCCCTGGCACCACTGCTAAAAGCGAACGCCAGAGCCGACAACACCGCCAGCATTATCAATATTGGCTCCATTGCCGGCATGGTAGGCAACGCTGTCGATAACTTTAGTTACGCAGCTTCCAAAGCAGCCGTCCATCAGCTCACGCGTGTGCTCTCAACTGAACTGGCCAGGGATCACATTCGCGTCAATGCCATAGCCCCCGGCCGCTTCTATTCAAAAATGACTGAGTTTTTGAGTAACGATCAGGAAGCCTTTGAAGAGGAACTGCAAACCATCCCCATGCGTCGCTGGGGAGAAGCCTCCGATATTGCCGGTGTCGCTATTATGCTGGCTTCAAAGGCAGGCGCCTTTATTACCGGTCAGATTATTCCGGTTGATGGTGGCACTTCGGTGGTCAACTGAAATAGTCATAGCGATTACCAAGGCCCGCCATATGTTGAGAAAACTGCTTATTGCGATAAGTGTTCTGGTTTCAATATCGGTGTTGTTGTTTCTTACCGCGTGGCTTTATCCGCGCCCCGTCGACACCACCCCGCCCTGGGTGTTTGAAAGCGACGGCAGTGAACTGGATTATTGTGCCCTGCCTGAGCTCGACGGTTCAGGACTGATGGCCAATGATATCCCCCGGGCCTACACACCCGATTGCGGCTACACGCAATATCCACAACCTATTTTGCTTGGCTGCACTGAACCCTTACCCGAGGGCGCGCAAGATCTGCGCGGCCTGTGGCAAAGCGTTGACCCAAGATTGCCCGACCATGTTGAACGCGTTGAACAGTGTGGTGATCGTGTCGTCGTAACTACCCTGGGGGTCATACACGATCACACGTCGACAGAAGCATCCTTCGATGTCCAGCCAAGGGACATCGGCCCATGGACGTTTTGCATGCGCACATCCCATGCTACGACGGTCTGGGAAAACAACCAGCTGCACTTCAAGGCTTTTGGTGGTCCTACCGTGGTGAAACGCTATATCGAAGACGGCGTTTACAAGTGGGATTATCCAAACTTAGGCAAGATCAGGATGCAGCGTATCTGTAAGGTGCCTGAGCATGCCCGCAGCTTCGACCGCGGTCACGCACTCTGGTTGTAGAATAGGTTGAGAACACATGACCGATCAATCAAAGCGCTGCGGAAACACTGCTGGAATCCCTGTACTGGAGCGAGGACCTGGTGTCAGTGAATGTCTGCTCCATTGATGCCCTGATCGCGCGGGACAATCTGAATCACCGCCAGATCCACCGCCTGCGTTTACTCGCCTTCCCGGCACCCGATATCGTGGACCGAATCATTACCAAGAATATCACCGAAACCCGCACCCTGAAGCGCTTGAAAAAGGACTTCTCGACAGAATGGAAAGCCCAGCGCTCACACTTCGGATTGAGTCAAGTCACCCACTAGTGACTGGCGAAATCGCCGCTAGAGAACACTGCCGAATCTCACCCCAATAGCCCATCTCCTAGTCACTGTTACGTTCAACCCAGAAATGCGAAAGCCCGCTAACATTGCGGGCTTCTGCGTTTAGGCACTGTTGATAGTCTCTGATCCGCAGACTGCTTGAGGGTGGACGCAATCTCGGCAGGGATTGTGTCCGGGAGATTTCCTGAAAACGGACGAATCGCGGCCCCTACCCCTGTCGCTTGCATCTCAGCTGCAACAGCAATGCAATGATGAGGAACAACATGGCGAGCACCACGCGAGGGTCGCCCAGCTGGAACCAGGGATCCAAAGGAAAGGCTATCGTCTTCTCCATCGCAGCCGCCTTAAACGCATGGATGCCAGAATCCTCCTCGACAATCTCTTCAAACATCTCCAGCAGGTCACGCCGACTGCGATAACGAACCAGCGCGCCCTGATCCCAACTATCTGCGCCTTCCAGTCCCCATAGGTCGATAGCCTTGCCCGCGCTGAAGCCCAGCATGACGGGATGACCAGCCCGCATCAGGGCTTTGCTCATAAAGGGAGTCGAGTAGCGATCCAGCACCTGCTGTGAGGTCTCTCCGGGCTCGGCTCCGGCCACCGGTTTGGGTGTATCAAACAGGTCTATCGCATTCCATACGGCGAAATCATCGCCGGTATCGTCCTGCATAAAGCCTTGCCAGCGCTCCAACCTGTCCTGGCCACCAGAAGAATTCTCTATAACACGGGAGAAGTGAGCAATCTCCTCCTCCGTCAACGGCCCTTCAAACGAGGTATACCAACAAAAGAAGATCACATAAAGAACGCCTAGCACCAACCATCCACGAGACCAGCGCCTGCCGTCGGGCTTGTTACTTTCTGCCATTACACTACCCTGCCTCCTTCTGATGTTACGCTCGCGAGCCCAGCTTCCGTAAAAGTTGGTTCATAGTTTTCTGCCCTGTCGCTAGCGGTTGAAGAGCTCTAATTATTGGTTACTTTAACCGTCATATCAGCTCCTGGAACGGGGACATATGCCCTCAAAACCGCATAGAAGGGCTTTCCGGTAGGAATGCCATTTACGCCGCTGCCATCAGGGCTTAAGGTCACCGTGTAGCTGCCATCTCCGTTAGGCTCTGATGAGTAGGTGGTTCTGTCGTAGATGTTTTGCTGATTAGGAATAAGCAGCTTGTTATCGGTCCCGTAGACGGTAATCGAATAGTAGCCGCTCTCTTCAGCGATTCCGGGCGGCACCGTTAATGTATAAGTCCCATCGGCGGTAAATGGCTGACCAAATTCATCGGTGAAAATAGTCCCATATCTTACCGTGTCAGCAGGTGTCCCTAACTGCCCAATCATAACCGCGCCTGCCGACGTAATATAACCAACATCGCCAGATTTATAGCCAAATGCGAGATCAGGGTTGATGTGGCTCAAGGAAGCGTTAATGATGGCCTTGCCCGAGGCTTCAATTTGAGGCGAAAAACGCTGAACATTTCGCGTCATGTCACCCCGGCCGCCTTCCATCGTAATAGACTTACTCAATGCTCGCACTTCTTTCATATTGTCGATAACGACCATACGGGTGAGTGCAAGGCCCTGATCGGTCTCTAGTGTCACCACAGTAAAATCTCCGTCAGGTATATCTTGGTTTGGCCTCCTGATCAGAATGGGTTTGCTAGGGTTAACAATAACGGCAGGAACGTTGTGCTCCATATCAAAAATAGACACAGAGAAAAATTTATCGTAAGCGGGGGCGGAAATAATCGCTGGCGCATCTGCAACGCTAAACCAGTTATAGCCGTAGTCTACCGTCGCTTGAGGGGTAACGACAGTGGCGTCCGTTGGGTCGACTAGACCCGTGAAATGAAACTCCCCCTTGTTATTCTCCGCCAACCAAGCATTCATCATTTTGGTTTGCTCTTGATTGGGGTACTCACGTATGTAGTCTTCAATCGTATCGCCGGCATATGCCGTACTTGCAAGCAACATCGTTAATAATACTAGGCCAATACTTTTCATCTGCTTCTCCTACGTTACTGATAATCGTCAATAAGACCATAGCCGAAAAGGCCATCCATGTAGACTACAGACTTACTCAAAAACGGCCCTTTTAATCGATTTTGACACGTTAACTTATCGGAACATGCCAAAAGTGGGCCTCAATATCAGGCCACCGCCCTACCCCACTCACCAAACGCACTGATCCTAAGATCACGATAATGCTGCGCGCCGAAGCTCAGCGGAACATCGTAGGCAAAAAAATTCTGCAACCTTAGCGGGTCAGTTCGACGAGTAGGCAAACTCGTCTCCCGGCTGATCCGCCTGGGACAGGTCTCGATCGACGTTGGTGGCTTTTGCGGTTATCCAGGGCCAGAGCGGCTCGGCCTGTGCGGCGTTGTGGGTTTTGAGCACGCCTCGCAATCGATCGGCCACTTCCGGATGCTCGGCCAGAAGGTCCACCCACTCGCCTTCTACATTGAGATCGAACAACCACTCTTTACGAGGTCCGTGCGGGGGCGCGCTGACCATTAACTTAAATCGCTCATCCCTTACGGCCTGAGCAGCGCCGCCGCGGAAGAAAAGGTATTCATGTGGCATATCGGTGCGCTCAGTAGTGCGCTCGATGCCTGTCGCGTTAGGTGCCACATAGGGCGTCAGGTCGACACCGTCGATTATTCTGTCAGTGGGCAGATCAGCGCCTGCTGCCGCAGCAGCCGTGGCATAGATGTCAAAGTGGTGAACAGGTGCATCGTAGGCAACACCTGCCGGCAGTTTTGCGGGCCAGCGAGCCAGGAACGGCACCCGGATGCCGCCCTCGAACAGAGTGGATTTCCAGCCGCGATAAGGTGCATTGATATCTGGCAGTCCAATGTAACCCGCGCCACCGTTGTCCGAGGTGAATATCACGAGGGTATTGTCATCCAGGCCGCTGGCTTTGAGCGCCTCCATGACACGCCCGACACCCCGGTCCAGCGCGTGGATCATGGCAACGTATACCCGCTCTCGATGGAGCTCGATATCCGAGAGCGCCTCAAAGTCTTCCCGCGACGCCTGCAATGGTGTGTGTGGCGCCCAGTGCGCCAGATACAAAAAGAAGGGACGATCCCTGTTGGCTTCGATTACCTTAATCGCTTCATCCGTATAATAGTCCGTCAGGTATTTCTGTGGCTCAAACCAGGGATCACCATTGAAGCTCGCCGCGAAGTCCAGAACCCGCCACAGGAAACGGTCGATAGGATCGAACTCCTGCCTCGCCTGAATAACGTCCTTATCATCCCGCCCGCCGTACAGGCCACTGGCCATCAGCAGGCTCTCGGCAAAACCCTGATCGTGAGGGGCCATGCCGTTTTCCTCGCCGAGGTGCCACTTGCCGATGTGAGCTGTGTGATATCCCTGATCCGCCAACAGTTCAGCCAGGGTGATTTCTGACGGAGGCATGCCCAGCCCGGCGAATTCGAGGCTGTCGAGGGCGTCGGCATTCGGATTAGTGAACGACGGCGGTCGCAGCGGCCGGTCCTTCATAGCGCTGAGCATACCTACGACCGGCTCAAAACCTGGCGGCGTGGGAGTAAACTCGAAGCCGAAGCGTGTTCCGTAGCGGCCCGACATGAGCGCGGCCCGCGAGGGTGCGCAGGTCCCGTGGGCAGAGTAGCCCTGAGAGAAAGTGACGCCCTCTTCCGCCAGCGCGTCGATATTGGGTGTCTGGGCAGTGGAGTTCGGACCGTTCATCGAGATATCGTTCCAGCCCATGTCGTCGGCGAGAATCAAGATGATGTTGGGGGGCCTGTCAGCCGGGGCACGAGCCTGACTATCTGCGCCAGTGGACCACTCAATCTCGACGGTTGGGCCGATGTCGACATAGGCTGCCCTCATCTGCGCAACGCCTAACAGCACGAGCTCTGCCCGGAATACCGAGCCAATGCCCAGCATCGCGACAAGCGCCAGGGTAACTCCGGCAATCCATCTCATGTTGTCAGTCCTGCTAATTTCAGTGCCTAAACTCTACGCTCAAGCAATGATCGCTTAGGAGATACTTTCGGCCATATTGTGTTGGCGATAACCGTTCGGAGTAACCCCGTTCCAGCGCACAAACGCACGGCGGAAGCTCACCGTCTCGGCATAGTCCAGCAGGTGTGCTATGTCGGCGATGGTCAACTCGGTTTTGTCCAAATACTCTCTGGCAAGCAAATCCCTGATTTCGTCGAAGACAGATCTGAAACTGGTCGATTCAGCCTCCAGCCGGCGCCTCAGGGTACGCTCGCTAACATGCACACGCTGGGCTACCTGCTCGATATTAAGGAAGTCTCCTGCAGATTCGATCAGCAACTGCCGCACGGCGGCGGTAGTCTCCAGAGCACTGTCCTGCCCGCGCAGTATCTCTTCGCATTGTTGCTGAAAAACCACATGCTGTGCACGGTGTGCCGTTCTAACAGGTGTGTCTAACACATGCGCCGGGAGGAATAACTGGTTGTGCTCACAGTCAAACGTTACAGGTGTGTTAAACGCGCGCTTATAGCAAGCCGAATGTGCAGGCCTGGAGTAGCTCAGATGTATCTCGACACCCTCTGAACATTCTACCGCGCTTCCATATAGCGTCCGCCCCGAGGCAACAACATTTGAGAATACCAGCTCGGCGAACAGTTGCTGCTGTGCAGCAGTACCCCTGGGTATTCCAGCGCGCAACCATACGCCGCCCTCATGCTCATGCGCTGTCCAACTCGGCTGTAACAAGACCTGCCCATAGCGGAGCATGAGTCGGGTAGATTCCCGTACGTTCGCACAACTCATGAGAGCGAAACCAATGCTGCCGAAACTGGCGATTCCAAGCTCTTGTCCCAACCGGATCATCAGACTGGGATCATGAGTAAGGTCGAACGCGGTTTCAAGTAACACCAACCCATCAACACCTGAACTCACAGACTGAGCTGTAGGGGAAGCATTCACACCTCGACGGCCGAGCTCGGCGATCAATTGCTCAGTACTAACCCCGGCTTTCTCCAGCAGGTGTAGCAGCTGATTGAAAAACGCATGATGCGCCTGATTTATCTTCATCGGACTCTCTACGCCAGCAGCAGTGCAGCGGCGCTCCAAAGGATCTCAAGGCAAGCAATGACCAAACGAGATTGGCCGAATATGTTCCCAATAAATATCGAGTGCTCAATATAATCAATTTCCCAGAGAGCTGAAAGCAGCGTTAGAAAAATAGAAGGACATCCCAAGAGATGAAGTTGATCCAAGCTCTGAAGTTATTGTCCAGACCAAAGCAGTTGTTGAAAATCAAGAATTCGAAGTCATCGGACTCCGGTAGTCCTTTTGTAAAAAGCTACAAAGACTTGATGAAAGGCGGCAAGCCTACGGCTGATTTTACCGATGCCGAAATGCTAAACCTGATTTGGGAAACCATCCCGGAGGCGATTACAGCGTTGTTGCCGCCCCCACTAAAACCTGCATCACGCCCTTTGGTGTTCGCCTTCATTGCCGATGATCCCTCGACCAACTTTGGTGTTCCGTACAAAGAGTCTGCGCTTCTCGTAAGAGCAAGCTATAAGGACCAGGAAGGCTTTTATTGTCTGTCCATGCCCGTAACCGATGATATGGCGATGGCAGGTGGCCGGGAAGGTTGGGGTTACCCGAAGAAAATGGCAAATATTTCGTTTTCGCGTGAAGGCGACACAGTGACTGGGTATACAGAACGCCATGGCATCAAATTCATGCAAGTTAAGGCGAGGCTTTCGGGCAGGTTGAATAACGACAATGCGGCTTTGGATGAGATTCTCGCTTTGGGCATTAATCCTGACGGGGAATTTTCTGACAAAAGTTACATGTTTAAACACTCCCCCTCGCCGATGAAAGGTGGAATATTTGACTACCCTCCCCTGCTAGTTGAAGGCGTGACGCGCTTTAGGCCAAAGACGTTTATGTGGGCAGAGGCGGAAATCGAACTAACGCCATCAGAGTATGATCCCTGGCATGCGGTCCCTGTTAAGCGCATGTTGGGCGGCTTTTACAGCGTTGGTGATAACTCGATGTTACACAGTCGCGTGCTGCAAAAAGTCAATGAACTTGAATTTCTGCCCTACGCCTTTCTGAAATGGGAGTTTGACCAAAACAGACCTTGAAACAGGTCTTTAAACTGATTTTGAAAAACCGTCGATTTTTTAACTTCCACGTAGTTTTTTGAATCGACAGCGACCTTTGATCCAGGACTTGAGTTACATGGGAAAGAGCAAATTGAAAAAACGGAAAGTGTTAGGGCTGATATTGATCGCCGTGACAAGCACCGCCTTCCTATGGATGTTTCTTGACAAG
>JAAENL010000097.1 GCA_024224435.1 Halieaceae bacterium
CAGCAGGATCCCTCTCAAGCGGAGGCGCGTTGGTTGCTGGGAGAAATCTTTCTGGGGAGTGGGAATCTCGATTTAGCAGAACATGAGTTCCAGCGGGCAGAGGCCCTGGGTTGGCCATTAGATGATGTTCGTCCTGCTATCAGTCGTGTGTATCTAGCGCAGGGCGATTTCGATGCGGTTCTTGCACTTGAGAAGGAGGGTCTTGGCGCCGTCGCGGCAGCCACGCTGCTTTCCGGCCAGGCGCTGGCAGCCAATGCGCAAGGCAAGGTGGGCGAGGCGAATGAACTGTTGGAGCAGGCTCGCGAGACGGATCCCGATTCCGAGGCGTTTAATCTCGCGGGTGCCTCCATATTTATGAATCAGGGAGAATATGAGCAAGCACTTGTGCTTGTTGAGGCTGCACTGGAAAAGGAAAACAGGAGCGAGTTTTCCTGGCGTTTGAAAGGACAGGTACTTATGCGTCTTGAGCGTTACGAGGAAGCTCGTGCAGCGTTAGATCAATCGATCAAACTCTCCAACTCCTCCTACGCAGATCGGGTCGCACGTGCGCTTCTCAATATTCGAATGGAAAACTATGAGGCGGCGCAAGAGGACGCCTCTATCTTGCTGGAAATGGCGCCTCGGGGTGCTGCGGCAAATTATATTCACGGTGCGCTTTTGTTTCAGGCCAGGGACTTTCTTGGCGCTTCCAGTGCTCTGCGAGATGCTGAAACACTGTCGGAGGATTTTCCAATCATTCCCTATTATCTTGCGATCTCTTACTTGATCGAGGGTAACGAAGCATTGTCACAGACCTACGCGCGCAAGTTTTATGAATTAGCCCCGGAGAGTGGGGCTGGTCGGAAGCTCTTCGCCATTACGCTTATGCAGCTTGGCAATATGAAGGATGCGCGAGACATTGTGCGACCAGTCGTAGAGTCTTCGCCGAATGATCTTGCAGCGCTGAATATTATGGGAAATGCCTATCTAATGGACGATAACGTGTACGCTGGAATGGTTCTGTACGACCGCATCGCAGAGTTAGATCCGGATTGGGCGATTGTGCCTTTGCGCGATGAAGCCTCTTTAGTTTTTCGCGATTTTGGCGACGACGGGCCCGCCAGGTCTCGTGGCGATTCAGGCAGCGAGGCGAATTTCCCGCAAGATGACATTCTCAAAATACAGCAGTCTCTTGCGGATGAAGACTATACCGCCGCGGTTGAACTAGCCAAGTCGTACCAGTTTCGCGATCTTGAACAACTGTCGCCCGTGCACTTACTCGCCCGGGTCTATATGGCCGGGGGGGACAACGAAAAGGCCCGTGAAATATTTGGCAATGCTTTGGCTCGCAGCCCCGGAGATTCGTTTTCTAACCAGAATTTAGCTCGTATGGCGCTGGAAAATGAAGACCCCGCTGCGGTTCGTGCTTACTATGAGGATATTCTGAAGCATAACAGGAATGATTTTTCTGCCCTGCTTCAGGTGGCGGCGCTGGATTCAGCGGAAGGGAATTTTTTGGCGATGGTCACAAGCCTCAAGCGTGCTATTAAGGCTCATCCGGATACAGTGGAGCCTCGCCTTAATTTAGCTCGACATTACTTGGCCACCGGAAATGCGGCGCGAGTTGAAGGGTTGCTTGCTCCCCTGAGCAACGCCAGGCAGCGTAACCCCGCCGTACTGGAGGTGCGTGGTCTCGCGCTGCTGCAGCAGGGGCGATATACGGGTGCTGTCGAGCAATTCGAGCAGCTGGTGGAATTGAGTTCGAGCTCCGCAAGGTTGCATTACCTGCTTGCTATAGCCTCCAGCGGCGCTGGCGATGGTGACTTGAGCAAAAAGGAGTTGTTGCGGGCCGTTGAGGCGGACCCGGAATATATGCCCGCATTGACGGGGCTTGCCCGTATGGCCTATCGCGAGGAAGAGACCGAGGAATTTACCAAATACGTTGAAGCACTCGCCAAGCTGGCGCCGGAGTCACCAGATGTCATTATGTTGCAAGCCTTGAAAGCTCGTAATTTGGGTGACTCTGGCGCAGCGCTGGCATTGTTCAAGCAGGCTTATGAAATTGCGCCTACAGCCCAGACTGCATTAGAGCTGGCGAAATACTATAAGGCGTTGGGCCGTAACGATGATGCCGTGGCGTTGATGCAGGAATGGATTAAGGACCACCCCAGGGATGTGAATGTTCAAAGTGCCCTTGCTAGTCATTTTCAGGCAACGGGTGATACGGCCTCCGCAATCTTTCATTATCAGAAAGTGCTGGCCATCAATCCGTATAATGTTATTGCTCTGAATAATCTTGCATGGAATATGCGTGATGTAAATATTCTTCGGGCAATGTCTTTTATCGAGAGAGCGGTAGCGCTATCTCCGGCCCCGGCGGTTCTCGACACCCAGGCTTACTTGCAACACCTGGCGGGAGACAATGTGGCCGCGCGATACACTATTCGGCAAGCACTGGCAGATGTGCCGGATGAGCCGTCGATGCGCTACCACAGTGCAATGATCGATGCGGCGCTGGGCGACAAGGCAGTTGCCATCGATACGCTTATCGACCTGACCGCGCAGGATGCGGCAATATTTCCGGAGCGGGCCGAAGCGCTCGAGCTGCTGCAGTCCTTGCAGTCCGAGGCTCCTCAGTAGGCGCCTATGACATTGTTACCTAGCAGGCGCTTGATCTCCTCATCGCTGTAACCCACTTCCCTGAGTACCTCGGCGCTGTGTTCACCCAGACGGGGAGGGTGGCGGTACAGGCCGGCCGGAGTTTCTGACAAGTGGCCCGGGTAGCGGACATACCGCATGGTGCCGGCCTCGGGGTGATCTGCATCGAAAATGGTGCGATTGTGCCTAGCTTGAGGGTCCTCTGCGAATTCCCGGATGGTTTTCACGGGACCGAATGGTACGCCTGCCTCGTCCAGGCGTGATAGCAGATCATCAGTCGTGAAGCTCTTCATGACATCTCCAATTGCATCCAGCCATGGATCGAAGTCATTGACTCTCTCGCCAACGCTCCGCATACCCTCACGCGCTAGCAGCTCAGTACATTCAAGTGCATTGCACAGACCTTCAAAGTGATTGTCCTGCAGGGCCATACCTACGACGTAGCCGTCGGCGGTCTCGAATGTGCGCAGTACAGCGAGTGGAGCTGGATCCTGCATGTCGTTTGGCACAAAACTGTCTACAGGGATCATGTCTGGAAGGGAGTTGATTGCCCACGCATCGATCATCGGTACATCCACGCGTTGGCCCTTGCCTGTTCCGCCCGGGCGGTCACGTGCATAAAGGGCAGCCATAGCGACACCAGCAGCGGTTGTGGCGGTGGTCTTGTCCACGATGGCAGACTGGATCAGTTGAGGTTTGCCACCAAAAGGCATGCCCTGAATATGCATCATGCCCACCAGTCCCTGCGCTATTGGGTCGTAGGCAGGCTTGTGAGCGTAGGGGCCAGTGGGTCCGAAGCCCGTGATAGAAACGAAGACGAGGCGCTCATTCAGCTTGCACAAATCCTGGTAGCCTATACCGAGGCGCTCCAGTACACCGCTGCGAAAATTTTCAACCAGTATGTCAGCGTCTTGCACAAGCTTGCGAATAATGTCGATGCCAGCCGGATTCTTCATGTCTACAGACAGGCTGCGCTTGTTGCGGTTCATCTGCGAATAAAAACCGCTCAGGTCGGCTTTCTGCGGCGGTGTCATCCAGCGTGCGACTTCTCCGTGCAGAGGCTCAATTTTGACTACGTCGGCGCCCAAGTCTCCCAGTTGTTGGGAACACAGCGGTCCCGTAATCATAGAGGTGATATCAATGACGCGAATACCCTTAAGTGGACCAGTGGGCCTCTGGGAAAGTTTTACATCCATAGTGTTGTCCTGTTTTCTTCTGGCGCAGACGCGGTTTATGCCGATCCTGTCACCAGTGCGTTTATTTCAGGTGTTGAGTGGGCAGTAAATGCCGCCGGGCGCTTCAATCAGTGAAGCGCAGCGATTACAGTGCGTGCAGCCGTTCTTGTAGTCCGGGTCTGTCATCGCATGCTTAACGAAATCAGGATCCTTGATGAGCGGCCGGCCGATTTGAACGAAGTCAAAGCCTTCCTGCATAACCTTTTCAATACTCTCGATGTCGGTACATCCGCCGATGTACACCATTTGGCATTGCACTCTGTCTCGGACACGCTTGGCGTCTTCGAGAAAGTATAATTCCTGATAGGGATAGTGACGAAATAGTCGGGGTCCGATAATTTTCAGCCCCAGTCTCATGAGCGGATTTTTCTCCACTTCGATCAGCCCTTTTTCCAATGGGTCCCCACGAAAATACATCATGGGATTGAAGCTGCTGGTACCGCCGGAACAGATCAGCGCGTCTATGCCCCCTTCATCAAGCAGCGCGCCGACCTCGATCGCCTCGTCGATGTGTAGTCCATCCTTGATGCCATCGGTGAGACCCATCTTGCCAAGTATCGGGAAATCATCACCCACCGCCCTGCGTACGGCGTCCAATGCTCTGAGGGGGAGGCGCATACGATTAAGGAGACTGCCGCCATACTCGTCACTACGGCGGTTTGTTTTTGGGCTGATAAACTGGCTGAGACCATAGCCGTGAGAAAAGTGAATCTCTATTGCGTCAAAGCCGGTTTCCTTCATCAGGCGTGCGGCGTCATAGTAGGTGTTGACCAGATAGTCGATATCGGCAATCGTCATGGAGCCTGCTAATGGCATGCCCGCCGTTGCGCCAATCAGGTTTGCGCGGCGGCTCGGTCCGAGGGGCCGTTTCAGTCGAACAAGATTGGCGTTTTTCGAAAAGTTGCCACAGTGGGCCATCTGTCCCGACACCTTTGCCCCGGGAGATATGCGCTTGAGTTCCTGTGTCGCCCCGGTCAGCCAGTCCCGAATTCCCTCATGCATCCACATCATCTGATCGTTGATGCGTCCGTCGGCTTCTGTGGTGCAGTAACCGATTGTCGTCATTGCTGTACCACCACTGACAATGGCTTTGTGAAAGTCGAGCAGGTCATCTCCGGGAACACCGTCGGGGGTCTTGCCCTCGTATGTTGCGGCCTTAATAATGCGATTTTTCAGGGGCATTGAGCCCAGGGTGGCTGGAGAAAACGCTTTTTCGAAGTAAGGGCTCATCCCGGTGTTACCTGGAGGTCAGAGGTGAGGCTTCAGATATTAGTAACTGCCCCGGCTATGTCAATGACAGCGTGCGGGATAATCGTGCAGTGGCGGGAGAGTAATCGGTAATGGTTCAAATTCGCGCTACCACAGTTCAATGGAGGGTGCCCCGGCCTGTATTGCGTGGATCTGCGCGTATTTCGAGATGACGTTATTATCGCGAGCGAGAGGAAAAATGAAGAACTATCTGTACGAAAAAATCGGGGGAAAGTCTCATCATACTTTCGATGCGGATCACGCGGCAGATCGCTTGTAGTTCAGGTATCGCCAAAAGCTCTGTCAGGTGCCGTAGGCGATATGGTTTAGAAATGCCGTAGTATATTTTCTGCATAATCTTCCATGAATCGTTTTTTTTCGTCCAGCGTGGAGTGCTTTTTTCCAAGCGCGTATTGAAAGGGCGGCGCTACCGTACTTTCAAGCCCGTCCTCGGCGAGTCGCTGGTAGAGGTCCCGGCTGGGAATATCGGCAATTCCAAGCATCGCTTCAAACGGCAGGTGCTCGCGCTTGTAGTCACTTCTCAATTCATCAAGGCGTGATAAGAGTGGCTTTACGTCTTCAGGCGCGGTGCCTGCGCCAATATAGCCGTTGCCTGCGCGAGCGGCCCGGCGCAGAGCGATATCGCTGGTGCCCCCGACGTAAATGGGGGGTGGACTGGCGGCTGCCGGGCTCAGTTGCACCCGCGGGAAGCTGAAATTTTCACTGTGGTGCTCTACCATCTCACCCGTCCACAGTTTGTGCAGTACCTCTATCATCTCATCGGTAATCTTGCCTCGCTTGCGAAAATCGACACCGTAGATGTCGAACTCTTCTCGCATCCAGCCTACGCCGATACCGAGAATGAAGCGGTTATCGCTAAGAATGGCGAGGGTGGCGCTGGCGCGTGCAACCTCGTGTGGGTTGCGCAAAGGCAGTACATAAACCCCACACGTAAATCGCAAAGTCTTGGTTACTGCCGCCATCGCAGCAAAAATAGCGGTCTGGTCGGGGTACTCATCGTCAGGCCGCATGGGAGGCTCGCCGTTCTCTGAATACGGATAGTGCGCTTCGATCGATTCCGGATAAACAGCGTGGTCACCACTCATCAGCCCGTGAAAGCCCAGTTCCTCGGCAAAGCGGGCGATATCAAGCAGTTGGTCGGTCTCGGCCCAGGTTATCGCTTGCCAAAAGTTCATAGTGATCAACGCTACCAGTGGCTACTCGTTAAGTTTTGCTAGGAGGAAATGACCTCTCGGGCAACTGCAGAAGCCGCCGAATATCACTATGCTAGCGTTTATACGATGCGAGCTCTATACATTCGGCATAATAATACGACCCGGAGCGAAGAAAAATGAAGAGACCTGCGAAGTATCCCTGCGCTGTCCTCGCCCTGACGTATTTACTTGTTCCGGTGGCCATTGGTGTTACTCCCGTATACGCCCAGCCTGGAATGTTGGAGGAGGTTGTGGTGGTGGCCCGGAAACGAGAGGAGAGTTTGCAGGATACGCCCGTGGCTGTCTCGGCTTTCGATCCAGAGCAGATGCGCGAGGCGCAGATTACCAATGTGGCGGATCTCGCGCGTCAGGTGCCGGGGCTTTCCAATAAAGATGGAGATAAAGTCTCTGGACTTGCTATCCGCGGGGTCGGCTCGCGCGCGGTGGGTGCAGCGCTCGACCCCGGCGTAGGCGTATACGTTGATGGGATCTTCATGCCACGCTCCGACACCCAACTGGTCGATGTAATGGATATGGCGTCGATTCAGGTGCTGCGTGGACCTCAGGGAACACTGTTTGGCAAGAACACAGCGGGCGGAGCGCTACTTTTGGAAACCCGCAAGCCCGGAGAACAGTTTGGTGCCCAGTTCGAGATCGGTGCTGGCGACTATGATCGACAGAACTTATCCGTGCGTGTTGACGGACCCTTGTTTGCAGATAATCTCTTCGGTGCCCTGACCTACGACCGTCGAATCGAGGATGGTTATATGAATGATTATTACAATGGTAGGGACTACGGCGACATTGATCGCACGGCGGTAGTTGGACAGCTGCGCTGGTACCCCACCGAGGAACTGACTGTAGATTTGATTGCCATGTGGGGCGAACGCAAGGAGCACTCCGCCCCGAACAGTTGTATCAATGTTAATCCTGCAGCGGTGTTGCAGGGTTTTGCGTCCACCACTCCCGGTACGTTTGCGGATTATTGCAGTCTCAGCGAAGATCTCATTGACGATGAAAAAGTGATTCTTGATCGACGGGGTATGGATTACGAAGTCACCAATAATCTGGCCGGTCTGACACTGGACTGGGATCTCGGCGAAATTCAGCTAAAAAGCGTGACTGGCTACCTGTATCAGGATGACCTGAACCGTGACAGCGATGTGGATGCTACGCCCTTCCTGTCCTTGTCCAATTTTCAGGAGACCGCACGTAATCTCAATGGCAGTGGCATCAGTGCAGGGGATGAAGACCGCATTTTTGTATCACAGGAGTTCAATCTGTTCGGCAGTTTTTTCGATGGTGATGTGGATTATACGCTGGGTTTATACGCCTCTGACGAGCGAATCAAGGATCAGGTAGACGGCCAGACACTGGCTCTGGGAGGCTGGCTTGGTACTACCGTGACGGAGAAGGGTGACGTACAGCTGTTGCCGCCCTCTGTAGTCGGCTCCAATAATATTCGTATTGTCGATTTTACCAGCACCTCGGCGGCAGGTTTTGGGCAACTGATTTATAACTTGAGTGACACATGGCAGTTCACGGTGGGGGGGCGATGGACATGGGAGGAAAAAAAGATCGATCAGAAAAATTTTGTGACGACCGCTATCGCGCCGGCTGCGCCGGTCACCCGAGAAGAAATGAACGCTTTGTCGGACTTCCAGCAGCCCATGGCGCCGCTTACTGATTCCCCACTTTTAAAAGATGATGAGAGTTGGACTGAGTTCACTCCAATGGGAATAGTCACAATGTTCATGCCGGATAAGTGGACAGATGGATTCCTCAACTCCGGTATGTTGTATTTATCCTACAGTGAGGGGTTTAAGGCCGGTGGGTTTACCTCGTTTGGCCCCGATAGAGCGTTGCCGTTTGATCCAGAGACTGTGAAAAACACGGAGTTTGGTTTTAAATTGGAGATGTGGAACCAGCGCATGCGTGTTAATGGCGCACTGTATGCAATGGACTACGATGACATGCAGTTGGGTGTCACGCGGGAATTCGGTGAATTACAGACGATCTACGGTATTACCAACGCCGGCGACTCAGAGGTGCAGGGTGTTGAGTTGGAGGTCGTGATCATGCCCCTGCCTGGTTTACTGATCAACTTGACGGGTAGCGTGCTGGATGCCGGCTACAATGAATTCAATGACGAATTCGTTGATAACGAGGGTAACGTGCAGAGTACGGATCGCTCCCGCGAGAAATTCTCTTACATTCCAGACCAGACCTATTCCTGGGCGGTACAATACAAGTGGGATACGGAGTATGCAGTTATTACCCCGCGGGTTAGCGGTTTTTATAAGGACAAAATCTATACCGGGCTTGATCCGGCCGCTTTCATTTATGAAGAGCAGGCGACGCTTGACGCTTACACGCTATGGAATGCGCGTTTGGCTTTTGTACCGCACGCGCTGGAGAATCTTGAAGTGGCGTTTTTTGCGCAGAATATTACCGATAAAACCTACTTCGGAACGGGTACGGTAGAAGCACAGCGTCTCGGCACCACCTCGGTCATTCGCGGTAGGCCGAGAACCTATGGCATAGACGTGTTCTACCGCTGGTAGAGTTTTCGTTGATGCTGTGAAGTAGAGAAATATTCACCTCGGTTTTTCCAGCTCACCCGCCTCATTCTGCGCGCAGAGCCTCTCGGGGAATATGGAAATAGGATTCATATTTGCTGAACATGGCTCGCAGTGCTTCCTCATCCAGCCCGGTATCCTGAAAGGCATAGAGGTGTTTGCCATGCTTGTCGGCCGGGTTGTCGTCCAGAAAGGACTGCATTGATGCTGCAGCAGTTGTCGTCAATGTCAGGCCGAAATGTTCATAGGCCCTGCGCACGGTGCCTACCTGGTCTTTTATAAAATCACGAAAGTACAAGTCCACTACCTGGCTGTCGGGCAGAGCACCCGAGCTGCGGTAGTCTACAGTGGCGTTATAACCCTTGGCGAGGCCTTCAGCATAGTGCATCGCTATCCTCCGCTGATCCGCGTGATCGCTGTTCATTCCCTGCAGTTCGGCAGCGAGATTACTCATTGATATAACGGTGTTCACAGGATCGCGGTGGGTTTGAACAAACAGTGCGTCAGGGTACTCCCGATGTATATGTGCAAGATGCCACATATGCTGTGGCGATTTGAGAGCCCAACGCTTGCCTGGACACTTCCACTGTAATACCTGCAGGAAGCGCCTGTGCCATTTCAGCGCCGATCGCATGTCATGGTCCATGATCCAGCGATCGTAAGTCGGGACGTCAAATTGCACGTAGTAAATCATGGATGCGAAATCATGAGAGGTGATAGCAACGCACTCTTGAGCCCGCTGCGCGCCCATGGGATGCATTTTTTTAAAATCGGGCAATAGTTTGTCTACATTGTCGAGGTCTGCTTGAACTCGTGAGATCCGGGGGTCGCTGTCATAGGTTGATGTTTCGGGGGGAGGCAGTGGATAGGCAGCTTCCCATGAGAGAGGTACCCGGTTGTCCGCGTCCATGGCCAGCAGGTCATGAAAAATCGTAGTGCCCGAGCGCGGCGGTCCAACGACGAATAACGGACGTTCCACAGTTTGCTCTTCTATTTCGGGATGCCTGCGCAAGAGCTCAACCAGGCCGAGTCGATTCTCCAGAGTGCGCAAAAGGTCTGATCGAGCGACAACACGACCCAGTGTGGAAAGCCTTGCTTCTGTTTCCAGGCTGCTTAACAGCAATTTGAGTGGGTCGCGGAAATCGTCCTCGCCATAATCGTCAAGCCCTGTGTTGTCGCGGGCTTTATTCAGGAGTTTGTCAAAGTCCAGCGATACCGGTTGCCAGCCTACGGCCTCGGCGCTGCGGCCCGCGAGGTTGAGAATACGGACAGGAAGGGGAAGGGCACTCATATCAACTTTGCAGCTCCGCTACCTTGACGACTTCGGCTGTGGGTGTCGCCACGTCTCCCTCCACCAGGAACATACGCCAGAACACAAGTCCGAAGGGATTGCCCTCGGTATCCAGCCAGTTGGGCAGGCCCGGGTCTTCGTGGGCTATCACCATGCGGAAGTTTCCCGTGTCATCAGTGACTGTCTGCGCGCGATTCAGGGAGACTGACCGATCTCTGTAGTCAAATGTCTGTTGGAAGCGATTCCAGAGACACACGTTGGCAAAGCGACAGTCGGGCCATCGGCCGGTAATCACAAGCGCCTCGTCCGGGCCGAGAAAATAGGGAGCCATGGAATAATGTGCGTCTGTCGCTGCGAACCCAAAACTGCCGGGTTTAACGGGTGCTGGAAACTCGTTAGGTGTCAGCGAGACAAACGGCGGCGGTTCGCTGTTGGCCAGCGGAGGCATCTCTAAAGTGCGGCTGCGTATAACATTACAGACACGACGAATGCCACTTGCGACGGAGGCGTCGGTTGGAGTTTTTGATGCTCCCGTAGCGGTAACGCATTCGATGTGCATTCGCGGTTCCCGATCGGGGTCGCAAGCGACAGGAGTTGCCTGTTCGAAATAATGACGCGTGGTGAGGCGTGAAGCGTCCGGGGTAAGCGCAAGCCAATTGCATTGCTTCTTTGGGCCGCCTAGATAAAGAGTGAAGTTTCCATTGCTGTCTGTTTCCATATTCTCGTCGTTGAGAATGCCTGCTGTGCCCGATGCCATATGACCATCAGCTGTACCCTCTTCAACGGTGAGCGAAAAATAGGCTGCACCGTGCAGGTTGCCCCGAATCACATAGGCGTGCTCGGCACTGATTGGCGCATCGAAATAGATAGCATCGCTATTGTCACCCGTCAGCTTACGGCTCGGGGTAGTAATGCGGCGGAAGTCAGGATGGGCAGGATCTTGCTCGAAAAATCCCACCAAGCTCGCTTCGAGTATGTGCATGAGTGCACGATGAGCACCGACAATATCTTCCGATGTATGCAGGTTCCATTCTGCCGAGCACCAGCGGGTATCAATTTCCTGCAGGGTAGAGATCAATTCCCCCAGGGCTGACCGGCTTTCTGTTTCGATTATCATTCTATTATCCCGTTTAATTTTTACTGGTTAGTGGCAGTGAGATTTGGGTTGCGCGTCTCCACTGGGATGTGGAAACGGTCTCGGTAAAAACTTAATTTTTCCTCTACTATTTCATCAGTGAGACCAAAATCAGCGAGACTGTACTTGTGCGCGCCGTGCTTGTGTTGTCGATTGATATCCAGCCAATTCTGCATTGCAGAGCAAGCGGTGTCGGTCAGCGGCATTTCCAGATAGTCATAAATCTTTTGCATGGCTTCTTGCCAGTTGGCACTGATGTCCGCATACATCACATCGTACTGATTCTCTGGCGCTACCGCTTCGCGCACGCTGAGATTTTTGCGCAGCATGCGTTCTGTCTTGGCAAGCCACTCCTGGCCTACCCAGTGAGCGGTAATGCTGTTTGAGTCTCTAACCAGTGCGTTCCAGGCCATGGAGCAGGAAGAGCCTACGACCTTCACCGGGTCCCGGTGAGGGCATAGTAGTTTTGCGTTGGGGAACACATTGAGCAGGGCATCGAGATCTTGCATGTGCTGAGGTGACTTCAGGAGCCAGGGCTTGTCTGTCGGGTCATTTCGGAACCAGGAGACCAGCTTTAGCAGATCGGACATATAGGTGTACGCGGCGGTCTGGTCATGGCTCATCAGCCACTCTGCAAAAGAGGGTATCTTGGCCTGTACTTCAAACAGTTGTGTGGAGAAGCCATATTGAATGAGACCGATTTCCTCTTCCACCTCGCGCGTCCCAAGGGGGTGAACAGCGTTGATCTGGGGGCTCATGTACAAAACAGCTTTAAGGCCCTGATCCAGCGCGTTGATCCTAGGGTCGGGATTGCCCTTGGCGCGCGCTGAAAAGCACGCCTGATCGGGCACCGGGTACACTGATTCCCACGATTCGACGTGCAAAAAACGCTGATCTGCTGCCAGCAGGCGGTGGAGACGGGTAGTGCCGGAGCGGGCCAAGCCCACGATGACCACCGGGTCGAGCAGTTCACGTTCTTTAATGTTGGGGTGTTGTGTAAACAGTGCTTGTGCCTGCAGCCTGCCCTTGAGCAGACGCAAGATGTTGGTGCGGTTCATAAAGCGGCCCACGGGGTTGAGGTCCGCCTCGGTTTCCAGTGAGCGAATCAGGAGATGCATTGGTTCGAGGAAGTCATCGCCTCCAAAATCGGTAAGTTCTGTGTCTTTTTGCGCGCGCGCGATAAGAGAGTCACTGTCGAGACTGATGCTGGCTAGACCGACTGCATTCAGCGTGCTCCAGGCGGCGTTTAGTAGGCGTATAGGAATGCGGTGGTAGTCTGATGCTTTAAGTCTTTGTGTTGAATGCACAGCTCTTGCCTGTTTTGGTATTTAGCGATTATTGTGTCTTTTCCGAAAACACGAAGAAGTGTTTTTCATTTTATGTACAGTGTTTGCCGGCCTTGTTATCTAACAGCGAATGGCTCATTGTCTGTCATTGCCGACAGGCCTTTTTTATCTGACTATGATCGAACCAACTGACAATATACTCAGCGCTGCGAGGGACTGCTACCTCAAGCAGGGTATCGCCGCGACTGGCATGAAAGAGGTCGCAGAGGCTGCTGGCCTTGCGCGCTCTACGGTCTATCGATATTTCTCCACCCGCGATGAATTGTTGGTGTCCACCATCAAGGTCGAGATGGAAGCACTGAATCACTATATTCGTGAAAAGCTCAAAAAGTATCCCGATCCGGCAGACCAGCTTGTCGAAGGCTTGATAGTTGCTATCCGTGAAATACCGCAACGGCCGCTGTTGGAAGTAGTTTTTGCCTCTGCTGATGGCGGTCGAGCACGTGACGTCATCTGGCGTTCGGATGTTATCGTGCGTTTCGGCGAGGAGCTGATGAATCATGTCGTTATTCCCGCGCGGCAGGCGGGCTTGCTGCAGGACGCTGTGCAACCAGAAATACTGGTGGAGTGGGTTTATCGCCTGCTTCTGTCATTCCTGACCTTGCCGAGTAACTGGATAAAAAGCGATAGGCAACTGCGCACTACGCTGCGCGCGCTGCTGGTGCCCGTTCTTCTGACGTAACAGGCGCCTGTAGTCTGACACTTGCCATTATTTCATGTGCACAGTTATACCCTGGCAGAAAAGTAACGCCCGGACCGGGGTGACAGGATGCGCCACACAGGTAAAGATTATCGATCGGTGTGGTATGCCCCGTGCCCTCAATCAGGCAACGGTCTCCTATCATTTGATCCGGGTGCAGCAAGCCATGTGTCCAGTCACCGTTGGTCACGCCCTGCATGCTGGCGAAATGATCCGAGGAAAAAATAGCCCTGTCCACGATCAGGTCTCTGAAGTCAGGCATGTGTATGGAAATGTGATCTATAATTTTCTCCGCCATTTGGTCGCGCAGTTTTCCCCTTCGACTTTTTTCTGCCTCGCAGGGGAAGTAAAAGCCATAGGCGGAGGCGATATGGTATCCCTCGGGCGCTAGCGTGCTATCCATGACACTGGGGACCTGGAAAGCCAATGGCGGCGGCTCGTCGGGCATTTCGCCACGTTGACAGGCTTCGAAGCTGCGTTGCATGTCTTGCGGATCGATAACCATGGCACCGCCGAATTTTGCACCAGGAATACGATTTAACTTGTCCAGGTGTTTTGAGTACTGGGGCAATCCCTTGAGCTTGAACAACATATGTACAAAAGCGCCCTGATGGGTGAAGGCATCGACTTTTTCACGGTCAGCCGGTGCAAGGTCATGGCCCCGCAGCAAGTGATTGAAGGTGGCCTGTTTGTCGAGGTTGGATACGATGGTGTCGGCGAATAATTGCTCACCGTTCTTGAGTTCTACGCCGACAGCTCTGTTGTCTTCTACCAAAATGCTAGTCACATTTTGCCGCAGACGAACCTCGCTACCCAATGTCGTGAGTTGCTCTGCCAGTGAATCGGACAGGCGTCCGATACCACCCTTGACCCGTTGCATCAGGCCCTCAGAGCCCTCCTGTGCCATGGTGTAAATAAGACACAAGCCGGACCCGGGAGAGTAGGGGCCTTTGTAGGTGGCCTGCACCGCGGCAAATGCCATACTGGCACGCAATTCTTTGTGTCTCACCGGGTCTGGGAAGAAACGGTCGATAATGTCCATGGCGGAACCCTTGAATGCCAACTCCAGGTGCTCACGCTGGGCATCGGTCTCCGCTTCCGCGATCAGATCGCTGAGGCTGCGCGGCGCTTTTCTGGCTGTAAAGCGATCCAGCATACGGGCGGGGTACGCGCAGAACCGGATAAAGCGTATGAACCCCAGCATCGCGCCCGGGCCGAAACTGCGGAGAATGTTGAACGACAATTTTAAGGGATTTTTGAAGAAAAGCAGGGGACGCCCAACAGCCCCCACCAGGTTAACCGCCATAACGGGCAGCGGTATTAGCTCAACGCCATGCGCTTCGAAATCGAAGTATTCCTTGATTTCCGCAGACAGAGGAAACAGGCAGCTGGCACCCACCTCGTTGCGACAACCCTTGAGTATTTCCCGTGTGCCACCCATACCACCGACATAATCGTTCTTTTCTAAAACCAGTACCTTTTGTCCATTACGGGCGAGAACAAGGGCATTGGCGAGGCCGTTATGGCCTGCACCAACGACAATACAGTCGAAGTTTTTATCAGACGAGTGCGCCTGGCTAATGCTGTCGGTTGGCATGCTCATACCTCTTGTTGGACGGCCCACTTGTCTCTCATGCATGTCGGACATATTATTAAAAATGTCCGATAGCGACAAGCCCATGCAAAATGGCAAGTCAACGAGTGCGAGGCGGGTGTGAGTTTATTGCAGAACATGAAAATGGGCGCGATTGCGGGCAATACGGGGCTGCGTCTACTGGGTGATGCATTGGGTGACATCACCGGGCACAGCATGCCGTTTCGAGCGGAGCAGGTGGAGCAGCCCGCAGTATTGACGCGAATGGTCAATGAGGGTGCCCTGTCCGTGTTGGGGCAACCGGTTCACATTACAGGTATTCGTCGCCAGGCAATTCCAGCCGTGAGCAGTAATTGCCAGAATCTGGTGCTTACTATTGAGCAGTCGGGGCGAGCGATTCTTCCTGACAGCGTGTTCGTCAAGCTTCCGATGGAGTCATTGCTCACTCGCGGGTTTATGAATGTGATCAGTTCCTGGCGGCTGGAATCACATTTTTTTCGGCACGTGGCACCGGGTCTTCCTTTACGCACACCGGTGACGTTTGCCACAGACTGGCGGGGATCGCGTTTTTTTCTCGTGCAGGAAAATTTGCGTGCGGATCCAGACGTTACTCTGTTCACCAATCTCGATATGATTACTGGACCCACTCTGGAACAAGCGCGACAGTGTCTGGACGCGTTCGCCCGTTTGCACGCGTTTCACTACGGCATGGAGCGTGAGCAGCAGCTTCAAATTCTTCCACTGGATTATCATCCTTTTTTGTCACCTACCATGGGAGTGGTGTCCAGGAACCTGAACCGCCTTGCACTGCAGCCTTGCATGAAAAAACGGCCTGCAGAAATTCCGGCGGCGCTGGCGGCTGCCTATCGACTCACGCTCACGCATTGGGACGATCTGCTAGCGCACTGGTTCTCTGGGCCCTTGTCGTTGTTGCATGGCGACAGTCACCTGGGTAATTTCTTTGCAACGGGCGAAAAAATGGGCATGCTGGACTGGCAGGCGGCTCACTGGGGCAAGGGTATGCGCGATGTACTCTATTTCCTTGTGGATGCGCTGCCGGCGGATATCCTTGCAGCTCATGAGGCCGAGCTGGTGCAGTATTACGTAGAGAGCCGGGCCAGATATGGCGAACCTATCGATGCGGTGCAGGCCTGGCAGGACTACCGCAGTTTTTCTTTTCATGCGTTGATGACGATTGTTGTGTCCATCGGTTTTGGTGCGCTTAACGAAGAGCAGGACGCACTGATGCTGGAGATTCTTCGTCGCGCGGTGGCCGCATCAGAGCGCTTGGATTATGCAGGCTGGTTGCACGAATTTTTACAACGCTAGGGTTCGATACGTTGTGTCTGCTGCGGGTCTCGGTGACTTTGTTGGTGCGCTTGAGTCACTCAGCAGAACAGAGCAGGGTGTGTATGCGCGCGAGTGACAGGTGCCGAAAAAAACCGACAGTAATAACGAGGAAACCTCACTGATGAAAGCCGTTCGCTGTTGTGACAAACAGGTGCAGGTCATGGAAGTTCCCGAGCCCGTTGGGGACGGTGTGCTGGTCACCGTGCGCTCGGCGGGTATCTGCGGCTCCGATCTACATATGGTCAAGTCCGGGTTTGACTTGCAATCCACCCTGGGTCACGAGGTGGCGGGCACCCTTGCCGATGGCCGGGCGGTGGCCTTGGAGCCGGTCTCACCCTGCGGACACTGCGACATGTGTACGCAGGGTGATTACAGCCTCTGTCGACTGAGTGCGGCAATGGTGCACGGTATAGGACTCGATGGTGGTATGGCCCAGCAGATTCTGGTGCCGGAGCGATGCATTGTTCCCTTGCCGAGCAATGTGAGCGTATCCGATGCCTGCCTGGTGGAGCCGCTTGCCGTGGCGGCTCACGGTATTCGTATGCTTTGCCTGTCTCCAAAGAGCCGGGTCGCTATTGTAGGCGCCGGCGCGGTGGGGTTGGCAGCAGCGGCTGTGCTGACATCCCATATTTTTGAGGTGGATGTCGCCGCTCGGCATGATGGTCAAAAAAAGGCAGCAGAGCGTCTCGGTGCGGGGTTGGATCCCAAGGGCGAATACGACGTAGTGGTGGAATGTGCGGGCAATTCAGATGCGTTGGCGCAGGCCGCCAGACTCTGCAAGCCGGGCGGCACAATACTGTTGCTGGCAACCTATTGGGGTGGCGTAGAGCTGCCTGCTTTCGAGGTTTGTATGAAGAGCCTGAATATTCAGGCATCTTTTATGTACGACCGCACAGGTCTGGTACGGGATGTGGATGTCGCCGCGCAATTGCTTGCATCGCGTCCCGAATTACCGGGTATATTGATCACTCACCGTCTTCCGCTGGACGCAGCGCCGCAAGCATTCGCGATTGCTGCGGATCGCCAGGCAGGTGCAATCAAGGTGGTGCTGGAGCCCTGAACCGCTCAACAGAACGACTGGCATGTCTTTACGCTTCTTAACAAAAGTACCTCACTACATAACCTCCGGTGCTGTTGTAATGAACACTGGACATCACACAGAGGTAGTCATATGAAGCACATAACGATAGCACTGGGATTGACGCTGATTTCCAGCTTGGCACTGGGCCAGCCAGAGGGCGCGGCGCCCCAGTCGGGGTCTGATCACAAGCGGGCGATGTTAAAACAGCTGGATCTCTCCCCGGAGCAGCGCGAGAAAATCCGTGAAATTCGAGCATCCGGTGGCGGACGGGACGAGGTTCGCGCTGTTTTAACGGAGGATCAGCAGGTTAAATTAAGGAGATTGAAAAAATCTCACAATGACCCCTCCGGCGAGCGCGCTCAGCGTATGAAGGCGCACCTTGGCCTCTCCGATGAGCAGGCTGAAGAAATAAAGTCGATTCGAGAAGCTGGAGGCTCCCGTGAAGAGGTGCGCGCAGTCCTGACCGAGGAGCAACAGGAAAAGTTTGACGCTGTCAAAAAGCGTCATGCGGTCGACTAGGGGCGATCTTGCGACGTGTAGTTACGCCCGGGTCTCGGCAGTCGAGGAGGTGGCCTGCAGCTGGTTGATGGCCTCCGCAAGCTGAAAATCCCGGTTGGATATGCCGCCTGCATCGTGGGTGGTCAGGTCAATGGCCACCCGGTTATACACATTTGACCACTCCGGGTGGTGATTCATTTTCTCAGCGAGTAATGCAACGCTGCTCATGAAACCAAACGCCTCGACAAAATCACTAAAGCTGAATTGTCGAGACAGCTTGTCGTCCCGCAATGTCCAGCCGGGCAGTTGCGCCAGCCGTGAGGCGAGTGCCTCCTTTGAAAGTTTATCTATTTTTTCCATCTACACTATTCTCCACGATAGCAGGTGCACTGCTATGTTGACTCTCAGTGTCGATGACTGCAAGCGTGTATCGATTTCATTCGCAGGCTTTTACACGAGGTTGGGTATGTCCGCAGTATCAGCTAGCTGTGATAGCATGCCAGCTCATTTCGCGAGAAAAAGTATTAGTGGGGGTAAATGTGACCAAGCTCAGTGCACTCAGTCGTTCTATCGCGGGCAGCGTAGCCATCGTCACCGGCGCGGCCAGTGGCATGGGGCGGGCGACCGCACATCTTTTTGCCGACGAAGGTGCAAGACTGGCGATTGTTGATATTAATGAGGAAGGCCTGCGTGCGGTTGCCGAGGAAATTCGCAGTGTGGGCGGCGACGTGTTGCCATTGGTGGTAGATCTATCGTCGCGAGAAGCGGTGGAAAACGCTGTAGCAGAGGCCGCCGCTTACTTCGGAGCGATCGATATTCTGGTGAACAATGCGGGCCTGGTGATTCCTACTGAGGTCGATGCTGACAATTTTTCTGAGGCTTGGGATATATCTCTTGCGGTCATGACGGAGGCTCAGGCCTGGGCAATTCGCGCAGCGTTGCCCAGCCTGCGTCGGTCGAATCACCCTCGCATTGTAAATATAGCGTCTACCGAGGCGCACGGGGCGACGCGCTACAACAGCGCTTACAGCGTGGCCAAGCATGCCAGTATCGGCTTGACTCGCGCGATGGCGGTAGACCTGGGCAAAGAGGGGATTACCGTAAACTGCGTTTGTCCCGGCCCTATTCGCACAGGCATAACCGATGGTATCCAGGAAGATGACAAGGCTATTTTCGCGCGACGCCGCACTGTTTTGCGGCGCTACGGCGAGCCGGAGGAGGTGGCTCATGCGACTCTGTCTCTCGTCCTCCCCGCCGCAAGCTATATCACGGGGGCGACCCTGCTGGTGGACGGTGGTGTTACGATCCGCAACGCCTAGTGCGGATATGACAGCTGGCAGAGTACTGAATAAGTTCCTTAGTCACTCACCACGAGATCGCTTGTGGCGGGGTGGGCTAGTAGTTCATTGAAGTTACTGACACTTTCGCTCAAATCAGCGGCGCCGACCTTGTTGAGGGCGGGCGCAATATCCGTTGGGAATGTCCCAACGCGCAAAAACTGGCAAACATCCGCGACAGTAGCGGCCGTATTCGCAGCGAGTTGTTCGTAGGTAAGCTGGAGCACGGCGTTATCACCGAGTAGTGCGGTTACCGATTGTTCTTCCGCTGCAGCAGCTTCTGTTTCGCGTTGATAAGCATCAATGTCGATGTGAACCCGCATTCTGTTATCACTGCGCCCGCCGGCACCAGAGTGATTAGGCCCGCCTGCCTGCAGTATTTTTTCCGAGATATATCTTCGCAGCGTGTTCCGCCGTTTAAGGTGTATAAAGTGTATGTCTTTTTCGGCGCTGAGCATGTTCACAACATCGCGCCAGCGCGGGTTCAGCAGGTTGCCGTACAACGCCTTGAATCCAGTTGCTTCATGAGGCGCGTCAAGCGCGGTGCAAATGAATCCGACAGCGTTGTGGTCTCTTTGCTGCAGTAGACGAGCTGCCCGCGCACCTCGCTCCTCTGCGGTCGCAGCTTCGGGGTCGAAGCCGTCCTGATAGCCGCGCACTGCGTCCGCCAGTAGCTCGCCGTGGCAACAGATACCGTGCAGGCTGTCGAGAGTCCTGACCAACAGGGTGCTGCCGGTACGCGGTGCACCCACGATGACAAATCTTGTACCCATGTACTTCCTGAAAAGCGTGCGCCGGTTCGCAAGCTCCAAGCTACTGCGTCATGTTAAAAACACGACAGGCTTGCAGTGAAACCGGCGCCCCGCGGCTATCCAAGGTTCTATGGAAGATACCATGAACACTACGAAAATTACCCAGTATTTTGATCTAACCAGTACGCTGGTGGTTATCGCCGGAGCCAGACAGGGATTGAATC
>JAAENL010000098.1 GCA_024224435.1 Halieaceae bacterium
CCCCTCACGCTTCAGACATTCTGTTTCATAAACCTCACCGTCCCAAGATGCCTGTAGCCAAATCGGACATACTGCGTCCATTAGTCGGAGGAAGATAACCAAACATGCGCATACCGAGAATATACACGGAGCAGCCACTTGCCAGCGATGCCTGTGTGACACTGGAAAAAAGTCCGAGCCATCACCTGACAAATGTGCTGCGGCTGGGTATCGACGATACGATCACACTTTTTAACGGCCGGGGCGCAGAATATCCGGGTGTAATCACGGCACTGGGGAAAAAAGCCGTTTCTGTAAGAACAGGCGAAAAGCAGCAGAAGGCTTGCGAATCGCCGCTTGCTATACATCTCGGAGTCGCCATTTCCCGCGGCGAACGCATGGACTGGGTTATACAGAAGGCTACCGAACTTGGCGTTACTGCCATTTCACCATTATTCAGCGAGCGTGTTGAGGTGAAACTGAGTGGTGATCGAGCGGAAAAAAAATTACGCCACTGGCAAGAGATTGCTATAAGCGCCTGTGAACAGTGCGGCCGCAATACGCTCCCTCTACTGTCTCCACCACAGAATATGAGAGGCTGGTTAACCAATACCGAGGCGGCGCGTAAGTTCGTTCTTCACCACGAGGCAAATCAGGGGCGGGACGGAAAAGACGTACCATCTACTATCGCTTTACTGATAGGCCCCGAGGGAGGACTTAGCGCTACCGAAATTGAACAGGCAGAAAATAACGGTTATGCGGCCTTGAGTCTTGGCCCGCGCGTGTTGCGCACGGAGACGGCGCCTCTTGCAGCGATCGCAATTCTACAAAGCAAATGGGGTGACATGACGCCCCATGCATAGGAGCAGCCTATTCTGGGCTCAGCCAGCGCGCGTGCGACCACTCCAGAAAATCGGCTACACCATTTACAGTGTGTTCTGTGCGCACGGAGTGAAAAATCTCGAACGCGTGCTGCGCGCCTGGCAACTCTGCGTAAACGACCGGTTCATGGGTAACCTCCTGTAGGGCAGAGACAAATGCTCGCGCTTCCTCCACCCAGACCAGGGTGTCGTGGGTACCTTGTATCACAAACATGGGGGGCGCCTCGTTCGACACGTGGCTGATCGGAGAAGCGACTTCCCATGCCTCCCGTTTTTCCGTTGGCGTACACTGCATCACCTTATCTGATAGCAGGCTCTCCATGGACATACCCGAACGTATATTATTGCGATCGAGAAAATCATAAACACCGTAAATCGGCACGGCGGCCTGCACCGTGGTATCAATATCTTCAAACCCAGGCTGCCACTCGCGTCGATTAGGTGTCAGCGACGCCAGTGAACTGAGGTGACCTCCAGCAGAACCACCCGTAATCGCGATAAAATCGGGATTACCACCATACTCGCGAATATTCTGGCGTATCCAGGCAATCGCTTTTTTTACATCGATAATATGATCCGGGAAGACGGCCTTGGGACTAAGGCGATAGTTGATCGCTACACAAATCCAACCCCGCTGCGCCATGTGATACATAAGGGGTTTACCTTGCTGCTCTTTTTCACCGATGATCCAAGCCCCGCCATGCACCTGCAACAACACAGGAAACCCGCCTGCTCTTTCTTCCTGCGGCTGATAAATGTCCAGTAAGTTGCGCTTACCCGCGTCTCCGTAAGCGATGTTGTTACGTTCCTGCACGCCGGAGCGGGAGAAATGGAAAGGCCGCAGCCAGTCTCTGGACGAGATAGCGTCACTCAGATGCTGTCGTCGCTCTGGCGGTATGTCCTGCCGGTAGTCCTCACCGAGGCCCTTGCCCAGTGCAGGGCGCAGTCGTCCTGCAGTATCCAGCGCTTGGCAATGCAGGTAAATCATGCCCAGCCAACTCACGGCAAAAATCCACAGGCCAGTCTGGACCAATGGGTCTGACAGACCGCCAAAAAATGCAACCACCGCTGTCAACGCTACCTGCCAGATAATATGAAGGAGTGCCAGTTCGCCGCACAACCAAGCGCAAAGAAAATAGACAGGTGCCAGATAGGAAATTTTGCGCGCCTGTACGATAGCAGCGAAGGTACTGAACGCGCTAAACAGCGCCAAAAAAAGATATATGCTGGCCAGGCTCACGGTATTCTCCTACGCGGGTGTTGTGTAAGGGCAACTATTCTAAGCTAATTTTCACTGTCCCGGCACCCGCCGAGCGAGGTAAGCGGCTAAAGCCAGTAAGCGCAGGCGAATTAGCCGCCGCCTCGGGCACTTGCGCCAAAGACGGCCATTGCGTAAGTTAGCAAGCCTTCAGGGCAGCAGAGGTTACCCGATGACGGTCAAACTGGGTGTGGTGATGGACCCCATCGCCAACATTACTTATACGAAAGATACCACCATGGCCATGCTCTGGGCCGCTCAATCGCGCGACTGGGAACTGTTCTACATGGAGCAGTCAGACCTGTATCTGGAAGACGGTGTCGCGCGGGCAAGCATGGCTCCGCTAAATGTATTTCATGACCCTGATCACTGGTTCGAACTGGGCGATAGTGCGCCGGTGGAGCTCGCAGAGCTTGATGTTATCCTGATGCGCAAGGATCCACCCTTCGACAACGAGTATATTTACAGTACATATGTTCTGGAAGCGGCTGAGAGAGCAGGCACTCTCATTGTAAACCGATGCCAAAGTCTGCGGGACTGTAACGAGAAAGTCTTTGCGACCCAATTTCCTCAGTGCTGCCCACCGGTACTGGTCAGTGCCAGCATGCCTCGCCTGCGGGATTTTCATGCGCGGTATCGGGATGTGATCTTCAAACCGCTTGACGGCATGGGCGGCAGCGCTATTTTCCGGGTAAAACCCGAAGACCCGAACGTCAGCGTGATACTGGAGACGCTGACCGCCTACGGTAGGCATACCATCATGGCGCAGCAATTTATTCCCGAGATCAGCGAAGGTGACAAACGCATTCTGATGATCAATGGTAAGCCCGTACCTTACTGTCTCGCGCGGGTACCGCTTGCCGGCGAAACACGCGGCAACCTCGCGGCGGGCGGTTCTGGCCGCGCTCAGCCGCTTTCCGAACGGGATACCTGGATCGCCGCGCAGGTTGGCCCTGAACTGCAAGACAAGGGACTGTTGTTCGTTGGGCTCGACATCATTGGTGACTATCTCACCGAAATTAACGTCACCAGCCCCACCTGTATTCGGGAAATTGACGCAGCTTACGATCTGGACATTGGCGGGCAACTGATGGATTGTATTGTGGGGAAGTTAGAACCGAGGGGCTAACAGGTAGGTGTATTACCTGAATACCGCAGATACCGGGGGTACCCGGTTCAAAAATGCCGTCGTCATCGCATTGCTGCTGCACGCAGCCATAGTCATGGGCGTCACCTTCAAACCCAATAACGTTCGCGAGTATGCACCCCAAATCGAAGTGACCCTGACCACCTTGCCCACACTAGCCACCCCGGATGATGCAACGCTTATCGCGCAGTCGAATCAAGACGCTCAGGGCCAGGAGGCTCAACGGGAACAATTCGCCAGCCTTGGAGAAAGCGCAGGCAACACACAGGTTTTAGCACTGGAGCAGGTTGCCCGTAAGGCCGGGGAAGCGGACCAAAATCCCATCTCAACGGCTACCTTGTCGCAACATAAAGTTAAGCTTACAGAGGCAAAGCGGCGTCCGTCTCGCAGCAACAAAAGTAGTGGCAATCAGGAGCTCGATCGACTTGCGCAAGAGATTGCCAGCCTGGAAGCGGAACTATCCGAAAGCCTTCACTCATATAAAGACAACTCAAGGGTTAGGCGCTTGTCCGCCGCATCTGCCAAACAATCTGCTGATGCTGCCTACCTACTCGACTGGCGTCATAGACTGGAAGCAGTGGGTAACCAATACTATCCAACAGCGTCTGTCCGCTATGGTATCTACGGCGACCTTCGTATGTTGGTCACGATACGCGCCGACGGCAGCCTTGAGGAAATTCGTGTATTGTCTTCGTCGGGTTACGCGGTGCTTGATGAGGCTGCGATCAAGCTTGTACGCATGGCATCACCTTTTGCACCATTCCCGCCCGAGTTAAAAGCTACCACGGATAAACTCGAGATCATCCGTACATGGCATTTTCAGGAAAATCAGCTAAGCTCACCCTAGTACCTTTCAATTTCGAGACGACAGCAATGGCTGAAGCACTTTTGGTCAGCACCTCAAAAAGCGGCGACTGCCTGCGGGATCACTTCCTGCTTGCAATGCCGTGCCTGTCCGAGGGTGTTTTTTCGCAAAGCATCACCTACATCTGCGAGCACGGTGAGGCTGGTGCAATGGGTATTGTTATCAATCGGCCCCTTGATCTGTCCGTCGATGACATTTTTGAGCACTTACAGATTACAGCCCTGAAAGACTATTCTGCCGAGCCAGTGATGGCAGGCGGCCCGGTACAGATAGATCATGGCTTCGTATTGCACCGATACTGCGAAGACGCCTGGGAGGCCAGCCTAAAAGTCACCAATGAGGTTACCCTGACCACGTCACGCGATATCCTGCGCGCGATTGCCAACGACGACGGCCCGTCGGAACACCTCATTGCATTGGGCTACGCAGGCTGGGGTGCAGGGCAACTGGAGCAGGAGTTGGCAGAAAATAGCTGGCTGACCCTGCCGGGTAACAGCGACATCATTTTTTCAACGCCGGTAGAACACCGCATGGAAGCCGCCGCCGCGCTGTTAGGCGTAGATATGAACCTTATTTCCGGCCAGGCCGGACACGCCTGATCATCTCTCCAACCTCGCGTAGCCCAGTGAATAACCTACACCGCAACGTCATCAGCTTTGATTTTGGTTTGCGTAATATCGGAGTCGCGGTCGGTAACTGCAGGCTCGGCACAACCCAACCGCTGGCAGTGCTAAAAGCCCGTGATGGCCAGCCGGACTGGCCGGCACTGACAAACCTCGTGTCGGAGTGGCAGCCCGAGCGCTTGGTGGTGGGTGACCCCTTGAACATGGATGGCAGCGACAGCGAGTTGAGCCAGCTAGCAGCCAAGTTTGCGCGGCGCCTGCATGGCAGGCTAGGTCTGCCGGTAGACATGATGGATGAGCGGCTGAGTAGTGCTGAGGCGAAGTCGATAAGTCGCGAACAGGGACATCGAGGCGACTACACCGCTAACCCGGTGGACAGCTTGGCGGCAGAGCTGATTCTCAAGTCGTGGCTCGAGCGCGCCAGGGGAGAAGCGTAAGCCTATCGACTAACGGCCGAGAAAGCGGCCTTCGTCTTCTTTGTCGTCGAAGGCGATATCGAGCGTATCTCCGGTACCGAAATCTCCGCGATCCAGCATCTTGATTTTCAATCTTACATCGTTGGCGGAATCAGCGTAGTGCAACGCATCCTCTTTCGTAATCAAATTGTCCTTGTAGGCTTTGACCAGGGACTGATCAAGAGTTTGCATACCTTGCTCCGTGGATTTGGCCATCAGGTCCTTGATGAGATGCACCTCTCCCTTGCGGATATAGTCACTGACCAGCGGGGTATTCAACAAAATCTCTATCACGGGCACACGGCCCTCACCGTCCTTATGTGGTAGCAATTGTTGCGCAACCATTGCCTTGAGGTTCAAAGACAAATCCATCCAGACCTGGTCATGCATATCCGCAGGGAAAAAGCTCTGTATTCTGTCGAGCGCCTGGTTTGCATTGTTCGCGTGTAAGGTACAAAGACACAGGTGACCGGTTTCAGCGAAGGTCAATGCCTGCTGCATGGTCTCTGCCGTCCGCACCTCACCGATCAATATCACGTCCGGCGCCTGACGTAGCGTATTCTTCAGAGCCACCTGATAGGACTCCGTATCCATTCCCACCTCGCGCTGCGTAACAAGACAGCCCGCGTGCTCATGAATGAATTCGATAGGATCCTCGATGGTAATAATGTGGCCCCGGCTATTGTGGTTCCGGTGGCCAACCATTGATGCCAGAGATGTCGATTTACCAGTGCCCGTCGCACCCACGAAAATGATCAGGCCGCGCTGGACCATGGATAGCTCTTTAATAATCGGGGGCAGACCTAAACCATCAATGGTCGGAATCTCGTCCTGTATACGGCGCACAACCAGGCCGCTCTGCCCTCGCTGCACAAAAGCACTGGCCCTGAAACGGCCGCAGTTTTGAGTCGTTATGGCATAGTTAGCCTCGCGATGTCGAACAAAGTCTTCCTCCTGCTCAGGCAGCATGGAAGATAGAATGACCTCACGCGCTTCCTCCTCGCTGAGCGCAGTGCCACTAATAGGAAATATCTGGCCATCGACTTTGATGCTAGGCGGCGCGTCTGCTGTAATAAAACCATCCGAAGCGCCTTCCTTAACGATCCTTTCGAGTAACTCCTCAATCTTCATGTCGTCCTTCCTCTGCGGTGACCCGGTGTCTTTCGCGGACTCTAAAAGTTCTCCGGATTTCTTGCCTTTTCTCGAGCTACTTCACGTGTAATCAAGCGTTTGGCGACCATGTCCTCGAGGCACTGATCCATAGTCTGCATACCCATAGCCTGTCCGGTCTGGATAGCCGAGTACATCTGAGCCACCTTGTCTTCCCGTATCAGGTTACGAATAGCAGCCGTTCCGCGCATAATCTCATGAGCGGCAATACGGCCACCGGCACTGCGCTTCAGAAGAGTCTGGGAAACAACCGCCTGCAGCGATTCAGACAACATGGAACGTACCATGTCCTTTTCCGAGGCGGGGAACACGTCAATAACTCGATCGATCGTCTTGGCCGCAGAGGTCGTGTGCAGTGTGCCAAACACGAGGTGGCCCGTTTCGGCGGCCGTCAGAGCCAGACGAATAGTCTCCAGGTCACGCAATTCACCCACCAGAATGATGTCCGGATCTTCCCGTAGTGCCGAGCGCAAAGCTTCGGAAAAGCCCAGGGTGTCGCGGTGAACCTCGCGCTGGTTAACTAGGCATTTTTTACTCTCGTGTACAAATTCGATGGGGTCCTCAATGGTCAGGATATGCTCATATTTGTTGTCGTTGATATAGTCGACCATCGCTGCCAGCGTCGTCGACTTACCGGATCCGGTGGGGCCAGTAACCAGCACCAAGCCGCGGGGCATCATGGATATATCGCGGAAAACCTGACCCATACCCAGATCTTCCATTGTAAGAACCTTACTCGGAATCGTACGAAATACGCCTGCAGCCCCGCGATTCTGATTAAATGCGTTAACTCGAAAACGGGCAAGCCCCGGCACCTCGAAGGAGAAATCAGTTTCAAGGAACTCTTCGTAGTCCTTGCGCTGCTTGTCATTCATGATGTCGTAGATCAGTTCATGGACCTGCTTGTGCTCCATGGGAGGGAGGTTGATGCGACGGATATCACCATCGACACGAATCATCGGCGGGAGACCTCCAGACAGGTGCAAATCGGACGCGCCCTGCTTTGCAGTAAAGGCCAATAGTTCCGTAATATCCATTCCTTCCGCACTCCCCATTTGACGCCGAGCTAGTGCAACCCAACGGAAAATAACCCACGTATTTTGCCCGCTCGCGGTGCTTTGTTATTGTCGTGTACCGTAGCCGGGAATCAGCTAAGATTCGCCCCATGGACAAACAACAGCTTTCTCACAATATCGCGCAACTCCTCTCAAGAGTAAGGCGCAGCGCAGAAAAAAGCCAGTTCAGCAATAGTGATATTCTTGTGGTTGCGGTGAGCAAAACGAGACCCGCCTCACACATACGATGGGCGTATGAAAGCGGGCTTTCTCACTTCGGGGAGAACTACCTGCAGGAGGCCTTGTTAAAGATCGACGAGCTGCAGGATCTGCCCTTGTGCTGGCATTTCATCGGGCCCATCCAGTCCAATAAAACAAGTGCCATAGCGGAGCACTTTGACTGGGTGCACAGTGTCGATCGTGACAAGATTGCCCGGCGCCTCAGTGATCAACGGTCACCACATAAATCACCGTTACAAGTCTGCCTGCAGGTCAACGTGTCCGGCGAGGACAGTAAATCTGGAGTGACACTCGCAGCGCTTCCCGATCTGGCCAGGACAGTGCTGGCGCTGCCCGGCCTCAATCTGAGGGGCCTGATGGCCATTCCCGCTGCCGGGTCAGATGAAAAGCAGCAACGTCAGGATTTTGCGTCTATGCGCGCCGCTCTCTCCGAACTACAGGCACTGGCACCCGGGCTGGATACCCTCTCAATGGGCATGTCCGCTGATCTGGAGGCCGCTATTACCGAAGGGGCCACACTGGTGAGGGTGGGCACCGCCCTTTTCGGGCCGCGTAATAGGTGATTTTGGGCCGTCACGGCGTGTATACTGGAGAACTGCATTGCATATCTGAAGCTTATGAAAAACGGTAACTTACAGCAGTACCACATCGCATTTGTCGGCGGCGGCAACATGGCCGCCAGTATTATTGGCGGCCTGCTGGAGAGCGGTCACCCGGCCAGCTGCATCAGTGCTGCCGACCCCATGCCGGATAGCCTGGCGCGCCTGCGCGACATCGGCCCGATTGAGGTACATGAGGACAACGCTGCGGCTGTGGCGCATGCGGATGTTATCATCATGGCGGTCAAGCCCCAGGTTATGGCAAAGGCGACGCAAAGCATTGCCGATGCAGTCAAAAAAAACCGTGCGCTGGTAATTTCCATCGCCGCAGGAATCACGGTCGAACAAATACAATCCCGGCTGGGCCCTGATGCCGCTATCGTCAGGTGCATGCCAAACACCCCCGCCCTGCTGCGTTGCGGGGCCAGCGGCCTATTCGCCAATGCACAATGCTCTGAACAACAACGCGAATTTGCGCACACCATATTGTCGGCCGTAGGAATTACCTGCTGGGTAGGCACGGAGAACGAGCTGGACGCCATCACCGCGCTCTCTGGCAGCGGGCCCGCTTATTTTTTCCTGTTCATGGAAGCGATAATCACCGCGGGTAAGGAACAGGGTCTTGAGGAGAAAGTGGCAACTAGCCTCGCAATGCAAACTGCTCTTGGCGCCGCGCGCATGGCCTTAGAGAGTGACGTCGATCTTGCAGAGTTGCGCCGCCGAGTGACCAGCCCCGGTGGCACGACTGAGCGCGCCATCCAGAGTTTCGAACGAGATACACTGCAACAAACAGTCGCCAGAGCCATGCAGGCCGCCGCGGAGCGCGCCGTGGAAATGGCGCGGGAAATGGGTTAGACAATATATGACTGCGCTAGCTGATATCTTTGTTTACCTCGTCTACGTGTTCTTCGGCCTGTACCTGATGGCCATGCTGTTGCGTTTTTTGCTGCAACTGACTCGCGCTGATTTCTACAACCCTATCAGCCAGACACTGGTGAAATTAACCAATCCACTTGTGATACCGTTGCGCCGCATTTTGCCTGGCTATGGCGGAATTGACCTCGCTTCACTGCTGGTGGCACTGATTCTTCAAATGCTGATGATCGCGCTACTGATTGCACTGCAGACGGGAACAATGCTGCCTGTGTTACCCCTGATAATGGCCAGCCTCATCGGCCTGGCGGCCTACCTGGTAAAAATCTACTTTTTCGCTATATTAGCCATGATCATACTGAGCTGGGTCGCTCAAGGAGGCAACAATCCTGCACTGCGGCTGCTGTTCCAGTTGACTGAGCCGGTAATGGCGCCTTTTCGAAAGTTGCTACCCCCCATGGGTGGGTTAGACCTGTCACCCATTTTCGTCTTTATCCTGATCAATATCATACAGATTGCTCTCGGGCATTTAGCCAGCTCTCTCGGTGTTGCCGGCCTTGTCCCCTGGTTATAAGTGGCCGGTATGGAATCTTCCAAGCTGACCCAGTCTATCGGTATCGTCACACCGCAGGTTGCGCGCTTTGATGAACCCTTGGCACTAACCTGTGGGCGCGAGCTGCCCTCCTATGAGCTCATTTACGAAACCTACGGCACGCTTAACAACGATCACAGCAATGCGGTGCTGGTCTGCCATGCTCTGAGCGGCAACCACCACGCGGCGGGCTTTCACAGTGCTGAGGATCGCAAGCCAGGCTGGTGGGATGAGTGCATAGGCCCCGGTAAACCCATAGACACCAATCGTTTTTTCGTGGTCAGCCTGAACAACCTCGGCGGCTGCCACGGCTCCACCGGGCCCAGCTCAACCAATCCAGAAACCGGCAAACCATGGGGGTCCGACTTCCCCCCAATGCGGACACGCGACTGGGTGCATAGCCAGTATCGACTGGCGCAGCGCCTTGGGATAGATTGCTGGGCAGCTGTTATCGGAGGCAGTCTGGGCGGCATGCAGGCCATGCGCTGGTCCATTGAATTTCCGGATCGCATCAAGCACTGTATTGTCATTGCTGCGGCGCTTAAATTGAGCGCTCAGAACCTCGCATTTAATGAGGTCGCCAGACAAGCTATCGAGTCTGATCCCGAATTTTTCTCCGGCAGTTATCAGGATCATGCAAAGGTTCCCAGCAGGGGCCTCGCCTTAGCGCGGATGATCGGTCATATCACCTACTTGTCAGATGACGCCATGGCCAACAAATTTGGCCGCGACCTGCGCTCGGGTAGTCTCGTCCCGGGCGAGGAAACAACGCCCGAATTTCAGGTACAAAGCTATCTGCGCCATCAGGGCAGCCGCTTCTCCGGCTCCTTCGACGCCAACACCTACATCCTCATGACGCGGGCGCTGGATTATTTCGACCTCGCGCAGGAACATGGCAACGACCCGGTGGCAGCCTTCGGACAAGCGCAGTGTAGCTTTCTGGTTATGTCGTTCTCCACCGACTGGCGTTTTTCTCCAGAGCGCTCTCGGGAAATCGTAAATGCATTGATCGAAGCTGGCAGACCCGTGAGCTACGCAGAAATCGACGCGAATGAAGGTCACGACGCCTTCCTGCTCCCGATCCCTCGCTACATGGATATTTTCAGTGCCTATATGCGGCGAGTGGGGGAACTGGACTGATGCGCACAGACCTCACTCATATACAGCGGTGGATTGCCTCCGGCTCGAGAGTGCTCGACCTGGGCTGCGGCGACGGCGAGTTTCTCGAGACCCTGCGAGCTCAGCGGCGGGTGCGTGGCATCGGTCTAGAAATTGATCAATCGTATATTACGGCCGCCATTGCCAGAGGTATCGATGTCGTGGAGCAGGATATGGACGGGGGCCTGCACAACTTCCCCGACCAAAGTTACGACACCGTGGTGTTGGCACTGGCTCTGCAAGCTGTCAGGCACCCCGACCAGGTTCTCGCAGAAATGTTGCGGATCGGACGCGAGGGTATTGTGACGTTTCCAAACTTTGGCCACTGGCGTTCCCGCCTCATGCTTGGTTTGAAGGGTCGAATGCCGGTATCCAGCTTTATGCCTCACACTTGGTACAACACGCCTAACATTCACTATTGTACCGTGAAAGATTTTGAAGCCCTGTGCCAACAAAAAGGTATTCGCATACTTGAGCGTGACGTTGTCGGTAACACCAATAGAACCCCTATGCTCTCTAATCGGTGGCCCAATTTATTCGCGACCACCGCAATTTATCGAATAACGCTGTGAGGTGCACATGATGTCGATTATTCGTACTACGTTAATCAGCCTGCTGATACTGTCAGCCCCGGCGCTCGGTCAGCAATCAGAAAAGTTTGGCGCATTCGAGCTCCACTACAGTGTTGTCAACACCACATTCCTTAGCCCGGAGATCGCTGAGCTTTATGGCATTACGCGCGGAAAGCAGCGTGCAATTCTCAACCTGGCTCTGCGCAAGCCCAGCGAGGGAACCGTTGGCACAGGGCAGGCCATGCAACTGCGCGGCGAGGTTCGCGACCTACTGCAGACACAACAGGAGCTGGAGTTCAAAGAGATACGTGAGGGCGATGCGATTTACTATATTGCGGAGTTTCGCTTCATTAACGAGGAATGGCGTTTCTTCGATCTGAATTTCCGACCCGATGGCACAGACAAGACCTACAGCTTTGACTTCAAGTGGCAACTCTATGTCGACTGACAGTGCGGATGCTGCGTCAGATACCGTTGTTTTGGCCAGCAGCAATGCGGGCAAGCTGTGCGAGTTTGAAGACATTCTCAAGCCACTCGGTCTCTCCCTGCAGCCACAAGCGAAGTTTGACGTCCCCGATGTTGAGGAAAATGGTCTGAGCTTCGTCGAGAATGCATTGATCAAGGCGCGGGCAGCAAGCAAGCACAGCGGATTACCAACGATTGCAGATGACTCCGGGCTTGAGGTAGACGCGCTCAAGGGTGCCCCGGGCATTCACTCCGCGCGCTTCTCAGGTCACGGTGACGAGGCCAACAACGCCTTGTTGTTGGAGCGACTTGACGGCGTTCCAGAATCAAAGCGCAGCGCTCGATTCCAGTGTGTAATCGTTTATCTGCGCCATCAACTGGATCCAACGCCCTTGATTTGTCAGGGGACCTGGGAAGGTTTTATACGGCTGAGGCCTTCCGGTGATAACGGTTTTGGCTATGACCCGTTATTCCAGGTGCCAACACATAACTGCAGTTCAGCCGAGCTGACCAAGGAAGTAAAAAATCGTATCAGTCACCGAGCGCAAGCCAGTACGCTACTATCTAAAGCACTTCGCAGGTCCTGACGCAGGTGCCGCCACTGGGCCTTTACATACACCTGCCCTGGTGCGAGCGCAAATGCCCCTACTGTGATTTCAATTCTCACGAACTCGTGGAACGTCCCGAGAGCACATACGTCGATACCCTGTTGCGGGATTTGGACGATGACCTTTCCCTCGCCAAAGACCGGATCGTTGACACTGTGTTCATTGGTGGAGGAACACCCAGCCTGTTTCAGGTGTCAGCTATCGACGCCTTGTTGCGCGGTATTAAAAACCGCATAACACTCTCCGCCGATGCAGAGATAACCCTGGAGGCTAACCCTGGAAGCGCAGAGGCCGACAAATTTATCGGCCTGAAAGAAGCGGGAATCAATCGCCTGTCCATAGGGGTACAGAGCTTTGCAGACGCGCAGTTAGACGCTCTCGGTCGGGTCCACGACCGGGAGCAAGCGCACCGGGCCATTGCGCTCGCCAGGCAAGCCGGCTTCAATAATTTCAACCTTGATCTCATGCATGGTCTGCCGGGGCAATCTCTGCAAAGCGCTACCGAGGATCTTAAACAGGCGATAAGCACGGGTGCACCCCACATTTCCTGGTACCAATTGACTATCGAACCCAACACGATTTTCTACAAGCAGACCCCGCGCTTGCCGACCGAAGACTCACTGGCAAACATTCAAGACGCCGGGGAACAGCTGCTGGACGGGGGAAAATATGCACAGTACGAAGTCTCGGCTTACAGCAAAGCCGGCTTCCAGTGTCGCCATAATCGCAATTACTGGACCTTTGGTGATTACCTCGGTATCGGTGCTGGTGCTCACGGCAAAGTCACATCACCTGACGGAGTCATCGTGCGCCGCGCGAAGCGCCGCCAGCCTGCAGATTATATGGCCGCCATCGACGGTGCATTTGTTTCAAGCACCCGTGTATTGAACGAGAGCGAAGTCATTGGCGAGTTCATGTTGAATGCTCTGCGCCTGAACGAAGGTTTTTCTCTGTCACTTTTTGCGGACCGAACCGGACTGGACTGCGCCACGGTAAAGCCTCGTCTTGCCTCGCTATGCGAGCGTGGTTTGCTCTTGCAACAGGGTGCTCGCGTGGCGACGACCGAACTGGGACGACGCTTCCTTGATACTGTCGTGGCGGAATTTTTCTAAATTCTTAAGCCACGCGGCGGGCATCACGTGCGGGTAAACAGCAAATCCCAGACTCCATGGCCCAGACGTTCCCCGCGCTTTTCGAACTTGGTTAAAGGTCGGTCGTTGGGCCGCGGCGAGAAGCAACCCGCACTAAACGAATTGACAAGGGTCGTCTCGGCGCTTAGCACGTCCATCATTTGCTCTGCATAGTGTTCCCAGTCCGTGGCGATGTGCAGAGTCCCACCCTTTTTAAGCTTTTTAACCAACAGGCCGACAAACGGGGCCTGCACCAGGCGACGCTTTTGATGCCTTTTTTTGTGCCAGGGATCGGGGAAAAATATTTGCACGGTATCAAGAGACGCATCCGCAACACAGTCGCGCAAGATTTCTACCGCATCGTGACAGTAGACCCGGACATTGTTCACACCGGTATTTTCCAGTCCATGAAATAACTTACCTATGCCCGGCCGGTGTACCTCTATGCCAATAAAATTGGTATCCGGACGCGCCTCTGCCATTTCCACCAGAGAGTCACCCATACCAAAACCGATCTCAAGTACCCTGGCACCGGGCCGACCGAAAACCGCGTCAATATCCAACGGCCCGTCATCGTACTCCAGACCCCACCGTGGCCAGTTGTCTTCCAGAGCACGCTTTTGCACAGGCGTCATGCGCCCCACTCGCAACACGTAACTGCGAATGCCTCGCTTTTTTACAGGATCTTCCACCGCATCTACACCAGCCGGTCAGACCAGCAACTTCCAACCGGTTGCCGCCAGGCAGGCCCAGCCAGCGATGAATGCCAATCCACCCACAGGAGTAATTGCTCCCAGCCAGCGGACACCGGTGACGCTCAGCAGATAGAGGCTACCTGAAAAAATCAGTATGCCAATAACAAACAGCCAGCCACTGCTTTTCAGCATCACAGTCTGGGGCTGACTGAGTGCAATTACACCCACTGCCAACAAAGCCAGGCTGTGATTAAAGTGATACTGGGCGGCCGTCTCGAAAACACCCAGGGCATACTCATCGAGCCTGCTTTTCAGTGCGTGGGCGCCGAATGCGCCCAGCATCACTGCAAGCATGCCACTCAGTGAACCCAAAGTAATAAATAGTTTTGCCATTGCTGGAGTGTAACCGAGAGGCGGCTAGGCCGCCTACTACAGGATGCTATTTTCAGGCAGAAAAACTGACCCGAAGTTGCTTCATTGCCGCCTGTTCGAGCTGCCGGATGCGTTCGGCGGATACGCCGTACTGATCAGCAAGGTCGTGGAGCGTCGATTTTTTATCCGACAGCCAACGCTGGGCCAGAATATCCCGGCTGCGCTCATCGAGTTCGCCCATCGCATTGTGCAGTAAGGCTTCATTGCTGTCCTGCCAGTCACTGGATTCCAGAATATCGGAGGGGTCAGAGGTCTGATCTTCCAGAAAGTACTGAGGTGCCTGCCAGGCATTATCATCCTCGCCATCCACTGGCTGATCGTATCCGAGATCTCTGCTGCTCAAACGACCCTCCATGCGCTGCACTTCACGGACATCAACGCCGAGGTCGTCTGCGATGGATTGGGCCTCATCCGCACTTAGCCAGGAAAGCGATTTCTTGGCGCTGCGCAAGTTGAAAAACAACTTTCGCTGGGCTTTGGTCGTAGCAACTTTGACGATCCGCCAGTTGCGCAGGATGAACTCGTGCATCTCCGCCTTGATCCAGTGAACTGCAAAGGACACAAGACGCACGCCTTTCTCAGGGTTATAGCGTTTTACCGCCTTCATCAGGCCGACGTTACCTTCCTGTATGAGATCTGCCTCTGCCAAGCCGTACCCTGAGTAGCTGCGCGCGATATGCACAACGAATCGCAGATGCGACATAACCAGTTCCCTTGCAGCCTGCAGTTCGCCATTATAATACAGGCCTTCTGCGAGCTCGCGCTCGCGCTCCACGGACAGGATTGGAATACTGCTGACGGCCTGGACATAGGCGGGCAGGTTGGCGCCAGGCACCATCTGGTCAATAGGTTGTAGGCTGTTTGTCATCATGGGCCCTCTCTTCAACTTTTCTAATTTTAGCACTCAATCTATTAGAGTGCTAACGCCCGGGAAGTTCCCTGTGCAAAGGTGAATTTGAACCTCTTTTTTTATTCGAATAGGTTATAACGCGGTGGTCAGCGCGGCTCTATGCGAGCGATATGGCGGGATACTGCTACCCAGGCCCCCGCCAGGCCCAGGCATCCCCCGATGATCACCAGGTTGAGAATACCCATCACGCCAAGGCCGGAAAGCCTGAACCCGCTCTCGTAAAGCAACACAAGTGCGCCAATTGGACCCTCAAGAAACCACAAGCCAGAAGATACCAACAGGCCGGCCAGCACGCCGCCGCCTACGCCGTACCAGAGACCCGTATACAGGAATGGGCGGCGCACAAAGCCATTACTGCCCCCTACCAACTTCACGACGACAATTTCCTCGCGGCGGCTCTCGATCGCAAGACGAATGGTGTTGCCGAGGATAAGCAGTACGCCGATGATCAGCATGCCGCCAATAGCGATCACCAGTCGTCTACTCAGCTCCATCACACTGGCCAGGCGCTGCAACCAGACCATGTCCAACACCGCCTCTGCCACTCCTTTATGCTGTCGCAACTGGGCATGAAGGTCAGCCGTTTGGTCGTCACTGGATGCAACTGGCGTTACCAGAATCAGGTGCGGCAAGGGATTTTCCTCAAGGCTGGACAGGACGTCGGCAAACCCGGAGAGGCTGCGGAACTCATCCAACGCCTCGTCTCTCGCAATCAGCCGCGTCTCTCTAACCTGCTCCCAGCTTGCCAGCTCGACCTGCATTTGCCGCGCCTCCTCGTCATTCATCTGCATCTCCAGAAACACAGAAATACTCGCGGGGCTCTCCCAGCTGGCTCTTAACTGGTTGACATTATTCAGCGCGATATTCAGACCCACTGGCAATGCCAGTGCGATGCCGATCACCAACCAGGTGAGCAGACTCGCTCCGGGCTGGCCCAGCACGCGCGACAAGCTATCCGCCGCCGACAACCGATGGTGTTGTAACCACGCGTTGTATTTATCACGCAGGCGAGCCTGGCTGTGACTCGCTCCGCCTCGACGGGAAGAGCTTTCCCGACGTTCGCTCACAACGCACCCCGGGTGACGAGACCACCGTCACGCAGGGTGAGGAGACGGTGTTGCATGCGGGAAATCAAAACCAGATCATGGCTAGCAATCAAGACCGTGACGCCCACCTGATTGAATTGCTCAAATAAGTTCATGATCTCCGCGGAGAGATCCGGATCGAGATTGCCCGTGGGCTCGTCGGCCAGAAGGATTTTTGGTTTACCCACCACCGCTCGCGCAATCCCGACGCGCTGCTGCTCACCACCAGAAAGGGTAACGGGCATTGCCTGCTCGCGCTTGAGCAATCCAACCTTATCAAGGGCTGCTCTCACCCGCCGCCCAACTTCGCGGTAGTCATAGCCGGCTATGACCAGCGGCAATGCCACATTGTCGAAAACTGACCGATCGTGCAGCAGCCGGTGGTTCTGGAAGACGACGCCGATATTCCGCCGGTGTCTTGGAATGCTGCGGGGGCGCACCTCTTCCAGATTTTGATCGTC
>JAAENL010000099.1 GCA_024224435.1 Halieaceae bacterium
CGCCACGAACACCTGCCGCTCCCTTGATGCCTTCAAGATATCGAAGGTTCATACCGGCGCCGGCAACTTGACCGCCTTCAATATCACTGAGACAGTTGCTCGGGGATTTGCTGAATATCTGATAGGTGTCAAGAACCACACCGGTCGCCAGATAGACCTGGTTTTGTTTGGCGAACTCGTTTTGCATGGTCGGAAATTCTCGCGCAATCTCGTCAACCGCTTTGGCAACAACACGCGCATCAGCCACGATAAACGGTGTCACCGCCGAAATCGCTTGACTAGTACACCTCGGCGGAAATATTTACCCTCATAGTTATGCAGTCAAGGGTTTTCCTTGATAGGTCCATTTGAATGGCTTGGCCATTGTTTCATTGAAATAGGCGATAAAGGCTTCGATTTTGGCCTCAAGGTCGGCTTTGGAGGTGAAACTCTCGCGACGCAAGAGCTTGCGCACCAGGATTGAGAACCAGATTTCGATCTGATTGAGCCAGGATGCATGGCGCGGCGTGAAATGGAAGTTGATCCTGTGGCTTTTGTCACGCAGGAAGGCTTCCCGTGTCTTTTTTGATTTCAGGATGCCGGTTTTGCCCTTCCTGCCGAGGTCATCGTCAATAGCACAATGGTGGGCAACCAGACGCACCACGCCTTCGGAAAGATGGGTGTTGAGATTGTCACAGACAATGCGCCATTGCCGGTCTGGGGCGGTACTCAAAAGGCCGTCGAGAAAGGCGGTGAAATCCTTCTCGGTGCGCGTGTCGCCGATTGTCTCGACCACCTTGCCGGTGACCACATCGAAACCGGCGATCAGGGTTTTTGTGCCGTGGCGTTTGTATTCGAATTCCCGGCGCTCGACCTGCCCTGGCCTCATCGGCAAAGAGGGTGCCAGTCTCTCCAGCGCCTGAATACCGGTCATTTCGTCAATCGAGACCGTGCACACGTCGTCTGCATCATCAAGCGCAGAGCGGTAAACCTGACAGATATCGCGGCATTTGGCCTCAAAGTCAGGGTCGAATTTCGGCGTCAGCCAGGGGCGTAAACGATGTGGCTTGAGGTCTGCACCTTTTTAAAATGCGCCCCGCAGTGCGTGGCGAAATGCTTGCGACGATCCCTCGGACCTGAGCCTCGCGGGCCAGATCGCCGGCGCTCCAATGGCTCAACGGCAACCCGAAATCCGCAGGTGGTCGACAGGCGAGCGCAATAATCGCGCAAGTCTCTTCGGCCGTGATACGCGGTGGCGCGCCCGAGCGCTGTTGATCACTCAAACGCTCGGCCACCGTTTGCCCGCTATGGCTGGAAAGCCAGCGTAGGCGCCACCCGCTGACCGTCTTGCGCCAGACACCGAGGTGCTGGGACGTTTCGGTGATGCTCAGCCCTCGTGCCAGTGCCAAAATCATGCGTGCACGCTGGACAATACAATGCGCCGCCGAGGAACAACGCACCAAATGTTCCAATTCTTCCTGCTCACTTAAACTCAAACAAATCGCTGCCGCTGCAACACCCATAGCCATTCTCCAAAACGAATCAATCGTTTCAGTGAATCAGCTCAAAGCGCTGTCGAAAACCTCAAACCGTACGAGTCTATAATTCAGCCTGCGTGTACTAGCAACGATTAAGCAACCTGTTGTCTGGAAATTTGGATTTGAGGTGATTATTCATCCTGGTATTCCCATTTGATGTAGGCCTTGTTGTCGGCGGCCCATTTGTCGTCGATCTCGACAAGCACGGCTGAGACAAGGCGTTCCAGTGAGCTTTCGTTTGGAAAGACCCTGACCTTGACTGTGCGCCGTTTAAGTTCCTGCTGTACGGCGCGTTCCATGGGATTGGAAGTGCGCATCCGGCGGCGGTGGTGCTCTGGCAGCGAGAAGACGGTCAGCCCCTCCGGCACATTATTTTCCAGCCATGCGGCGAGCTTCGGAGCACTTTCCCGGTAAGTTTTCACGAGCTCGCCCAGAGCTGTTTCGGCTTTGGAGAGCGAGGTCGCATTCCAAACCTCACGCAGTTCCGCTCCGATGCACTTGCGGATTGTGGCACTGGGCGCATGATGGATGGCGTTCTGCGCCAGGTGGAACTGGCAGCGCTGCCATTTTGCCCCGCCGAGGACAGCCCTGCGGGCAGCGCGCAAACCGGCATGGTCATCCGAGACGACATACTCCACCCCGCGCATGCCACGCGCCAGCAGGCTCTCCAGGAAGGCCCGCCAGTGGACTTCGGCCTCAGACAGCGCCACCGAGACGCCCAGAACCCTGCGGCGCTCGTCCGGACCGATACCGATCGCCGAAAGCACCGCAACATCGCGAACCACACCGTTATGCCGCATCTTTTCGTATCGGGCATCAATGAAGAGATAGCTGATCTGGCCAAGGGGGCGGTTGCGCCAGGCTTCCAGTTCCTCATCGAGCAATTTAGTAGCGCGGCTGACCTGGGCCGAGGACAGGCTTTCAATGCCAAATTCGCGCATCACCGCCTCAACTTCGCGGGTGGATACGCCCTTGATGTACATCTCCGCCACCGCCAGCATCACCGCGCGCACCGAGCGGCGGCCGCGTTCCAGCGATTGCGGGTAGAACGGCTCATCCACATGGCAGGCGGTCTTGGGAACCTGAACCGTAACCGTACCCGCAGGCGTATCAATCCGCTTTGGTTTGGTGCCATTGGCATAACCCCTGCGGCCGGTGGTGCGTTCATAATGCCCGGCATCGAGAAAACGTTCGCGTTCGATCCGCATGGCCAGTTCGAAGGCTCGGGCGAAGAGCGCCGCAATGTCATCCGCGCCATTCTCGATCAGGTGTTCCAAGATTGCCTCAATTGCCTTATCTTTCCTGTTGTCCATTGCCGGTTCTCCATGGTTGGTTTTGCAACTTTCATGGAATACCAGTTTGGATCGCTGGAACCGGGGGCATGCCCCCGGTTCCAGCGCATAGCGCCATCTCCAATAAAATTTCCAGACATCAGGTTACAGTACCTGGAGAGACTGAGCGATGATGATATTCGCCGCCTCTATTATCTGTGGCCGGTGCGGGCCGGGCACAGTCAATACGGCGCTCCGGGAGACTGGACCAATTGGCTGATGCTCGGTGGGCGTGGTGCCGGAAAAACCCGCGCCGGGGCTGAATGGGTGCGCGGCGTGGTCAGCGGCGATCCGATGTTTTCCGCCGCGCCAATTGGCCGAATTGCACTGGTCGGCGAAACCTATGCGGCGGTGCGCGACGTGATGGTTGAAGGGGAATCCGGGCTTCTGGCCATTCATCCCAACCGTGATCGACCAAAGTGGATCAGCTCGAAACGCCAACTGGTGTGGGACAATGGCGCCGTTGCCCAGGTTTTTACCTCAGAGGAGCCGGATGGTCTTCGCGGACCGCAATTCGGCGCTGCCTGGTGTGATGAGCTGGCAAAATGGAACAATGTTGAGGAAACCTGGAACATGCTGCAATTTGCCCTGCGGCTGGGTGATTATCCCCGTCAGGTCATCAC
>JAAENL010000100.1 GCA_024224435.1 Halieaceae bacterium
GCACAGGCGGCGTTATAAACCAGCGACTTTGACTGATCAACATGTATCATCACGTCGACCAACGGGTGCTTAACGGCCTGAAAAAAGCCGAGGGAGTGCTCGAACTGTTGCCGCGCGTTGGCGTAATCCACCGTGGTCTGCAGTTGCCATTCGGCAGCCCCGGTGATGTCTGCCGCCAATAATGTCCACACCGCCGGCATAGCCTTTTGCAGTGCCGTCAGACCGTCCGAACAGACAGGTTCTGCTGTTACGTTGTCAAAAACAATATGAGCCTGATCACGAGTCAAATCTACGATAGCGTCAGGTTGAACGGTAACGCCAGGCGCATCAATCGGCACCCAGTAAAGCGCGACCTGCGTTCCGTCCCGCGCTGCAACCAGCAGGCGATCAACCTTACGGGCATCCTGTACAAACCACGCCGTGCCGCTCAGCGCACCCGCGTTGCAGACCACCTCGGTGAGAGCCGCATCCCAGGCGCCATCACGGTTGATCACGGCCAGGCTCGCGGTGCGCCCCTCCGCGATCTCAGCCAGCGCCGTCTCTGCATCGGCGCCGATCGCCGCCAAGACGTATACCGTATTGAGTGTCGCCAGGAGCGGACAAGGAAATGCAGCGCGGCCTAGCTCCTCAACCAATCCGGCTACCGCCGCTAATGGCATACCCAGACCACCCGCAGACTCGGGCACCGCCACGGCAGTCCAGCCTAGTTCGACCAGTTGTTGCCACAGTTCTTTGTCCCAGTTGCATTCACTCATACGCTCCGGCTCAAAATCCGCAGCGACCATTGCATGCAACCTGTCCGTTGCGAAGTTGTCCGCAAAAAATTTTCGCGCAGAGTCCTTCAGGAGAACCGCTTCCTCCTCGAAACCAAAATTATCAGGCTGTGTCATTTTGCTCTCCCCTACTTCGACTTGGCCAGGCCGAGCACTCGCTCACCCAGGATATTGCGCTGCACTTCACTGGTACCTGCAGCGATGGTCATGCCGTATGAATTCATATAAGAAAGAGGCCACTGTCCACCCGCGGGAGCGTTGCTGTCTCCCAGATACAGGGATGCGCTGGCGCCGGCGATCTCTAGCGCCAACGCGCCGATATCCTGGGCGATTTCACTGGCGAGCAACTTGTTTTGCAACAATAAGCGAGAGGGGTGATCCTGCAGGCCCGCTACCCGGGCGCGGCGCTGATTAATCCCCAATCCCGCCTCGCGGATGACCAGCTGCATGATCTGGTCCCGCAACAGCGGATCTTCCAATGCTGGCCTGCCATTGCGTTTCGTGTTGCGCGCCAACTCAATAAGGCTGCTCGTTGTCGTAGAGTGGGTTGTCTTGCTCTTCATGCCGCCAGCGGACGGTGTCTTCAGGTCCCCCGCTCCGCGCTCGTGCAGCAGAGTCGTCATAGCGACCTGCCAGCCCTTGCCCAGTTCGTCGAGGCGGTAGCTGTCGTCGACCTCCAGGTCTTCAAAAATCACCTCGTTGAACCCGGTTTCACCGGTCATCTTGATAAGCGGGCGCACCGTAACACCGCTGTCCAGTGCAGAGCGGATTGGCACCACGAAATAGGACAGCCCGTCATACTTGTGTGAGCGATCGGTGCGTAGTAACAAGATCATCCACTCAGCGAAGTGTGCCAGAGAGGTCCAGACTTTGTGCCCATTAATAAGCCACTTGTCACCCTTGCGTTCAGCAAAGGTCTGGACACTGGCAAGGTCGGAACCCGCTCCAGGCTCACTGAAACCCTGGCACCAAATATCTTCACCGGAAAATAAACGTGGCAACAACCGCTCTTTCAACGCGTCCTGGGCATGATAAAAAACGGTCGGGGCAGCCATGCCCAGGCCGATCACATTCGGCAAAAAGGGCGTACGCGCTCCCTTCATCTCCTCGTTGGCGATGCGTTGACAATCGGAGCGGCCACCCCCTCCCACTGTCACAGGATAATCACAGCCGATCATGCCCGCGTCATAAGCTGCTTTCTGCCACGTCTGCAGATAGTCGAGTTGTTCCTGCGTCATGATTTCGAGCGGCGAGAGGGGCAGTCGCACGCCGGGCTCCCCGGGCTTATTCGCGGCCAGCCACGCGCGGCACTGTTCGCGAAACTCGACCTGCTCCGGTGTATCCTGGCGTGCACTCTCGGACATTGTTACTCCCCTGTTCCAGTGATGAGCCTGCCCCAAACGTCGCCCCGCTCAGGCTGCTGCATTATCTCTATTTTGGTCGCGGGCTACTCAGTAGTGTGGCGGTTTTTCCTGAGCCGAAGTCTCCGCAGTAGCCTGCATCGTCTGTTCTTCCTGACGCTGCTGCAGTAACTCCAGCTGACGCCGCAACAGAAGAATGTCCCGCTGCTGCTCCGCCAACGCAGCATCCAGATCGCGAATCGTGTCTTCCTGAAACGCCACCTGACTCTGCAAGTCGATGACCTGTTGCTCCAGGCTTTCCTTCTTTTCCGACATAGCTGCGATATCCCCGGATTTTCCGGTTTGCTCTCAGGCGGCCGACTAATATACTGCCCACGCCTACTAATTACACGACTTACGCCATGAGCAAACAAAAAAAATCCAACAGTCGCCTGGTCTATTCAACCGAGGCGGGCCGCCTGTGCCCACAATGTCAGAGACCTGTCGCGGGCTGCGTCTGCGGTAAGAGTCGACCCGCCGCAACGGGTGATGGCATTGTGCGCCTGCAGCGCGAGAGCAAAGGGCGGGGAGGCAAGGTGGTGACCCTTATCAAGGGCTTGCCCCTCGCGGGGGCAGAACTGCAAAAGCTGGCCAGCGAGCTGAAAAAAAAGTGCGGCACCGGGGGCGCATTGAAAGGCGATACCGTAGAAATCCAGGGCGATCGCCGGGATCTATTGAAGCAGGAACTCGAAACCCGCGGATACACGGTAAAACTATCGGGGGGCTAGCCCATTTAGCGGATTTAGCCCCTCAATCGCCTATTTTCAGCTTTTTTTTTTGGATATTCGCCACTTCGCTGCTTACTCACTAGCCCTTGGACTGACTGCATCACTGTTGAGTTAGGCGCACTTCCCAAAATTTCTGTGAATATTCACTTACAACCTGCTATTTTTATTGGATTTAATATTTATCTGTGTTAAAAATCATACTGTGAGTAGGGAACAGGCGCGATTAGGGGTACATCTCCACGCGACGCCTCTTGATAACCCGGCCACACAGAACAATAACACTGCACAGCAGTCTCTGACGGATGAGTCATCCCTGCGAGGAAGTAGGATATGCACGTGACCGCAGAACACCTGAGAGATCAGGTCATCAGACCCACCCTTGAGTATATGGGGGCCTGGACCCCCGACGCAGAAGCGTTTCTCGTGGATACCGCGGTCAATCCTCCCGAGGTGGGGCTCTTTTCATCGCGACAGGACAGCCTCGGGCTTTACCGTATTACAGCAGCTCAGCACCGCGACCTGTGGGATCGGTACCTCGCATTCAACCCGGAGTTCGCCGCAAGAGTGAGAGGGCTGGCGAGCCAACGAGCATTCCTGAGCAATCCCGACAGCGAGCTACAAACCAATCTCAGCTACTGCACAGCGATTGCCTGGTTGATGCAAAATCGTGCGGGTGGATTTACCGAGACATCGGCGACTGAGGAAATGGCGCAGGCATAAGGCTGCACCTGCAGAGCAACAGGCCCCCACCGTGCGTCCGACATTATTTCGATGCGTTTGCGCCAACCCCCTGGCTGATTGCTAGCCACAAGTGCATATCTTCCGGCCGATCGATATCAGCAAGCGCGTTCAGCTCGGTAAAAGCAAGCCCTGCGCGACGCAGTGCGACGCGCGTACATGCGAGCACCCGTTCGGTCCCCCAGGGTATATTCCTGAACATCGACTCCTTCACACATCTCGCGCCGATTAATACGTAGCCCCCGTCGAGCGCGGGGCCAAGCACTACGGGTGCGTCCTCCAGAGCAACAATTGCCTGACGCAGGTAATCAGCATCGATCGACGGACAGTCGCTACCCACGAGGATCACGCAGTCAAAATGTGCCAGTCGCTCATGGAGCGCGTGAAACATTCGCTCGCCCAGATCCTTCCCGCGCTGACGCGACAGCCGGGATACACCCCGTTGACGACAACTCTCGAACAAGGGGAAATCGAGACCTCCAGCCACGCTCAGCTCCACCTCGCCGAGCCCGCAGTTGACCAGTTGCGCGGCGGTCCACTGCGTCAGCTCACAGTGAAGGTCACAGGCTTGCTGCGGTGACAGGCTGGGCAACAGCCGAGTCTTTACCCGGCCCGGCACCGGCGCCCGGGAAAACTGGATAAAGCAGACTCGCGGCGAGACCGTATCAGCGTTCATAATAAAAACGCCACAAAGTCTCGGGGGGCACATGCAGCCAATAGGCCAGCCTCAACAGCCACATACGCACCACCGTAGCAGCGGTACCGCCCTCCTCCCAACGGCGACTGGACGTCATCACGGGCTCAGCGACGATGACGGGGGGTGCCAGCCTGCGCAGGCGCTTGCAATACTCCACATCCTCCATGAGAGGCATAGCGGCGAAACCACCACTGGTCCGAAATACGGCGTTACTGACCATCAACATTTGATCCCCCGTCGCCACGGAGGTAAACCGGGAGCGGGCGTTCATACACCATTCGATCATTCGCATTGCCCAGCCGCTGCCATCAAGCCTGACACGGCAAAACCCCCAACAGGGGGATGACTGTAAGCAGGAACGCAAGACATCGAGTGACACCGTTGGCGTGCTGTCGGCATGGAGGAATGCCAGGTAAGGCGCAAGCCCCGCCTGCCCTCCCAGGTTCATTTGGCGAGCGCGGCCGCGCTCTGCCAGCAGCAATTGGTCACACAGCGGCAGAGCCGCCTCCACGCTCCCGTCTGAACTGCCGCCGTCAACGACGATCAACTGGCTGCCGGGATAACGCTGCCGCAGATCGCGCAGAAGTGCGCCTATCACTGCCGCCTCATTCAACACCGGAATGACGAAGGTCACCCACGGCTCACTCATACGCCCAGTGCTCCTCCGCAGCTGCTACCCTGGCCCGCAGTGCAACCATAACAGTGCTCACCAGTAGCGATCGCCGTTTGCTCCAGCTCCCCACCCAGCAGCAAGTCGTCGATATGCCGCCATTTGTCACTCGCCAACAAGGGGATGTCCAGCATCTGGTTAAAATCGCAATCGTAAAGGTAACCGCGCCAATCGACGCTGAGCATTCGCCGACACATCAGGGTTTGCAGATTGTCCTCGCTGAAGTTGTCTCGCAACAAGCCCATGTATGACGTGAATTGCTGCTGTGCCATCAAGACAGCGCCAAAGCGACTGATCGGCATGTTTGTAAGGGTCAGCAGGCGGGTAAAGCAAATACCAAATCGCTCGCCCAACTCGCGGCGATAATCATCCTCCAGGGTTTGCTGTGGTGGCGGCAGTACAGGGCCAATCGGGTTATACACCAGGTTCAATACCCGCGTTTCACCGTAACCTAATTGGTTCAAACGGTGTAAAGCCTCGATGCTGCGTTGATAAACCCCCTTACCGCGTTGCGCGCTGACGTTATCCTCGCTGTAGCAGGGTAAAGAGGCGGTGATTTCCACTTCGTTGTCCGCCAGGAACTCCGCGAGGTCCTCCTGTCCCGGCTCCTGCAGTATCGTCAGATTACAGCGGTCGATCACGCGCACGCCCAGCGCTCTTGCCCCCGCAACCAAGTAACGAAAATGAGGATTCAGCTCCGGCGCGCCGCCGGTTAGATCCAGAGTGTCCAGCCCAGCCCTCTCAAGCAGCCCAAGCACACTGTCGACTGTTGCCCTGTCCATTAACTCGGTGCGCTGAGGACCTGCATTAACGTGACAATGGGTGCATGACAGATTGCACAAATAACCAAGGTTTACCTGCAGGGTATCCAGTTTTGCCCGTGATACGGGTGGAAAATCGCTTTGTAGCAGTAAAGGACGGCTGTCTTGCATCAGCTGGGGCGACCGGACGTGTACTCGCTAGTAGCGGCCGCGCTGCTCCTCCACAGTAAACAGGTTTTGAGTGTTGCCCAGCAGATACTGGAATACCACGTTGTACGCAAGCACCGCCTGCACATAATTACGCGTCTCGCGGTACGGAATCGTCTCGATCCACTGGGTGACTGGTAATGTGTCAGCCGACTCGCGACGCCAACGGTCTACCCTGTGAGGCCCCGCGTTGTAACCGGCCAACGCAAACACCCGATTGCCACCGAAGCGGTCCAGCAACTGGCGGTAATAAGCGCTACCCAACCTCACGTTGTGGTCAACATCAAACAACCGGGCCGTCGTATGTGATACCCCCAGAGAAGAGGCAACGGCTTTGCCAGTGGCAGGCATGATCTGCATCAGGCCGCGTGCACCCACCGGTGACCGCGCCTTAGGATAAAACGCGCTTTCGCGGCGAGCGATAGACATCAACTCTGTGCCGGAGACATTCCGCGTGGCCGCGTGACGCTCGAAGATATCGCTATATGCTGTTGGAAAGCGCTGGTTAAGTGCGTCCCATGCCTGCGCCTGTGTCGCAGCATCGATCGCCATACGGTCCCAGCCGTTGCGAGCGGCGAGCAGCATCAGGTCGGTGAGCAGCGCTTCTTCAGTTGTCTGCTGCAACAGTGTGTACCACTCAGAATGCGCTAGCGCATCGTCACCGTGGAACTTGAGTTCTTCGATTCTCGCGATGGCCGGCAACGTAACCGAAGAAGAATCGGGTGCCATCTGAGGGCGTTCGTGCTTGAAGGCGTAGGGCCGCTTGAGACGGTCCGCCGCCAAAAACCCATAGTAGTCGCGCTCCCCTGCAAGCTGTTCGTAAATCGCGTCTGCTGCAGCTCTTTCCCCAGCACGCTCATGAGACACCGCACGCCAGTAACGCCATACATTTTCCTCCATGGCACCCGCGGACAGCAGTGCGAGATAGCGCGATAGCGCATCCCAATCCTGCTCAGCAAGCGCCTGGCGAAGCCGGATGCCAACAAGGGTGTCGTCCTCGAGTCGCGCTAGAGCGGCTTCAAGCCAGTTATCATCCTGAGCAACGCGCGCGAATAAGCTCTGGCGAGCAATGGCATACTCGACTGCACGCACCTGTTCGGGACTGAACGACAAACGCTTTTGCAGAGTTGCCCAGTGAGCCTGCGCCTTAGGCGGACTGTATCGAGCAAGATACGCCAGTCCGCGCGCCGCGATGTCAGCAGACCGGGGATCTCCTGCCGGTAAATTTTGGCGCGCAACAGATTCAGGATCGCCGTACACATCAATCAACGTATTTGACCAGGGTGTAAGCGCAGAGCTTCCCTTGCGGCCGACATAGCGCATCAAAGAGGGCTGCCTCGCATCGAAAGCATTCAGGAGTCGCGTCCAGACAATATCATCCGTCAGTCCGCCTGCCGCCATCCACGCATCAAAAAGTGGGTCGCAAGACGTTGGCCTGGACTTGCCGTGCACCCAGAGGCGCCCTGCCCCATCCAGGGCAATATCGCGACTACCACGCGCCAGTTGCGCGCGATAGTAATAGCACTTGAGTTCTACGCTGTTGGGCTCATCTGCATTGACTGCAAGCAGATCTTCCCAGCGCTTGTTCTGTCCCGCGGTGTTCAGATATTTACCCAAAAACCGCTTGGCAAGGGGCGTTCCCGCACTCGACTCAATAAACGCGAGGGCCTGCGCCGCTGTCACCGCGTCAGGGCCCCGGGTCAGACGGTAATAGTCGAGATAAATCGCCAGGGGGTAATCATCGAGGCCAGCCCGCAATTGCGAAACAGCCTGCCAATCGCCCAATGCCATCGCCTGCACTGCCATGGCATAGTCCCGACGCGCCTGATCATTGGGTGCAGCCTGACCAGTCAGGGGCATCACAGCCATAAGGACTGCAAGGAGAGACAGGCAGTGGCAAACGTGTCGCGTGAGCCGGTGACCCATTCTAGTACCCGGGGAATCGTTAGAAATCAAACGGACCAACCATCGCTTCTTGCACGCCGCAAAAATTACTGAAGTGTGCGATACATTATCACAGTGCGCCCACCCGCCACGAATCCTGTTTACACTTTCGCATTCCAGCATTCAGACGATGGTCTGCGCTGCGCTGCAGTTATTCTGCGGTGACCATTAGCCGTCGCAGGCGATCGTTCTCCGCGCGCACCGAACGCAGCTCCTCCAGCAGTCTCAGCGCGAGTGCGACCCCATTCCAGTCGGTTTCAAGATCCCGCTGCAAGCGGTGGGCTTTTTGGATGACTACCACCATCTGGCTGTCAAACACCCATTCCTGCGGCCGACTACCCTCTGGTTCGACGATGCCGGTCTCGACAATCTCGACCAACGCATCAAGGGGCAATCGCGCGCACTGGCAGACCTCCACAACGGTCATACTCATAGTATATTCGCTCATTGCTCATTCCCCCACTGCCCACGTGGCTCAAAAGTAGACCGCTCGCCGAGCTGCTGCCAAAGCTCGTCACAGTCATCATCTGCTTCCGGCATAACCACCGATAAGATAGCGTACAGATCTCCTTGATTATCCGCCCGACCCAATCCCTTGCCGCGAATTTTCAGCTTCTTGCCGGTCTGGCTATGCGCCGGGATGCTCAAACGAATGGCACCATCCAATGTTGGCACCGTGACCGTGGCCCCCAGTGCTGCTTCCCAGGGAGCCAGAGGTACCGTAATCGAAAGGTCAGCGCCCTCTACCGCATAGAGCGGATGCGCCGCCAACTGAATATTGAGGTACAAATCGCCCGGAGGCGCATCGCCAATACCGGGAGCACCCTGACCTTTCAGTCGAATTCGCTCACCGTCAATCACTCCGGGAGGTATTTTGACCTTGAGCGTCTTGCTCTGCCGCGACAGGTTGCCCTGATCGGTAAAAAACGGCACTTCGTACTGGATGGTACGAGCCTCACCACGCGAGGCCTCCTCAAGGAAAACAGCAAGTCGAAACTCTATATCCTCGCCTCGTTCGCTGAAATGCTGCCGCGAAAAGCCCTGTCGCGAACTGTGTCCCGCCTGGCCAAACGCCGACTCGAAAAAATCTGAGAACCCTCCCTGAAATTCACCGCCGTCAGTCTGCCGCGAATCGGCCTGCCATCCGGGCGGCGGTTGAAACCCGCCGTCACCACCATACTCCCGCAACTGGTCGTACTCAGCGCGCTTGCCAGCATCCTTCAATACCTCGTAGGCCTCAGATATTTCTTTGAAACGGTCCTCCGCTCCCTCCCGCTCACTGACGTCGGGATGATATTCTCGAGCGAGCTTCCGATAGGCTGACTTGATCGTCTTTGCATCGGCCTCCGGCACTACACCCAACACCTCGTAGTAGTTCTTGAATTCCATTTTATTCCAGCCTGTTAAACGACAATATTCCACACCCTGCTGAGCAACTTTGGGCGCGGACACAAGCAACGCCCCGGGTCATTGATAAACGCAAATGCCCACCGATGCAACTTTACCCACCGAAAAACCGCGCGCACGAAGCGGGTCTGCACACGACCACATCCCGGTTTTACAAACAGAGAGTTCCCCGTTGCCCCGGAGCACGTCATTCTGCCTCGTTTGCAAGGGCGAACCCAGGTGCTCCCGCGACGAGCATACGCCATCTCTGCGTCGACATCGTAAAAGCACACTGAAGATCCTCGAAAACTGGTACATTAAGCGCACAAACGTATACGGGGAGCAGACGCATTATGGACAGCGTGATCGATGGCATAGACTATGGCCCGCTGGCCGGGCTTCTCGGGCAATGGTCTGGCAACAAAGGCCTGGATGTCTCTCCGGACAACCAGGCCCAGGATGACAAGACAGCATTTACCGACGACCTCACATTTAAAGTGGCGGGCGCGGCCGAAAATGCCGAGGAACAGCAACTGGTCGGTGTGCGATACCGTCACGTGGTGCGCAAATCATCCAGCGGCCTGATCTTCCACGACCAGATCGGCCACTGGCTTTATGAACCCGCGACCCAAACCATCATGCACTCGCTCACCATACCTCGAGGCGTTTGCATCCTGGCCGGTGGCAAACTGGCAACCGAGGGACAAGCTCTCGTGTTTAACGTGAGTGCAACCGCAGGGGACGACACCTTTGGCATACTGCAGTCTCCTTTCATGAAAGACAAAGCAAAAACCAGAGCCTTCGCTATGAAACTGGTTCTGGAAGACGATACTCTCAGCTATGAAGAGACCACATCGCTGCACATCTACGGCGCCGATTTCGAACATACCGACGCAAGTAAACTGCAAAGAATCACTTACGACCCCGACTGAGCGTGGTCACGGCCTGACTATTGCAGGGTATAATGGCACCCATGCCAACCGCCTCTGACATTCTGCGCACCACATTTGGTTACAGCGTCTTCCGCCCACCCCAGGACAGGATCATCGAAACACTGGTAACCGGTGGCGATGCCCTGGTGCTGATGCCCACAGGCGGCGGGAAATCGCTGTGTTATCAGATACCGGCTATCGTTAGAGACGGCTGCGGTATCGTTATCTCACCATTAATCGCACTCATGCAGGATCAGGTTAGTGCGTTGCGACAACAGGATGTCGCCGCGGCTTATCTCAACTCCACGCTGGACCATCAGACAGCGCAACAGGTGGAACAAGATCTGCTTGCGGGCAAGCTGGATCTTCTTTACGTCGCACCGGAGCGCCTGAAGCAACCGCGCACTCTAGCGCTGCTGCAGCAAGCGCCCGTAGCGCTGTTTGCTATCGACGAAGCACACTGCGTGTCCCAGTGGGGCCATGATTTCCGAGCCGATTATCTCCAGTTGAGTTTATTGCATGAGCAGTTCCCGCACATTCCTCGCGTTGCATTGACGGCGACAGCCGATGAACGCACGCGAGAAGAGATTATCACCCGACTGAATCTCGGCGGGGCTCAACACTTTATCGCCGGATTCGACCGGCCGAATATTCGCTACCGAATTGGACTGAAAAGCAACGCCCGGCAACAGCTGTTGCGTTTCATGAGAGAAGAGCACCCAGCTGACGCCGGCATCATTTATTGCATGTCGCGTAAAAAGACCGACGAGACTGCCGCTTGGCTGCAATCACAGGGATTCAACGCCCTGCCCTATCATGCGGGCCTCGACAGCGACCTGAGAGCCGAGCACCAGTCACGCTTTCTTCGCGAGGAGGGCCTGGTGATCGTCGCAACTATCGCGTTCGGGATGGGCATAGACAAACCCAATGTGCGCTTCGTGGCACACCTGGACATGCCTAAAACCGTGGAGGCCTATTATCAGGAAACGGGCCGCGCCGGCCGCGATGGCGAGCCCGCGAACGCCTGGATGGTATACGGCCTGCAAGACGTCATCAAACTGCGCCAAATGACAGCATCCTCCGATGGCGATGAGGCATTCAAGCGTGCAGAACAGCATCGACTCAACGCAATGCTTGGTCTGTGCGAGGTTACCAGCTGCAGGCGCCAATCCTTGCTCGCATATTTTGGGGAGCAACTGCCAGAGCCATGCGGCAACTGCGACACCTGCCTGCAGCCCGTAGTCACCTGGGATGGAACGGATGCGGCAAGAAAAGCCTTGAGTGTCGCCTATCGCACCGGCCAACGTTTTGGCGTAAACCATCTGATTGACGTTTTGCGAGGCGCCAACACAGACAAAATTCACCAATTTGACCACCAGCTGCTGCCGCTGTACGGGCTGGGAATCGATATCGATAATAACCAGTGGCGCTCTGTGTTTCGTCAGCTCGTAGCAAGGGGCTATCTGAGCGTAGACCTCGAACGATTTGGAGCACTGCGTCTCGAAGAGAAATGTCGCCCGCTTTTAAAAGGCGACGAGACAATCAATCTGAGACGCGACACCACGGCAAAGGTCGCAAAACAAACCACGCGCACTGTACTACCAGACACGATTGATATTGCGCTGTGGGAGGCTCTTAGAGAACACCGCCGGGAGCTCGCCGAGCAACAGGATGTGCCACCCTACGTGATTTTTCATGATCGCACGCTGCAGGAAATGTGCCACAGCTTACCCACAAATCCGCAACAGTTCGGTCGACTCACCGGCGTGGGCGAGCGCAAGCTGCAAAAATACGGTGGTAGTTTTATCGCCCTGATCAACGACCACCTTGAAGCCACGATCACTTAAAATCAGCAGAAATATTTTGTTCGTTTAGGGCGTCTAGAAAAACAGTCCAAGCGTGGGCAATTCGATATCCGCGTAGTCCAGCACCACCTCACGATCCTCAATCCTGAACCCCTTCGGGGTATCCTTTAAAACATCTCGACGCTGGCCGCTGTAGAGGGTCTGGCGACTGCCGGGGCGCGCATAATAGAGATGGAAATTGCTGAGCACGCGAAGCGTGTTGTCTTCCCTCTCCATTAATTCGACATTGCCCACAATACGCCGGGTGCGGGCTGGCGGCTGCTCTGCCCACGAGTTTATTTTATACGCGCGCTCGGCGCGCAGCATCAGCAAGCCATATCCTTCCTCCCGCAGCGGTGCACCCATGGAGTCACTACCCTCCAGTTCACGATCGGGGTGGAGCATCTCCTCGTTACCCC
>JAAENL010000101.1 GCA_024224435.1 Halieaceae bacterium
CCGGTGGGCTCGAATACTCCGACTGTTACCTGTATGACAACGATGCTCGCTTTGTTTTCAACTTTGTCCGAAAGAGCCTCAACTTCGGCTGTATCGCGGCTAATTATGTGAAAGCCTTGAGCTCAACCCGGCAGGGAGACGAATGGTTAACGCAGATCCGCGACGAAGTCAGCGGTGAAATATCCGAAATTCGATCACGCGCGCTGATCAATGCCTGCGGTCCCTGGGCAGACACTGAGAATACGTTGACGGGGCAAGCGACGGCACACCATCATCTATTTTCCAAGGGCGTACACCTTATTGTTGACCAAATAACCGACAACAAGCGCGTGCTCACTTTCTTCGCCAGTGATGGCCGTATGTTTTTCCTCATTCCAATGGGTCCTAAAACGTGTATCGGCACCACGGATGCTCAGGTCAGCTCGCCGGAAGTTGGTGTCAGTGAAGAGGACAGGAATTTCATCCTTGAGAACGCTAATGCACTTCTTGATATCAACCCGCCGCTGACACGAGCCAATGTTGTAGCCGAGCGAGTCGGCGTCCGCCCTCTGGTGGTTGAGGGGGAAGGCGGTGAAGCGGACTGGGTGCAGTTGTCGCGCAAACATATTATTGAGGTAGACGAGGCGCGCCGACATCTGAGCATTTTTGGCGGCAAGTTAACAGACTGTCTTAACGTAGGGGATGAAATAGCCGACCATGTGGAACAGCTTGGTATATCCGTTCCGCAGGCGGACAACCGTTGGTACGGTGAGCCGGGCAATGACCTGCGCGCGGAATTCATGTTGCAGGCGCAGTTGATGAATCTGGATGCACTGACTGATCCATCCTCTTCCGAACCACTGTCCGAACGATTTTGGCGGCGTTATGCTGAGAGCGCTTTTGGCCTGCTGGAGCGCATCCGCGAGGATGAAAGTGTTGCTGCGCTACTTATTGAAAACGCGGAGTACACTCGCTGTGAAATAGAGCTGGCCGCGCGCCTTGAGATGATTGTAAAGCTGGAAGACTTCATGCGTCGGCGCTCAAAAATCGAGCAGGTGGTGAAGCGAGAGGAAATTATTAGCGCGCCGGGATTACGGGAAGCCTGCCAGATTCTCTTTGACGACGATGCAGACGAACGGCTTGAGGAATACCTTAGCGCGATAGCTCAGTAGTCGAATCATCGGACCCAAACCGGTTTGTGTTTCGATTAACAAACGCCACCAGTGACAACATGACGGATAAATTGACGTGGGCGCACTCCAGTCCAGCTCCCGCGGCAAAACCCCGGGGGGAACAGCCTGCCAAGCGGGACGCCTGCAGCGATGCAAAGAGCAACCTATAGCGGGAGGTAGCGTTCAAAACCCGTGGCAACGAGTTCCTTTCCTGGATTTCACCGGCGCAGTCTGCCGTCTAATGGTTACAGTAATCGCGCCGCCGCAGAGAGCTGCTTGCCGGGCAGCAGAGTACCGCCGCGTCTATCGGGCGGGATAAGCGCGTGTCGGCGGACTGCTATTAGAACTGGGGCTCGCCTCCATGTACGCCAAGGTAATGGGAATTCAGTTGGGGCTTCTCCTGCAGGGTCTGGTTGATCTCATAAATACGCTCGTAGTTGGTTTCCTTTATGAGCCATTTGCCATCAATTTTTTCGTAGCGGTCCCAGTACAGCGCAGTCCCGGTGGTCAGGGCATTGTGATTGAGTAACCACATATTGTCTGCCAGGTACCACAAGCCCGTCGCTTCAGTGTCTGACAAGATCTGGATTTCCGGGTGATGAGCATTGTGCTGTCCGATTGCCTCCCTGCTAAACGCCATGCCTATGTTGTCGACGTATTCCTGCTTGCTGTCGAGGTTCCACTCGTAACCGCCCCCCTTAAAGCGTACCTTGACCTCCTCGTGGAACAGCGTTCCCAGTTCTGTGAGATTAGCAGTATCGATACAGCGAAAATAAGCATGCTTGACCTGCTTGATTGCCTCGATATCCATCAGGCGCTGAATGTCCTTACGCAGCTCTTCGATGCCGCCGCTGCTGGCCTGCAGTGCGAGTCCATCGGTGATGCCCATGTTTTCCTTGGTCAACTTCTGTCGTTCGGTCATGCGGTTGCCTCTTTCAGGGTTCAGGTATATCAATGACTAATAGGGTAGACGATTTCGCCTGTGATCAGTGGCAGATAGCCTGAGTAAGAGCGACTTTAGTCAGCGCCGGCATGGCCATTCAAACCAATGCCGCCTGCAGTGGGATGCGAAGATGATCGCCGTTGCACCACATCGTTATACTCTAGTTGGATCATACTGTGGCATATTAGTGGCCACGGAGGCAGATAACGATGGCAGTGAAACATGAAATGGTCAGGATGGACTGGCAGGATCCATTCGGGCTGGAGCAACAACTTACCTCGGACCAGCGGCAGGTGCGCGACTCGGCCCGGCAGTATGCACAACAAAAATTATGCCCCCGAGTGCGCGATGCTTTTCGCAATGAAGAGACCGACCCCGCCATATTCACCGAGATGGGTGAGTTAGGATTATTGGGCTCCACGCTCCACGGTTACGGTTGCCCGGGAGTTGACTCTATTGCCTACGGCCTGATTGCCCGCGAGATAGAGCGGGTGGACTCCGGGTTTCGCTCCATGATGAGCGTGCAGTCCTCCCTGGTAATGTACCCGATCTATGCTTATGGCAATGAAGCACAGAAACAAACCTACCTGCCGAAACTTGCCAGTGGTGAGTGGATAGGTTGCTTCGGACTGACAGAGCCGGACCACGGTTCAGACCCCGTAGGTATGGTCACCCGCGCCAAGAGTGTCGAGGGAGGTTATTTGCTTAATGGTGCAAAGATGTGGATCAGCAATAGCCCACTGGCGCATGTATTCGTGGTGTGGGCGAAAACCGATGATGACAAAATTCGCGGCTTCATTCTGGAGCGCGGCATGGATGGGCTCAGTGCACCAAAAATTGAAGGCAAGCTGGCCCTGCGCGCCTCTGTCACTGGAGAAATCGTGATGCAGGACGTATTCGTCCCGGAGGCGCAGCTATTGCCCGGTGTCGAAGGCATCAAGGGTCCGTTCGGTTGTTTGAACAAGGCGCGTTACGGGATTAGCTGGGGTGCCTTGGGTGCCGCTGAAACCTGCTGGCATACTGCACGGGATTACACCCTGGAGCGGCAACAGTTCGGTCGTCCGCTGGCCGCCAACCAGCTGGTGCAACTCAAGCTTGCCGATATGCAAACGGAAATCGCGCTGGCCTTGCAGGGTTGCTTGCGGGCGGGTCAGTTGTTGGATGAGGATGCTCTGGCTCCGGAGCTGATCTCTCTTCTCAAGCGTAATTCCTGCGGTAAAGCTTTGGTCATCGCGCGCCACGCGCGGGATATGTTGGGAGGTAACGGCATCTCCGACGAATATCCGGTGATGCGGCACATGTGCAACCTCGAGGTAGTGAATACCTATGAGGGCACCCATGACATCCATGCTCTGATTCTGGGGCGCGCTCAAACCGGCATAGCCGCCTTCTGATGGTTTTACTGTGTTTCTCTATCCGATACACACACAGCTAGTTCATGATTGTGACAGGATGCACTGCGGCGAGCTGTCCAACCGGATTGAGCTGTCGCATATCGGGGATCATGGCTGCCAGGGCAAGTTCCCTATTACCGGGGGCCGGGTGTGTGCTGAGAAATTCGGGCGGTCGCTTGCCGCCCCCCTGTGAGCCCATTTTTTCCCACAGGCTTACGGCGGCGTCCGGATCATAGCCGGCACGAGCAGCAAGTTCCATACCGATCATATCCGCCTCTGACTCTGCGGTGCGGCTATTGGGAAGATCCAGTGCCAGCTTTGCTGCAACGGCTGCGCCGCCCGCGGCGACGACAGGCCTGTCCGACAGTATCGCTATAGCGACCACGCCCGCAGAGGTCGCCATAGCGCGAGACATACGTTCGGCGGTGTGATTGGCCAGCGCGTGGGAAATTTCGTGGCCCATGATCTGCGCAAATTCGGCGTCGGTCAGTTTCAGCTTTTCAAACAGCCCGGTGTAAACCGCCATGCGCCCCCCCGCCATGCACCAGGCGTTAACAATGTCCGGGGCATCCACAATAGCGACACTCCATTCCCAATTCCGGGTGCTCGGATACATCTCGGTGGCGACGGTAACCAGTCGGCCAGTGATGGTCGCAACCCGCCTCGACAGGGCCGGATCATTGACGAGCTTATCATCAGCATTCAGATCATCGACCGTTGTGAGGTAGGCTTTTCTCGATTCAACGATAGCGGATTCAGGGGACACCAGCATTAGCTGCGACCGTCCTGTTGGGCTGGTGGCGCATGCCGGTAGTAGAGAGATAAAAAACAGCGTAACGATGAGCATTTTCATGGCGGTGTGCAATATCGGTGCGGTAGTGATTTAGCAGGCAAGGTTGCCAGAAGATGTCATAAAAGGCGAATACCCGGGCGCGCTGGCCCGGGGTTTAGGTGTTTGCTTATATCGGAAGCCCGTCGTCGATATTGTGATTGGCATCCGCTGGCGTTTGCATTCCGCTCGTCGGCACGAAACCATTCACCTCTTCGCGAATGCTGCTCACCTCCGCTGCTGCCGCATAGAATTGTGAGTACCACTTGCGGTTGCGATTGAATGGGCCGTCAGTTTTCAGTTGCATGATTTTCAGTGCAGGGCGTTTATTCTGCCATACGTTGAAGTCCGCACCGAACGCCTCGAGGGCGCCAGCCTGGGCCTGGTTCGCCGCTGCCCGATCCTCGTCGGTTGCCCCGCCTTCTGCACCCTTATAAAGACAGCCGTGGAAGCACTTGGAAACGCCGTCTTCGACAGGGGTGTTAGCGATCAGTTCGTAGATCACGTTATCTGCAAAGACTTGTTTAGAAAGCAGTATACCCGGGCCTGTATACCAGGTAGTGGTGTAGAGGTATGTCTCGTAAAGTTGCATCGGGCCACCCTGGCGTTGAATACACAGGTGATCACGGAACTCGTTCTCAAAGTATTCGCTGGGCGCACCATGGGTCGGACCAAGATGTCGCACGTCGGCCATGTTGTCGAGTATTTCCTGGGGGTGAATGGGCAAATCCCCCAAGTGATCGAGCTCCCAGCGCACCCACTGGGGGTCATTCCATTCCTTCAAAAAAGGCGCGTCGTATTCTGGCTCGGCGCCATTTGGGTCAAACCAGGCCATGATGCAGCCCATATTATCGACGACCGGATATGAGCGGATAGAGGCAGATTTCGGGCAGGGTCCATCGTGGTAGGGAATATCGTCTACGTCGCCATCGGCGTTGTAGCGCCACCCGTGATAGGGACAGCGGATAGAGTCCCCCTCAATCTGCTCGCCGTTCTTCACGATCATGGCGCTGGTACTGGCAGTTAGGTGAGTACCCATATGGGCGCAGTAAGCGTCGAGTAACACCGGTTTGCCACTTTCTCCGCGGTAAAGTGCGAAATCCTGGCCGAAGTAGCGCAAGGCCATAGGGCCGCTATCCAGTTCCTTACTCTCGGCGACGATGAACCAGCCGCGAGGATAGGTGTTGGGTCCCAGATTGTAATCAACAGATGTTGCCATGGTGTTTTCGCCGTCCATGTTGTGGTTGCACAAAGTATAGACCCAGGCAGCGCTAAAGGTACCACCCGGGCGGTGTTGCAATGGAAAGGATTGGCTGGCGGCTCAACTATTCAACTTACCGCTGCACTTTATGCAGTGGTCTTGTCTGATATATCACTTGCAGGGTTCATTGCGTTGAACCGTCGTCCAAGGAAAATGCCGGTCAGCGCCCACAGCCCGGCGATCACGGCGCCAATACCCGCAACGGCCGCCAACCCCAGACCAAGTCCCTGAGTGAGTGCTGTAAAGAGCCAAGCGTTGAGCATGTCGCCGCCGCGATAAATCACAATATCAATCACTTGTTTAGCCTTGAACCGGGTTTCGCGATCCACCGCCGTGAACAGCATTTCGCGGGCGGGCCGGGAGATCGCATAGTTCCCCGCGCGTCGTGCAACCTGTACGCCGACCACGACATAAACCAGTGGTTCGGCAGCGAGCATCAGCATGCCGCCACCCACAAGGACCGGAATGAGGGCCAGCGTGAAAGGCAGTCCGAAGCGCTGCGCAATGCGTCCGGTAGCAAACATGGCTACCAACAGGGTGAGACTGTTTACGGCCAGATCCATGCCTCCCCATATCTGGGTGCGCACATCGGGGTCGAAGTCAGCCAACAGATTTTTCAGCTCGAAGTACACAAAAGAGCTGATGGTGGTGTAGAGGAAGATAAACAAACCGATACCAAGTAGGTAGGGGCTGCGCATGAATTCCGCGAAACCAGCCAGAGGATTGCCACCGATAAACTCGACATCTTTGTTACTGACAGAAACATTGCCATTGTGCAGATCAGTCTGCTTGAGTCGCTGTACCCAAGCTACCAGCGGCAGAGCCAACACTACCAGTAAGGCCGCTATCAGCATCAGATTTTCGGTGCCTATATCTTTTACAAGTAACGTGGTGAGTGCGGGTCCGGCCAGACCTCCAATGCTTGCCCCTGCGCCGATAAAGCCGAACAGGCGAATGGCCTGGGGTTTGGAAAATGTATCTGCCATGAAGCTCCAAAACACGGAGATATGAAACAGGCTGAAAAGGCTTATCCAGATGTAAAAACCTTTATCGAGCAGCGTACGGTCCGTGACTGATGCTGCGCCAAGGTAAAACAGGACGAAGCTGACAGCGAAAAAGCTATAAACCGAGGGGACTAAACGGGAGAAACGCAGCCTTGCGACAGCGGCGCCATAAAGGGAAACAGCGATAAAGCTGATAAAGAATGTAAAAGTCCAAAGCCAGCTGACCTCTGCATCGCTCCAGTCTGATGCCATGGCATCCCGCACTGGACGTAAGATGTAATAGGAAGCCATGAGCATCATGACAAGGCTGAACGAGGCAAGCGTTGCCCGCGCCTCGTGAGGGCGTATATCGCTGGCCCTGCCAAGTAGGCCCCAGCCGATCTCTCGCAATCGACGACGGTAATTCATGCCACGCTTCCTCACTAAAGGGTGAGCAGTGTTCCAGCCCCCGCTGGTGGCGTCAAGGAGCGACTGACAGCGTCTGCAGAAAGTGTTTCACTCCCCGGCTACGTTATCCGAGGGTTATGTTTTTTTGGGCAACGCAGTGCCACAAGATAGGGTTGCAGATCTGAGCAACAATCGCCGAGAAGAGGTTGGGGGTTACTTGACGTGCAGTGCTAAAGGCGGGCGCTGTAGGTCAGGACGTACTGAGGCCCCCCCACGTCGATTTTTCCGATGGTGCGGTCAAAATCCAGCTCCGTTGAAATATAGCGCACGCCCAGGCCGAGATAGCGATTATCACCGATTTCGAAATCGACCCCGGCCCGGCTGTAAAACCCAACAGCCACATCTGAGCTGTCCGAGTTGTCACTGGTGGGGCTGCGCGCGGGACTCCCGGAGGGCGGTGTCTCGGTATAATTTTCGTCCTCGACCTCATGGTAGCCGTACATGATCATGGGGCCCGCCGAGAGGTAAGTGGTAATGCGCTCAGTGATGCGGCCGCGCAGATAACCACCCAGGTGAAGCTCAACCAGAAGCAGCGAGTTGTCCGCCTCGTAGGTGATCGTGCCGCCATCATTCTCCGTAAGGCTGCCGGAGAAGGTAACGTCTTCGTTTTTCCAGCTGACACTGCCGCCCGGATTGATACCCCAGTGCACGAAACCTCGTCCAAACAAATACTCCAGCTCTAACCCCGCGGTGGGCAACGACGAAAAATCAACGTCGACGGACTCATTGTTGTTGTCAGTCCAACTGGCTGTCTGGTCATCCAACTCGGCGATCCCGAGGTAAATCTGCAAGAAAGGCGTGGTCGCTTCTTCTGCCATTGCCGAGGGAGGCAGCGTAAGCAGGAGCGCTAACGCTGCTGCCAGTGCCGATGTCCTGCGGTAGAGAAGAGTAGCATTCAACTTTGGGCCAGCATCCATTTACGCAAACGATTGGAGTCGCCATAGGGTGTGAGCTTGCCGAAGGAATTCAGTAATACAATGGAGATGTTCTCGCCACCGATATTCGCTTGCATTACCAGGCAGCGGCCTGCTTCGCGGATAAAACCTGTCTTACTAAGTTCGATTGCCCATTTATCGTTTTTGAGCAGGCGATTGGTATTGGAATAGGTGAGTGGCCCGCGATTGCTATAGGGCCTGACATCTGCCTTTCTGGTGGTAGTGGCGCGAGTGATGAGGGGATAGCCCTCCGCTGCGGCAAGCATTTTTGCAAGGTCACTGGCAGTGGACTGGTTGTTGGCATTCAAGCCTGCTGGATCGGCAAAGCGGGTGCTGGCCATGCCGAGACTTCCGGCCTTTTGATTCATGGCGGTGACGAGCGAGCGCACTCCTCCGGGAAAGGTCCTGCCCAGCGCGGATGCGGCGCGATTCTCAGAGGACATGAGAGCCAACAACAACAATTCGCGTCGGGACAGTGCGGCACCGAAGGCGAGGCGGGAACCAGTCCGTTTGATAGTGTCACGGTCGGCATGGGTAATGGTGATCGTCTTGTCGAGGTCTAGCGCTGCATCAAGGATTACCATGGCGGTCATGAGTTTGGTAATGGACGCAATGGGCCTGATCGTGTCTATATCCTTGCCGTAAATCACGTTGCCTTGGGCATCCAGTACGAGCGCGGATGCTGAGCGCAGGCCCGGGTGGCCTTCAAGGCCGTTGAAAGAAGAATCGCCAGCAGCGATTGTTCCGCTTATAGAAAGCGTCAGAACAAAACAGATTGCTCTGGCAATAAGCATCGTTACGCCGGCCCCGGATATTATGTGTGCGTCACCCTGCATCGACAGCATCTAACGCGCTATCGATATTCAGTAAAAGTATGCCCCAGATGAGCCGTAAGCACCACCACCGCAGCGGGTAAGATCTCAGCCGGGTTCCGATTCTGCGCCTGCCTCGACGCGCAGCAGGCTGCGGAACGCGCGACTGGCGCTGGACTCGCCAGACAGTACGCGGTACACGTCCTCTACCATGGGCATCTCTACCTTGTATTGCGCGGCGAGGGCTAATACCGCCGGGGCGCTTTTTACGCCCTCGGCGACCATAAACATTTCATTGGTTATGTCCCCCATATCGCGACCTTTGCCCAGTTCGATTCCCACGTGGTGGTTGCGACTTTGAGGGCTGGTGCATGTGGCGATCATATCGCCCATGCCGGCCAGTCCGGCGAATGTCTCGGGCTGGCCGCCCATGGCAACGCCTAACCGGGTGATTTCGGCCAGACCGCGGGTGATCAGGCCTGCGCGAGTATTGTCACCTGCCCCGAGGCCGTCACCTATGCCTACCGCGATAGCGACAATATTTTTTAACACGCCGCCCAGCTCGCAGCCGATTACGTCGGTATTGGTATAGGTACGAAACAGGCCAGAATTAAAGATGGGCTGCAGTTCCTGCACAATGGTGTTGTCCTCCATGGCGAGCACGCTGGCGGCTGCTTTTCCCTCCATGATCTCTCGCGCAAGGTTGGGCCCGGTCAGCACGCCCGCCGGGTGGTCCGGCAGTACCTCTTTGATGATCTCGCTCATGCGCAGGCGGGTGTCCAGTTCGAGGCCTTTGCTCAGGCTGATCACCGGGGCCCCTCGCCGCACATGTGCCTTCACGTCGTTCAGGACCCGGCGGAAATGTTGTGAAGGGATACCCATCACGACGACATCAGCGAGGCTGACCGCGTCTTCAATCCTGTGGGTCGCGATCAGCTTCTCCGGGAGCATTACCTCCGGCAGGTAGGTGTTGTTGCGGTGTTCTGTATTGATTTGCTCTACAGTGTCAGGATTTCTCGCCCACAGGCTGACCGGGTTATTACGGCTGACCAGCGACGCCACTGTCGTACCCCAAGAGCCCCCCCCCAGAACGGCGACTTTCAGATCAGACATGCTTTCTCTCCTTGAGACGGGCGTCGACATGATAAGGGGGAAATTGGCGGGATTCTATTTTTGCGTATAAAAAACGCCATCGCAAGGCAGTGAGCGACGGCGTAGAGGGTAAGGCTAGCGTTTTTGTGCCGGGGCTTTTGCTACCCGGCCCGCAATAACCGGATCTCGTTCCCTGGCGGCAAACATCTTTGACAAATGCTTGTGAGCGTCTCCCCAAAGCAGCGGCGATTGCCCTTAACTGTGAGTGAACCAGTTAACCGCCGTGCCCTTGAGTGTTGATGATCGGTCGTGGAAAAACAAGAAATAGCCATATGATATTTTTATATATTATAAAATAGTGAAAAGGCATATCACTCTGCTTTCCTGAACAAGAGTGTCATACGATCCGATTCCCCGGTAGCCAGGTTTGCGGCGCGTTCGTCGCTGTCACCGCCTCTTAATGATGGAGGTAAGCGCCAGACTACGTCGTCAGCAGAGGGGTTATCCAAGCCATTAGCGTTAATCTCGCTGGCAGCCACAAGTTCGAAACCCGCTTCTTCAAACATGGCGATGACGTGAGACTGCTTCAGGTAGCCCGCGTTGCCCAGCGCCCAGTGATTGTCTGCCGTTTCCTGTGCCCGGTGTTGTACCACACCTACCAGCCCGTCGTCCTTGAGCATGCTGTGCACCGAGGCCAGAGCTTCGGTGCGCGTGTTGGCGAGATGCTCAAAGCGGTTGAGGTTATGGAGTGCCCGTACCAGCAATACGCGGTCTACCGTGCCCTGAACATTCTCGGGTACTTGCTCAAAGGTGAAGCCGCGTGCGGTTATTCCGTTGTGGGTATATGACGCGACCTGCTCGGGAAACTGCCCGGCGGTGGTGAGGCGCTTCTCTATCCATTCTGGCGTCGCGAAATCGAACATGCTCCACATCCGGTCGGCATAAGTCACCCCGTAAAGCCTGCCCTTTGCACCGAGATAGTTAGCTAGTATCCGCGTGTACCAGCCTCCGCCGGGGAGCCCCTCGGCCACCGTCATGCCTGGTTTGACTCGAAAAAAAATGAGCGTTTCAGCGGGGTGGCGGTACGCGTCCCGGCGCTTATCCTCCTCGCCGCGCTCAGCCAGGGCCGCCCCCAGGAGCGGGTCGGTGTCAGCGGCTTGCGCTGCCAGGATCTGGGCGGTGATGAGTAATCCCAGGGCGATTATGCAAATGCGCAGGGTGGGCATGGTGTCTTTCTCCGCTGGGGTTGTGTGAATATCCAGACCGTACTTTCGCTCCGCTACGTGCCGTTGTAAAGGTTCTGGCGGTGCTGACGCCGCAGTGAATTGACCTGTACGACCCCTCTCAAGGCGGTAGAATGGCCGATTGCGACATGCCGGGCGCTCGTCTGGCTCGTTACCATGCGGCGCAGCGATAAAAGAACTCGACAGGAGAGACTGCTATGGCCAAGGTGCTAATCACGGGAGCTACCGGCTTCATTGGAAACCATGTCGCCCGACTGTGCCTTGAAAAGGGCGATGATGTTCGCGTAATGGTGATGCCGGGGGAGGACCGTTCTCCGCTGAACGGTATGGATGTGGAATTCGTCGAGGGAAACCTGATGGACCATCCCTCCCTTCTGGCGGCGGTCGAGGGTTGCGAGCAGCTCTACCATCTGGCCGCTCTGTTCAAGATATGGACCAAGGATCCGAACCTTCACTATAAGATTAATGTTGATGGCGCCCGCGCGATGTTGACCGCGGCGAAAATGGCCAAAGTGGAGAAAATTGTTTTCACCAGCAGCGTGGCAGCGATTGGTGTCGCCACTGATGGAAATTGGGCTAACGAGGAAACACCGTTTAACGGGTGGGACTGGGGCAGTGAATATATCCTGTCAAAGTTTATCAGCCACCAGATGGTAAAGGGCATGGTGAGTGACGGC
>JAAENL010000102.1 GCA_024224435.1 Halieaceae bacterium
CCAAGGTACAGGTATAACCCCAGCAAGTATGTACTTTCAGTTAGCATCTAAATTCTACTCCACCCAATGAACGATATGGTCGTCGAGGCCGTCAGGGTGCACGTATTCCTCCGATATAGCCCGCCCCCTAATGGATACTCCCGCCTCATGAACGCTATTTGCATTACCGCTCTCAAGCGGATGCCAGGAGGGAAGGCGCTCACCGCGGGCACGCAGACGATAAGCGCAAGTACTGGGCAACCAATCCAACCCATGCCAGTCTGACACTTTTAAATCGAGACAGCTGGGTACCAGCGACGTGCGCCGGCTGTAATCGGAACATCGGCAGGTCTCATCGTTCAGATACCTGCATCGCACCTTGGTATAGACTACCTCGCCGTCATCTTCGTCTTCCAGTTTGTGCAGGCAACACTTGGCGCAACTGTCACATAGCGCCTCCCACTCAGTGCGACTCAGCTCGTCAAGCGCCTTACGGTTCCACCAGTCATCCACCGGCGGGTTTCCTCTCCGCTGTCCCAGGCAGAGGTGGTAACTGCAGGTAGTAACCTTGTTCGCAGATAGTCTCCAGCACCTCTGCAGCATCAGCCCTCGCCAACGTACGATCCCCACTCAACAGCAATGTCATTACAGATTCCGGAGCACCGAATGAAGCGAGCAACTCCTCCGGCACCGCCTGCACACCACATTTTTTTTCAACATACAGATACATGCCCTCTCTGCGACTGCTCTTGAAGATTTCACAGAGCAACTTCACTGGGCAGTCTCCGCGAGGAACTCGCGCAATGGTCTAACCACAAGGTCTTCACGCCACCCCGTCCAGTGCTGCGGCGTCCTGATTGCCACACCCGCTGCCTCACGCAGCAGTAATTCATAGTCTCGCTTGCTTGCCAGAATCTCTGGCTCCACGCGCAGGCGCCGAGCCTCGTCTCGCACTCTTTCCTTAAGCTCCTTCATGCGACCTCGCTGCTCGCTATTTAGCGGCGAGGGCAGAGGCTTCGGTAGATCTGCTTCTGGCAGGGAGCGCTGCTCCGCCATCAACTGAAAAAGCTCATTACCGTAATGTTTTATTACGCCCGCAGGCAGGCCTTCGATGTTGGCCAGCTGCTCTAGAGACGTCGCCGGGCTTAACGCGACCTGCAGACAGGTCTGGTCATCGATAATCCAGGCCCTGGGCTTATTGCGCTGTTTTGCGGTTTTCTCCCGCCATCGACACACCGCAGCGAGGGTAGCAAGCTGCCGAGGCGTGAGCTTCCAGGCCGATTTGATTTTTTCATGCGGTTCGCTCTCAGACAGGATGAGTGATGATAGCGCATTGTTGCCATCGGATAGCACCCACTCCAGCCTGCCCTCCTCCTCGCAACGCCGGTGCAGCTCGCGCCATACCCTCAGTAACCACGTCACGTCCTGGGCGGCATACTCACACTGGGATTCTGTAAGCGGGCGCTGCAGCCAGTTTGAACGTGTCTCACCCTTGGGCAAATCAACATCACAAATCTGTTGCACGAGAGCCCTGTAGCCGAGCCCAAAGCCCATGCCCAAGAGTGCCGCAGCGCGTTGGGAGTCGAACAGTGGCTCGGGTAACTGTCCCAGCCAGCGCTGGAAGACCTCAAGGTCTTCGCTGGCGGAATGCAGCACCTTCAATACCGACGTATCGGCGAAACATGCCACCAATGGTGAGACATCCGAAATTTTGGTTGGATCAATCAGCCACGCCGTTTCACTTTCCGGCGGGTCAGAGGCGAAGCAAAGCTGCAGCAAACCCACTTCGGGGTAAAAGGTACTGCGTCGCATAAACTCCGTATCGACCATAACAGCCCCGGAGCTTGTCTCATGCGAAAACATCCGCGCGAGTGCTTCGTCAGATTCTATCAGTACACGTTGCATAGTCTACTCCACCGGGCGGCGCCCCGAGAGAGCATGAGCAAGCGTGGAGCCATCAACGTACTCCAGTTCGCCGCCGAGCGGCACGCCGTGGGCGATTCTGGAAACGTGCACCCCGATTGGATGCAACATCTCGGTCAGATAATAGGCCGTTGCCTCACCCTCTACTGTTGGATTTGTTGCGAGTATGACCTCTTCTATGCCCTCGTCGATTACGCGCTGACGAAAGGTTTCCAGCCCGATATCTTCTGGCCCTATTCCGTCAATCGGCGAGAGGTGTCCCATCAGCACAAAATACAGTCCGCGGAAGCTGGCACTTTGCTCAACCGCTAGCACATCTGCCGGTGTTTCCACCACGCAAATGAGGCTTCGCTCGCGGCGACGGTCATTGCAAATTTCACAGGTGTCCGATTCAGTAAAATTGCGACACAGACGGCAATGCCCTACACGCTCAACCGCCTCTGCCAGCGCTTCAGATAACAAACGCGCGCCCTCGCGGTCTCGCTCCAGCAGGTGCAGCGTCATACGCTGGGCAGATTTAGGGCCCACACCTGGCAAACAGCGCAGTGCGTCAATAAGCTTTTGTAATGCAGGACTAGCAATCATTGGCTGCCACAACCCCCCTCAAAAGGGCATCTTGAACCCTGGCGGCAAATCCAGACCAGAGGCGAGACCAGACATCGTATCCTTGTTTCGGGCCTCGACCTTACGCACTGCATCATTGACTGCTGCTGCGAGCAAATCTTCAAGCACCTCTTTGTCCTCCGACAAAACTGAGTCATCGACGGAAACACTTTTTACGTCGTGCCTACCGGTCATCACTACAGAAACCATACCTGCCCCTGCTTCACCGCGAACTTCGGCTTTCGCCAAGTCCTCCTGCGCCTTCTGGATGTCGGCCTGCATGTTCTGGGCCTGCTTCATCAAGTCGGAAATACTGCCTTTCACCTTTTCCTCCTCACTGTCTTCTTGCTCAGTTAATTCAACAGCAGCAATGGACAACATACTTTCGCGACGGCACTCTAGCCGTTGTTCTCCCCACATCGCTTGTGTGGGGTTCTTGTTATCCTTGCGCACTGCGTCC
>JAAENL010000103.1 GCA_024224435.1 Halieaceae bacterium
ATTTCGCGGCCGTCAACCATTGACCAGTATTCCCCTGAGAGAGTTGGGCAGAGCATCCTGTATCTCTACATCAACAAAATGGCCGATCAGGCCCCGGTCGGCTGCGGGAAAGTTGACCACCCGGTTGTTCTCGGTGCGACCTTGCAGTTGCCCCGGGTCTTTGCGGGAGGGCCCGCTGACCAGAATGCGCTGTGTCGTGCCGACCATTTTTCGGCTGATATCGGCGACTTGTTGCAAAATACGGCCCTGCAGGACTTGTAAACGTTGCTTTTTCACTGCCTCTGGCGTGTCATCGGGCAGATCTGCCGCCGGGGTGCCGGGGCGCGCGCTGTAGACAAAGCTGAAGGACGTGTCGAAACCGATATCCTCTATCAGCTTCATAGTGGCGGCGAAATCCGCTTCGCTTTCGCCCGGGAAACCCACGATAAAGTCAGAGGAGATGCTGATGCCGGGACGGATCGTCCGCAGGCGGCGGATTCTGGACTTATACTCCAGCGCAGTGTGGCCCCGTTTCATGGCCGCCAGCACCCGGTCTGAGCCGCTTTGCACGGGCAGGTGCAAATGGTCTACGAGTTGGGGAATTTGTCGGTAAGCCTCTATCAGCGCATCCGAGAACTCCATCGGGTGAGAGGTTGTGTAGCGAATACGCTCGATACCCGGGATGCGCGCCACCAAATGCAGCAACTCGGCGAAATCGACGATATCGCCCTCGTGGTTTGCGCCGCGGTAGGCATTGACGTTTTGCCCCAGCAGATTGACCTCCCGGACACCCTCGCCAGCCAGGTGCGCTACCTCCGCGATTACGTCGTCCAATGGGCGGGAGACCTCTTCTCCCCGGGTATAGGGCACGACGCAAAAAGTACAATACTTGCTGCATCCCTCCATGACGGAGACATGAGCGCTGGGCCCATCCGACTCGGGCAGGGGTAACCGGTCAAATTTTTCGATTTCTGGAAAGCTGACGTCTACCACGATGGTGCCGTCGCTGTGGCTTTGCTCCAGCATATCCGGCAGGCGATGCAGGGTCTGTGGCCCAAACACCAGATCGACGTAGGGCGCGCGGCGCCCAATATCCGCTCCTTCCTGGCTGGCAACACAGCCGCCGACGCCGATCACCAGATCCGGATTTTTCTGCTTCAGCTGCTTCCAGCGGCCGAGCTGGTGGAAGACCTTTTCTTGTGCTTTTTCTCTTATGGAACAGGTATTTAAAAGAAGTACATCGGCGTCTTCGGGGTTTGCAGTCGGCACCATGTCGCAGCGTTCATGCAACAGGTCTGCCATGCGCGCCGAGTCGTACTCGTTCATCTGGCAACCGTGGGTCTTGATGTAGACTTTTTTATTCACCTGGGTGTCGCGGAGGGCATAGCGCCGCTACTCTCTTGTTCAACGGGTGGCGGAGTATACCCGCTGAATCCCGTTAAACACAGTCATTCCGCGACTCGCGCGGAGCCTGCTTTGGCGGTTTCCAGGCCGCAGCTTGCGCCGTTCACCCCGCCATGCTGCATCCCGCTGGGGGTGCTGGTATTCTACGAGAAGGGTGGTACCATTGCCGCCCTCCGAAAAACGATGTCCGGTGGCTGCCTGACCGGGTGGTCGCCGATGCTTGAGAGTGCGATGGCAAACGAACCCGTCTATAAGGTGATTTTTCAGAACGGCAATCAGGTGTTCGAGGTATTCGCGCGCCAGATTTACCAAAGCGATATGTGGGGCTTTATCGAGGTCGAGGAATTCGTCTTCGGAGAGCGATCTCAGATACTCGTGGATCCCAGCGAAGAAAAGCTGAAGAACGAATTCAGTGGGGTCAAGCGCAGCTATATTCCTATACAGGCGGTGATTCGCATCGACGAGGTTGAAAAAGAGGGCAGCAGCAAGGTGTCTGCCTTGGCTTCCGGCGAGGACAACGTTGCCAGTTTTCCGTTCGCCGGAATGCCTCCTGAGCAGAAAGAGAGCGATTAGTCTGCATTCTTCCGGCCCGGGGAGGCCCCTAACCCCGGTTCAACCTTTTCTGCAGCGACGCAAGTTTGACACACACTACAAACGCATCCATTGCAGCCGTCAGGTCCTCCAGAGAGGGAAAGGTCGGTGACAGGCGAATATTACTGTCGTTGGGATCTTCGCCGTAGGGAAAAGTGGCGCCCGCCGGAGTGAGTTTAACGCCTATGTCGCCTGCCAGAGCCACCACACGTTTGGCCAGTCCCGGCAGGGTTTCGAAGGAGATGAAGTAGCCGCCCCGGGGCTTTGACCAGCTGCCCATACCAAGCCCGTCGAGCCCGCGCTCCAGCGTGCTCAGAACGCATTCAAAGCGTGGTCTGATCAGTGCGGCGTGTTGCGCCATGTGGCTGGCAAGATTTGCCGGGTTCTTGAGAAAGCGGACATGGCGCAGTTGATTAACTTTATCCGGGCCAATGGTTTGAAAGCCCAGGTGTTGCTTCAGGGCGGCGAGGTTGTCTGCACTGCTGGACAGGAATGATATACCGGCCCCGGCGAAGGTCACTTTGGACGTAGAGCCGAATTGGAACACGTTGTCGAGCGTACCGTATTTTACACAGTGGGCATGCAGCGGTGCCAATGACGGTGCATCTTGATAGAGCGCATGCACCGCGTAGGCGTTATCCCACATTACGAGAAATTGCGGCGCAGCGATTTTGCCGAGACGGGCAATACGCTCCACGGTGTCGTCGCTGTAGACACAGCCGTTGGGATTGGCAAAGCGGGGTACGCACCACATGCCCTTGATGGAATCGTCCGCTTCTACAAGCGCCTCAACGCGGTCCATATCCGGGCCGGTATCGCGCATGGGAACAGTGATCATCTCGATGCCAAGATGTTCACAGATAGAAAAGTGCCGGTCATACCCCGGTGCCGGACACAGGAATTTAACCGGATCGTCATTGCCCCACGCGGTGGAAGGCCCTCGCAGCCCCTGACTTAATGCACACTCTATAGCGGCATACATCAGCGACAGGCTGGCGTTACCGCCTACGTAGGTGGTTTCCGGCGGCGTGTCCAGCACCTGCGCGAAAAGCTCCCGGGCTTCTTCCAGCCCCTCAAGTCCTCCGTAATTACGGGTATCTGTGCCGTTGCTGGCGCGGTAGTCTCCGGCGAGTATGCCGTCCAACGCATCGGACAGTGCTAGCTGCTCCCTGTTGGGCTTACCTCGTGTCAGGTCCAGTGACAGGCCGAGGCCACGCAAGGCCTCATACTGCTGCTGTAGATCGTCCAGTTGTCCGGACAGCTCACGTTCTGTCATGTGATCGGTAGCCACGGTACGCTCCTTACAAGACGGCGCCTTATGCGCCCCGGTCATTTACGGCGGAGAAGTATACCGACTGTGAGACGCTAACTGTACGTGCACGCTTGAAAAATACGGTGGCATCCCTATATATGATGGTTTGGGACGGACATTACGCCCGATGACGTGGAGCTAGGTAAGTATGACTGAGTACGACGAGGCGGTAGACGGGGAAGTGGTTCCTGCAGACGAGGCGCATGGAGCGCCGGCTGTGGCGGATGATGTCCTGCCAGAAACTCTGCACCTGATCCCGATTCCCAAGCGGCCTTTTTTTCCGGGGCAGGTGCAGCCTGTTGGCATTAATCCCCTTGAGTGGGGGGCGACCCTGAAGGCGGTGGATGAGGCCGGACATGGCCTTATCGGCCTGACCTATGTCGACCACGAAAACGCAGACGGACTGGACCAGCGTCAGTTTCCTGATATTGGTTGTGTGGTGCGTCTGCATCGCCCCCCGGTGGCGTCGCCGGATCAGGGTGGCCAGTTCCTGGCGCAGGGGGTCAAGCGTTTTCGCATTGTGCGCTGGCTGAGTGACGGCCCACCCTATCTGGCGCAGGTGGAATACCCTCGAAGTCAGGGTGATCGGGACTCGGACGAGATCAAGGCCTATGCCATGGCCTTGATCAAGGAAATCAAGGAGTTGCTGCCCCTGAGCCCGCTGTATAGCGAGGAGCTTAAGCAGTACATGGCCAATTTCAGCCCGGCCCAGCCCAGCCTGATGGCAGACTTTTCCGCTGCACTGACAACCGCGTCCGGTGAGCAGTTGCAGGAGATTCTGGAGACGTTGCCGCTGCGTGCACGGATGGAAAAGGTGCTGGTATTGCTGCGCAAGGAGAGAGAGGTTGCGGCCCTGCAGGGTCAGATTACCAGTCAGGTGAATGAGAAGGTTTCCGAAAACCAGCGCGAGTTTTTTCTTCGGGAACAACTGAAAATCATTGAGAAAGAGCTCGGCATCTCCAAGGACGACCGCACGTCGGATGCGGAGATGTTCGAGGAGCGAATCAAGGATCGCGAGCTGCCGGAAGCGGCGTCGAAACGCATACAGGAGGAGCTGAACAAGCTGTCTGTATTGGAGGCAGGTTCGCCCGAGTACGGAGTGACACGCAATTATCTCGACTGGGCCACCAGCGTGCCCTGGGGCGTCTTGTCCGATGACAATCTGGATCTCAAGCGTGCTCGATTGGAGTTGGATGCGCATCATGAGGGTCTGGAGGATGTCAAGGAACGTATCCTCGAGTTCCTCGCGGTCGGGGCGTTCCGCGGTGAGATCGCGGGTTCGATCCTGCTCCTGGTGGGCCCCCCCGGCGTGGGTAAAACCAGTATTGGTCGCTCGGTCGCCGATGCGCTGGGGCGAGAGTTTTATCGTTTCAGTTTGGGCGGCATGCGCGACGAGGCCGAAATCAAGGGTCACCGGCGTACCTATGTCGGTGCCATGCCCGGCAAGTTTGTGCAGGCGCTAAAGGAGGTGCAGGTAGCCAATCCGGTGATTATGCTGGACGAGATCGACAAGATAGGCGCGTCCTACCA
>JAAENL010000104.1 GCA_024224435.1 Halieaceae bacterium
AACGGGCCGGCGACGTCCGACTTTCTTCCCGTTGCAGAGGCCTATGGACTTGAGGTCGAAATCGTCAGCGCGCGCCAATTGCGTCTGTTCTGGCGTATCGCGCCCGATTATTACCTGTACCAGCATCGATTCGACTTCACACTGCAGGATGAACAGGGCGACATTGCCATAGAGGCTCTGCTACCCGCTGCCATTACACACACCGACGACTTTTTCGGTGAAGTACAGGTCTATTATCACGGAGCAGACATAACACTGGATCTGTCGCGAGATGCCGGGCGCGCGCTCATGACCGCGACTTCGCAGGGCTGCGCCGATGCAGGACTGTGCTATCCGCCTTACACCCTCCATTTCGACCTGAATTTCGAGACCGGGACAGTAACGCCGACGCTCGCTGCGCCGACACCTGACGCCTCACAGCCACGTGATACAGCCAGCACATCGCCCGCCAGCACCGGAGGTACGCTGGCCTACATGCTGATACTGGCGTTTTTGGGCGGCTCTATTCTCAACCTGATGCCCTGCGTTTTCCCCGTGCTGTCACTCAAGGTACTGAGCTTTGCCCGCAACACTGACCACGACCGTCACCTGCACAGCTGGGTCTACACCGCGGGCGTTATCAGCAGTTTTGTCGCGGTCGCAGCGCTGCTTATCGTTCTGCAGCAAGCCGGCCAGGCCATCGGATGGGGCTTCCAACTGCAATCCCCGGGGTTCGTGATCGCACTGGCCTACCTGTTCATCGCCATGGGCCTCTCGCTAACCGGTATGGTTGAACTGGGCAGCAACCTCATGAACACCGGCAGCGGCCTTGCGAATCAAAGCGGCCTTGGCGGTAGTTTTTTTACCGGGGTGCTGGCCGTTGTGGTCGCAAGCCCCTGCACCGCACCCTTCATGGGCACGGCACTCGGTTTCGCCGTAAGCCAGCCTCCCCTCATCGGACTGACCGTTTTTGCCGCTCTGGGCGCCGGCATGGCCGCCCCTCTGCTGGTATTTAGCTACAGCGGCGCGGCACGCGCCATCATGCCCAAGCCTGGCCCCTGGATGGAAACACTCAAGCAGTTCCTGTCCTTTCCGCTGTATGCCACCGCTATTTGGCTACTGTGGGTTGCCGGACGGCAAACTGGAGTCAACACAATGGCTGCGGCCCTCCTCGGCGCACTGCTGCTGGCACTCGGGCTGTGGCTTTGGCGCGTAAACTGGTGGCGGCGCAGCCTGGCCCTGGCTTGCCTTGCAGGGGCGATTGCACTGGCCTCAATGCGCGGGCTGGACGGAGCGGACGCCGGCTCGACTGCGTTGCACGCCGAATACCTGCCCTGGTCCGAGAGCGAAGTGGCCGCCCTGCGGCAGTCTGGCAGACCGGTGTTCGTCGATGTTACCGCGGACTGGTGCATTACCTGCAAGGCGAACGAAACCACGGTCTTGTTCACCGATGATATAACGGCGGCGTTTGCCGAGCACGGCGTCGTGTACATGATTGCCGACTGGACAAACCAAGACCCTAAAATCGCCGAACTTCTAAAAAAACATCGGCGAAATGGCATTCCACTGTACCTAATGTACCCCGCAGACCCTGTCGCCGCGCCACTGATCCTGCCACAACTTCTTACCAAGCGGATGGTGATTGATGCGCTGGAAGAGGTTTCGGTGAAAAACTCCACGATCGCCGCAATTTCTGACTGACTTGCGCGCTTTTCGCAGCAACTTGGTATTTTCAGCCCTGCTTCCACTCGCACCTCAGGCACCGCCCTTGGCGAACGCTAAAACTAGCTAACTTCGGAAAAAAAGCGGCTATAGTCTGCCAAATGTCACAAAACACCAAAAAATATAGACAGGTCATGCGATTTAAGCCAGACTCTCCGCAGATCGCGTTTCCCGGGAGGGCCAGCCAATGGCCACAATTCTTGTACTGCACGGCCCCAATCTCAATTTGCTTGGCGAGCGCGAGCCCGATGTGTATGGCAGCACCACTCTCAATGACATCAACCGTACGCTGGAGCAGCTAGCCGCCTCTCGGGATCACCAGCTGCTCCACTTTCAGAGTAACGCAGAGGCCGAACTGGTTGACCGGGTGCAGGCAGCTCGCAAAGAAGGGGTCAAGTTCATCCTGATAAACCCCGCCGCATTCACCCATACCAGTGTCGCCCTGCGCGATGCGCTGGCCGCCGTCGACATTCCGTTCATCGAGATACACCTGTCAAACACCCACGCGCGAGAGGAGTTTCGGCATCACTCCTATTTTTCTGCTATCGCCACTGGCGTTATCTGCGGATTGGGCGCTGCCGGGTATGGCCTCGGCCTGCAGGCTGCACTCGACATTCTGGATTCACACTAACAGCTACCAAAGAGACTGAGCTATGGACATTCGCAAGGTAAAAAAACTGATCGAATTACTGGAAGAGTCCAATATTGATGAAATCGAGATCAAGGAGGGCGAGGAGTCGGTGCGCATCAGTCGCAACGGTGCCAAGGCCCTGACCATGGCAGCCGCACCGCCGCAGGTGTTGCAGGCACCACCGGCAGCGCCCCAGCCACCCGTCGCAGCGCCCGTCGCAGCGCCCGTTGCAGCGGAACCTGCAACGGCCAGCGACGGACACAGTTTGCGATCACCCATGGTCGGCACTTTCTACCGCTCACCAGCGCCCACCTCACCCTCCTTTGTCGAGGTGGGTCAGTCCGTCAAGGTGGGTGATATTGTTTGCATCGTCGAGGCGATGAAGATGATGAACCAGATCGAAGCCGACAAGTCGGGCAAGATTACCGCGATCCTGGTTGAAAACGGCGAACCGGTTGAGTTTGACCAACCACTGTTCACCATCGCTTAGTCGCAAGTACAGCCCAGCAGAGGACGCAAGCATGCCCACACTGGAAAAAGTACTCATTGCCAACCGAGGTGAAATCGCGCTGCGTGTGCTGAGAGCCTGCAAAGAGCTCGATATTGCTACGGTGGCGGTGCACTCGAAGGCCGACCGCGAATTGAAGCATGTGCTACTTGCTGACGAGGCCGTGTGTATAGGGCCTGCGCCATCGACAGAGAGCTATCTCAATGTGCCGGCCATAATCAGTGCGGCGGAAGTCACTCGCGCCACCGCCATCCACCCGGGCTATGGTTTCCTGGCAGAAAACGCCGATTTTGCTGACCAGGTTGAGAAAAGCGGTTTCGTTTTCATTGGCCCCAAAGCCGATACGATCCGCCTCATGGGTGACAAGGTCTCAGCCATTCAATCGATGAAGAAAGCAGGCGTGCCGACCGTACCAGGGTCTGATGGCCCGCTGACGGATGACGACGACAGAACGCTGGAGATCGCGCGTCGCATCGGGTTTCCCGTGATTATCAAAGCGGCCGCCGGTGGCGGCGGTCGCGGCATGCGCGTCGTACACGACGAAGAATCACTGCCCAGCGCTGTGCAGGTCACTCAATCAGAGGCTGCAGCAGCATTCGGCTCGAGTGTGGTCTACTTGGAAAAATTCCTGCAGCAGCCCCGACACGTCGAAGTACAGGTTCTGGCAGACGGTCAGGGCAATGCAATTCACCTCGGTGACCGGGACTGCTCACTGCAGCGCCGCCACCAAAAGGTTCTGGAGGAAGCGCCAGCACCCGACATTCCGCCGGATCTGCGGCAGCAAGTTGCTGAATCCTGTATCAATGCCTGCCTGGAGATTGGCTACCGGGGCGCAGGCACCTTCGAGTTCCTCTACGAGGATGGTGGTTTTTACTTTATTGAAATGAATACGCGGGTGCAGGTAGAGCATCCGGTCACGGAGATGGTCACCAATTTCGACATTGTGCGGGAGCAATTGCGCATCGCCAGTGGCCGCACTCTGTCCGTAACACAGCAGGATATCAAGTTCAGCGGACACGCCTTCGAGTGCCGCATCAACGCTGAAGACCCGACCACGTTCATGCCCAGCCCGGGCACGGTCACTACATTCCACGCGCCCGGCGGACTCGGCGTAAGGGTAGACTCGCACCTGTACGATGGCTATACCGTACCCCCCTATTACGATTCACTGATCGCCAAAGTGATCAGCTACGGAGACAACCGCGAAACCGCCCTTGCCCGGATGCGACAGGCCCTGGATGAGTTGGTGGTTGAAGGTATTCGCACCAATACCGCCCTGCATCGGGAACTGGTGCGCGATGAAGCGTTTAAAGCGGGTGGCGTTAGCATTCACTATCTCGAAAAACTCTTGGAGGGGTAGGCTTCACCGTTGAGCCTACTCAGCGCGGAGCGCCAAATGCGTCTGCTCACACTGAGACACCCATGACCTGGCTACAACTGCGTCTGTATACACAGCGTGACACTGTTGCCACTCTCGAGGAGCAGTTGCTGGCTTCCGGTGCCGTTGCTGTCACGCTGGAAGACAATGCAGACCAGCCCCTGCTGGAGCCGGGCGTAGGTGAAACGCCCCTCTGGAACCAGACGCGTCTGACCGGTTTGTACCCCGCCGACTCCGACATGCACGCGGTTCTTGCGCAATTGCCTGCGCAGGCGCTGGACAATCATCGTGTCGAGATTCTTGAAGACAAAGACTGGGCGCGGGAATGGATGCAACATTTCCAACCCATGCGTTTCGGGGAGCGGCTGTGGGTCTGTCCCAGCTGGCTGGAGCCCCCGCACTCCGGGGCGGTCAACCTGCTGCTCGACCCTGGCCTCGCCTTTGGCACAGGCACCCATCCCACCACCGCCATGTGTCTACGTCAATTGGATGGCATGTCCCTGCGAGGCCAGACAGTAGTGGACTATGGCTGTGGCTCCGGCATTCTCGCGGTCGCCGCCCTTAAACTGGGCGCCGCCCGCGCACTGGGCGTGGACAACGACCCCCAGGCACTCACCGCCAGTGCAGAGAACAGCCGGCGCAATGGAGTAGGACAGGCGCACTTTCAGGTTGCACTGCCACAGCAGGTCCCAATAGCGAGTTGGAGCCAGCAAGCGGACCTGGTTGTCGCCAATATTCTGTCCGGTCCGCTGGTCGAGCTCGCCGATACGCTGATCTCATTTCTGAGACCCGGCGGAGACCTTCTAATGGCTGGCCTTCTTAATAGCCAGTCTGAAACTCTTCGCGCGCATTACGCACACGTCATTCAGCTCTCGGTGGTCGACCAGCAGGACGACTGGGTGTGCCTGCGTGGGAAACGCCACCTCGCCGAGTGATTCAGACAGAAAATAGTGCTGTTTTTTTAAGCTGAATTTCTTCCACGCGCGACAGTGAACGCGTATCATACCGGCCTGTTTTTCGATACAGTTTTTGAACGCCATTCATGTTGCAAATCGGCCCTTACACATTGCCCAACCGAGTCGCCCTTGCCCCCATGGCGGGGGTGACTGATTTGCCGTTTCGTCGTCTGTGCTCCGAATTCGGCGCAGGACTTGTGGTCTCGGAAATGATCAGCGCCAACCCTCGGCTGAGGGATTCGAGAAAAACTCAGTGGCGCAGTCGGCACGACCCGGAAATTGAGCCGCGCTCCGTGCAAATTGCCGGCAGTGATCCGCAATTGCTGGCGGAGGCTGCGCGCTACAACGTCGCCTGCGGCGCACAAATCATCGATCTGAACATGGGCTGTCCGGCCAAAAAAGTGTGCCGCAAGGCTGCAGGTTCCGCCCTGTTGGCCGACGAATCGTTGGTGCAGGCCATCCTGCGCACTGTGGTCGCCGCCGTCACGGTCCCCGTGACTCTGAAGTTACGCACGGGCGTTTCACCGCAACACCGCAACGGGGTCAGCATAGCCCGGATGGCGGAAGACGCGGGCGTGGCAGCACTCGCAGTGCATGGCCGCACCCGGGCCTGCGCCTTCTCTGGACCCGTCGAATACGACACCGTCGCGAGCATGGTGGAGGCGGTGGACATCCCGGTCTTCGCCGATGGCCATAGCGA
>JAAENL010000105.1 GCA_024224435.1 Halieaceae bacterium
CCCCAGTTCCCGCGCAACCTCCGCGACCACAGGCGCGCCCCCCGTACCCGTGCCACCGCCCATACCCGCGGTAATAAACACCATGTCAGCGCCAGTCAGTGCATCGGCGATACGCTCCCGATCCTCCATCGCTGCGGCGCGGCCAATTTCTGGATTAGCGCCTGCGCCCAGGCCCTTGGTAATGTCGCCACCGAGTTGCAGGATGGTCCTGGACTCGACGTCTGACAGCGCCTGGGCATCGGTATTCGCACAAATAAAGTCTACCCCCTCCACATCATTTTCAATCATATGACGGACGGCGTTACCCCCACCGCCGCCAACCCCGATGACCTTGATAACCGCATTGGATGGAACACTATCGATTAATTCAAACATGGTCTTACTCCCCTATTATATAAAAGACGCACTCACGCACGACGCTTCTTCACAACACTAAAAACACACACCCTAAAAATTACTCTGCAACCAACTCCTGATACGACTCCAAAGCCCGTCTGCTTGCTCTGCGGACTTACCTGGAGAGGACAGCCCATCATCGAAACGGTGGGACAGCCCGTACTGCAACAAACCCACGCTCGTGGCATAAATTGGGTTGCGTACAATATCGTTCAATCCCCGCACTGTTTGTGGATAACCTACCCGCACCGGCATGTGGAAAATCTCTTCCGCCAACTCCACCGCGCCCTCCATTTTTGATGTGCCTCCCGTCAGCACCACACCCGCAGGCACCATGTCTTCGAACCCACTGCGTCGCAATTCGGCCTGTACCAGCGTGAACAGCTCGTCGTATCGTGGTTCCACCACCTCTGCCAAGGACTGTCGCGAGAGATCGCGGGGAGGACGCTCTCCGACGCTGGGAACCTTGATCGTGTCCTCCGCACCGGCCAGCTGCGTCAACGCACAGGCATACTTGATCTTGATTTCTTCCGCGTGCTGCGTGGGGGTGCGCAGCGCCATTGCGATGTCGTTGGTCACCTGGTCACCGGCGATGGGAATCACTCCCGTGTGACGTATCGATCCCTCGACAAAAATGGCAATGTCTGTGGTGCCACCGCCAATATCAACCAGGCAGACACCCAGTTCACGCTCGTCATCGGTCAGTACTGAAAAATTCGACGCGAGTTGCTCGAGAATAATTTCCTCCACATCCAGCCCGCAGCGGCGGATGCATTTCTCAATGTTCTGTGCGGCATTTGCCGCACAGGTCACCAGGTGCACCTTGGCCTCTAGCCGGACACCGGACATACCCAGCGGCTCCTTGATGCCCTCCTGGCTATCGATGATGTATTCCTGCGGCAGTATGTGAAGTATTTTCTGATCTGCCGGAATCGCCACTGCCTGAGCGGCGTCAATCACTCTCTCGAGGTCGGCGCGATAGACCTCCTGCTCTTTGATCGCAACAATGCCGTGGGAGTTAAGACTGCGAATGTGACTACCCGCGATACCCACGTACACAGAGTGAATCTGGCAACCCGCCATCAGCTCGGCCTCCTCCACCGCGCGCTGTATGGACTGAACGGTAGATTCAATATTGACAACCACACCTTTCTTCATTCCCTTTGACGGGTGCGAACCAATACCAACGACTTCCAGACTACCTTCCGGATCGATCTCACCAACGATCGCAACCACCTTGGATGTTCCGATATCCAGCCCAACGATCAATTTCTTTTCCTGCGCGCTGCCCATGGCAGTGTCTCCCCAGTCCCTGTCAATTCTTATAATCCCGCAACCGGCGGTGACGTCCTGAACGCCACCGCGACGCCACTGGCATAACGCAAGTCGACTCGTTCTATTTCATCAACTCGCTCGACCAGTTCACGCTCGTACAATGTGACGAAGCGCCGCATGCGCGCGAGAAACTCTGCATCTCCAAGATTCAGTTGAACGCCGTTAGCCAACACCGCCTCCACCTGCCCGCGCCCGTCTACCGAAAGCTGCACGACAGACAGATTCAAAGGCGAAAGAAACCCCAACAACCGCTGATATTTCGTCATCAGCTCGGGCGCAGACCCCTGGGGCCCGGTAAGGAGAGGCAGCTCATCCCATCCGCCCCCTCTGGCGGAGTGGAATATCCCTCCCTGATGGTTGAGAAAGCCACTCTCTCCCCAACGGGCAATGGGCGTCTCTTCCACTACGTGTATTTCGAGCGAGGCGGGCCAGCGACGCCTGACCCCTGCCTCGTAAATCCATGGCAGGCTTTCCAACTGGCGGCGTATCTGCTGTAAGTCAGCATTCAGGAATCCTCCTGCCAGCTCTGGCTCTACGACATCCTGCACCGCCTGTGCCTGTGTATGTTCCAGCTCGCCACTCACGTTGATACGCTGCACCGGCAAACTTTGCACGACCAGGACACCTTTCACCCCAGCCGCTAACACAACGGCAGCACAGCACAGGATTAATACACGGTTGAACCAAACCGACGCCCGGACGCCGCTATCACGTTGTTGCTGCGCATTCCGGGTCGCCCCCTGCACAGAGCGTCGACCACGTTCTCCACGTGCGGCCTTGCCACGGCCCTTGGCCGGACCGGCAGCGGGTTGTATTTTTTTACGCAGGACCGACACCCTAACGTTTCTCCCTCAGGCTCAAGCCGCCTATACTCTGCAACAAGTCAGGCACGCTCATACCCCCTTGTGCTGCTGCCATAGGCACCAGGCTGTGCGATGTCATGCCAGGCACCGTATTGACTTCGAGTACCTGGAACCTGCCGCTACTGTCACGCATCACATCCACTCGCCCCCAAACCGAACAACCCAGCGTGTGAAACGCCCTGAGTGAGAGCGCGCTGATCTCCGCCTCGTCCTGATTCGATAAACCGCTGGGACAGTGGTACCCGGTATCCTCTGAGAGATACTTGGCCTCATAGTCATAAAACTCGTTAGACGTCTCCAACCTGATAGAGGGCAACGCCCGCCCACCCAACACGCCAACGGTATATTCCGGTCCATCGACAAACTGCTCCGCCAGCACGTCACCTGGGTAAGCGCTGGCCAGCTCAAACGCCGCCCGCAGCGCCTGCGCACTGTCCGCTCTGCTCATACCAATACTGGAGCCCTCCCGAGCTGGCTTGACGAAAACCGCACCGTATTGTGCGACGACCTCCTGCCAGTCGGTCTGTGCATGCAAGCGGGTAAATTCAGGCGTGGCCAGCCCGATGCCGCGCCACAACTGTTTGCTGCGCTGTTTATCCATCGCCAGAGCGGAGCCAAGGACACCTGACCCCGTGTAGGGCAAACCCAACGCCTGCAGTGCGCCTTGCATACTGCCGTCTTCACCACCCGGGCCATGCAGGGCGATAAACACAAGACCCACATCTTGCAACGCACCGACCCAACCCGGCTCAGCGGGATCTACCGATAACGCATCGACGCCACCGGCTCGCAGTCCCTGCAGGACGGTCTGGCCGCTTTGCAAAGAGATTTCCCGCTCCGCGGAGCTTCCCCCGGACATCACCGCGACCCGCATTCCTTCAGGGATCCGCAGGGTCATAACAACGCCCCCTGTTGCAGATGTAGGGATCGCAGCTCCTGTGCGAGGCGAGATACACTGCCCGCACCCTGAGTGATCACGACATCACCCTCCGCCACCAGACCACTTAACAGCTCGGGAACCTCCTCCACATTCTCTGCGAAAATGGGCTCAAGCTTCCCCCTGGAGCGAATACTGCGCGTGAGACTGCGGCTGTCGGCGCCGGCTATAGGCGCTTCACCCGCCGCATACACATCCATCAGAATAAGCACATCGCACTCGGACAGGACCGCTACGAAATCCTCATAAAAGTCTCGTGTGCGAGAGTACCGGTGCGGCTGATAGACCATGACAACACGCCGTCCCGGCCAGGCCTGCCGAACAGATTCAAGCGTCGCTCTCACCTCGGTAGGATGGTGACCATAATCGTCGATAAGCTCCGCGTTTCCGCCTGGAAAAGCGACCTGCCCTATTCGGGTGAAGCGACGCTCGACCCCGGCAAACCCGGATAGGGCACCCGTAATAGCCTCATCCTGAATTCCCTGATCACTGGCAACCACCAACGCAGCGGTGGCATTGAGTACGTTATGTGTGCCCGGCATGTTGAGTGTCACCTGAATCGGTGCGACAGCACTGGGTCGATGCACCGCAAAGGCCG
>JAAENL010000106.1 GCA_024224435.1 Halieaceae bacterium
AAACCGAGACAATACGCCTCCATATTCGCTGCGCCGGCGTATCCCGGTCTACTGTTCTACCGGCCTACAGGTCTACTGTTTTACCGGTCTACCGGTCTACTAGCCTACTGGATTCCTTGTTAAATGCCACGCCAAACTGTAAACCAGAAAACCGGAAAACCGAGACAATACGCCTCCATATTCGCTGCGCCGGCGTATCCCGGTCTACTGTTCTACCGGCCTACAGGTCTACAGGTCTACTGTTCTACCGGTCTACCGGTCTACCGGTCTACTGTTCTACCGGTCTACTAGACATCTACCCAAACATGATAACCAAGGTGAACCATGATAGTCCTGGGAGTTGATATTGGCACACAGGGCGCTCGCGTGGTCGCTTGCGATCCGCAGGGAACCGTTGTGGCGCAGTCTAGCGAGTCTTTTCCCATGAGCGTCCGTGCGGAATTACCGCCACATTGGGCCGAGCAAAATCCGGGCACGTGGTGGTCTGCCCTGACGATCTGCCTGCGCCAGATCGTCGCAGGTTTGGATGGCAAAGGCATTCCTGCAGACGCCATCGAAGCGCTCTCGGTAACGTCCACATCTGGCACCCTACTGCCGGTAGACGATAAGGGAGAACCACTGCGTGCGGCCATGATGTACAATGATGGCCGAGCTACGAAAGAGGCTGAGCAGGTACAACTGGCCGGAGAAGAGCAAGCGAGGCGATTGGGCTATCGCTTTGCGTCCTCTTTTGCTCTGTCCAAGATCTTGTGGCTTCGTCTACATGAACCGAATCTCTATCAACAGACAAAACGTTTCATCCACGCCGCAGACTTCGTTGTGGGCTGCCTCACAGATAACTTTGGCTGTAGCGATTTCTCCAATGCCCTCAAAACTGGCTACGACCTTCAGAACGACTGCTGGCCCTCTTTCATCGAATCGGGGTTGGGCATCGACTTGCGGCGACTGCCGGATGTAGCGCGCCCTGCCACGCCCCTTGCCCATATTTCGAAAAGCTGTGCCGAGAAGACCGGCCTTCCTGCCGGAATCCCCGTGCTGGCAGGGATGACCGATGGCTGTGCCTCACAGATCTCGACAGGCGCGGTATCGCCCGGCGATTGGAGCAGCACCCTGGGCACCACTCTGGTGCTCAAAGGCGTGACGCAAAACCTCCTCAGGGACCCGGATGGACGCATTTACAGCCACCGCCATCCTGACGGCTACTGGCTTCCGGGCGGGGCCAGCAACAGCGGTGGGGAGGCGATCACCCAACGTTTTCCCCGGGCAAGTTGGACAGAGTTGAATCGCACGGCGCTTGACCTCGCACCAACCGCTGTCATCATGTATCCACTGGCACGTCGAGGTGAGCGTTTCCCCTTTGCCCACGCTGACGCCGAAGGCTTCGTATTGAACCCAAGCGATGACGAGGCCACGAGCTACACAGCCCATCTGGAAGGTATCGGCTATGTGGAGCGTCTGGCCTACGACATGCTCGCGGGCCTGGGCGCAACCATCGGCGACACCATTTTCAGCGCCGGTGGGGCCACCCATAGCTATGCCTGGAGCCAGATCCGGGCCGATATATTAGGCCGCACCCTGGCCAGACCGGAAGTAAGCGGCGGCGCCATGGGAGCGGCCATTCTCGCCGCGGCCGGCGCCTGGTACGACGGCCTCATCCCGGCAGCACGGGCCATGGTTCGCCTTGTCGAAGAGGTAACACCTCGCCCCATTTATGCCGAAGCCTATGAAGAGCGATACCAGCGCTTCTGTGAAGCCTGCATGGCGCGAGGGTACATCGATCGGCCCAAGATTGGCTCGTAAGGTAAATGATGAGTATTTTCAAAAGTTGTGACGTTCGCGGCATTTACAATGGTGAACTGACGCCCGCATTTGCATTTGATTTTGGCCGGGCTGTGGGCACGATGCTGCAAGGGGGAAGCGTGGTCGTCGCTGGTGATGTTAGGCCCAGCACCCCCAGGTTGAAGGGCGCGCTCATTGAAGGCCTGATATCAAGTGGATGCTACGTCGCTGACGCCGGCCTCGTGCCCACGTCAGCCCTCTACTTTGCACAAGATTGGCTGTCAGTCGACGGCGCCGTCATGGTCACCGCTTCCCACAATCCGCCCGGTTACAACGGTTTCAAACTCAAACTGGGCCAATGGCCGATTTTCGAAGAGGGGCTGCAAACCTTGCGCACACATATCGAGAACGAGGACTTTCGCCAGGGTCAGGGGTATTGGAATCGGGCAGATGTGCTGCAAGCCTATCAGTCTCAAATCGAACAACATTTTGATTTGGGACAATCTCTGCGAGTGGTGGTCGATGCAGGCAATGGCTGTATGAGTCGAATCGCTCCAGAGACAGTGAGGCGCGTAGGCCACACGGTCATCGAACGGTTTTGTGAAATCGATGGGCGTTTCCCCAAGCGGGATCCGAATCCGGCCGTGGCCGCGCATGTGGCAGGGTTGGCCGAACAGGTGCTGGCAGAGGAGGCTGATCTTGGCATTGCCTTTGATGGCGATGGTGACCGGGTGGTGTTCGTGGATGACAAGGGTCGTATCCAGGCCGGTGATCGCAGTCTGGTACTGTTCATTCGTCAGCGACTGCCCTCAGCCCAAACCACTGGCGAACGCACGGTCGTTTACGATATCAAATGTTCCAGCGTGGTCAAAGAGGAGATCGAACGTTGGCATGGCGTCGCTCAGGTAGAGCGGTCGGGACATGCCTTCATAAAGAGGACGCTTATGAAGAAAAAGGCGGGACTGGCCGGCGAGATCAGCGGGCATTATTTCTTTGGCGAATTGCAGCGAGATGACGCCCTCTTTGCCTCACTGCTGATGCTACAAATCCTCTCCCAAAGCGGCCAACCTCTCTCGACCCTGATGGATGATATCCAGCAGTACGCGATCACGCCCGACCTGCGCCTTCCCTGTTCCCCCGAAAAGCGCTCCGCCATCCTGGCCGATCTACAAGCTGCTTTTGCCGACCATGAGATCACAACGGTTGATGGGGTACGGGTGGATTTCGAGCGGGGATGGGCGCTCGCTCGCCCCTCGGTCACCGAACCGCTCATTACTTTACGTTTTGAAGGACGTACTGAAGCCGATTTGCAGGCGATCCAGGCCGAAATATCAGGGCGTGTTCCTGCGCTGGGGCGTCTCTTGGGCACCAACTCCGGCAGTTGAACCACACCATGAACAGGCAACTGCAAGAACGAGTCGTTCTCGCCCGCCGCCCGCCGCCTTCAGGAGAGATGCAATTGCAGCAGCGGCAGTTGGACGATGGATCGACCGCCTTCGAGATCATTTCTGACGGCGTCTTTCTCATGGCCGGCTACAACCAGATCAGCGCACGGGCAATGGCTCGACACAGCCTGGCGGAGCTAGACAATCGTCAGGGGCCAGAGCCACTGGTGTTGATTGGGGTCATAAAGTTGTCATTAGATAAAAATTCAAAGCCAGGCGGAACCATGAAGTATAATTAGTGTATGGCAATGATCAAGGAGGTTCAGATAGAATTTTCTCAAGATGAATTTGAATTCTCTAAGCACGCGGTTGACCAGACAATTCTGAGAGAAATATCTGTTCAGTAAATCCGATATGTAATGAGTGTTGGCGAAATTATTTAAGTCTATCCTGAT
>JAAENL010000107.1 GCA_024224435.1 Halieaceae bacterium
GTCACTGCGCGGTAGCCTCGTGCGCCAGATGAAGCGGCGCCTTTTAGACACATCTACTTTAGTCAACCAGCTGGCTCGTCAACTGCGGCATCCCGGCGCACAGCTGCGGGACAACGCCCAGCGCGTCGACGACCTGGAACTACAACTGATCCGAGCACAACGAAATTTGCTGAAGCGGCAAAGCGTCAGGGCGAATTTCGCTACCAGTCGATTACTGGCGCACTCGCCCGACAGGCGCATAATACTTTCGAGAGAAGCTATCCGACGAGACAGTCTGCGGCTGAAAGAGTTGATGCTACAGAGGCTGCGGCAGCACAGAGCGCACACTGCCGCCCTGGGCCAAAGGCTGGACTCGCTCAGCCCATTGAGCACCTTGCAACGGGGTTATGCCATCATCACTGATAGTCAGGGTTTGGTTGTACGGGATGCCCATCAGGTCTCCGCCGGCGACACTGTGCAAGCACAACTGGCCGGCAGTCGCCTCGAACTAACCGTCAACAAATCTAAGTAGCCCGGAGCCTGCTAGTACTTTGCCGGGAGACGGGTGTTGATGATGATGTGCCGCCCCTCAAAGCGAATATACTCGCCGATCGTCAGGTCCTTGAGAATCCGTGCCACCATCTCTCGTGAGGCCCCGACCCGGTCTGCGATATCCTGCTGGGTCAGCTTTTCCGGTATGTAGTGGGTGCCGTCACCGCGTTCTTCAGACAGGTCCATCAGAACATTGGCCACCCGGCCGTAAACATCCTGTAAGGCCAGGCTTTTCACATCCGCGGTGAGCTTACGCACCCGTTGCGCCAGATTGCGCACAAGCTGACGGGCAATGTTGGGGTGCTGGTCCAACACCCGATTGAAATCTTCCTTGTATATAATGCAAAAACTCGATTTTTCGACGGTGCGCACGGAAGCCGAGCGGGTTGAATCATCAAGCAGAGCCAGTTCACCGAAATAATCTCCGGTGCCCTGGGTATTCATGATGAATTCCTTGCCGTTCTTGTCACTGCAGTAGACTTTCACCTTGCCGCTCTCGATCACAAACAGGGAGTCGGCCGGATCGTTCTCGTGTATGACCACCGTATTCTTGGGAAACGACCGACTGGTGCTGCTTGCCGCCAGCGCATCCAGCTCCTCAGACGAAAGACCCCGAAAAATTTCTACTTGCTGCAGCATGGCACACCCAATCCCTTTTTAGCGCAATACGTGTGACCCAATAGTAACCCAAACGTTCCAGAAATCGCACCTCTGTCGGCAAATTAGCTTGGGCCACCGGGGGACTGCCGGAATTAGCCATTTCCACAGTCACACACAGGTCGCTATACTTCGCTGACATCCAAAATAAAAAAGGGGAAGTGCCCTGTGCGTCCGCCGGCATCTCGCTACTCATCTATCCCGACCATGTCGAAGCCTTCACGACCGTGTCGCGCGGAGGTGCCGCGTTGAACAACACACAAGACACCAATGTCGCACAGATGAACGATCGCCTGCTCGAGGCCATTCCGGATCTGCGCGACGCTCTAAAGACTGCGCAAAGCGCCCTCGCCGTCGATACACTTGAGGACTTTGCCCGACTCCTGGAGGCAGCGGACCGACTGGAGAGCTTACTGCAAGCAGACGGAACGGCTGCCAATGTTCATGATCTGATGAACATTCTCACGGCGCTGCGTGGCTATGCTGAAATGCTACGTGAAGACATCAAGGGTGACCTGCCGGAGTTGAGCTCCCGACTGGAGGCCCTCTTGCAACACATTGAGTCAACCCGCAGTGTCAATACCAACGCGAGCGATAGCGAGACACGCTCTCTCACGGTGGAGCCCGGCTTTATACTCGCAGTGGACGATCTCAAGGAAAACCGCGAACTGCTTGCCAGAAACCTGTCCAACAGCGGGCATATTGTCATCACCGCCGCCAGCGGCGAAGAGGCGCTCCGTGCTCTTGAACAGAGCGATGTCGATGTCGTATTGCTGGACCTGCTGATGCCCGGGATGGATGGTCACGAAGTCCTGCGGCGCATCAAGGATCACCCGGACTGGCGCGCGACGCCGGTCATCGTTATTTCCGGTAATCAGGATATGGACGGCATCATTGAATGCATAGAGGCCGGCGCCGACGACTACCTGTTCAAACCGTTCAACCCTGTTCTTCTGCAAGCGCGCATAAAGGCGGGGATAGAGCGCAAACGCTGGCACGACCGGGAAGAGCAGTATCGCCAGCAACTGGAACGCAACGAAAAATTTATCCGGGCCACCTTCGGTCGTTACCTCTCGGACGAGATCGTTACTGATATTCTGGAAAGGCCGGAAGGCCTTGAATTGGGAGGAGACCTGCGGCGCGTCAGTATTATGTTATCGGATATTCGTGGGTTTACCACGCTGAGTGAGCACCTTGCTCCGTCGCAAGTTGTGACCATGCTGAATCGATACCTCGGCACGATGACTGAAATCATCATGGCGCATAACGGCATCATAGACGAGTTCATTGGCGATGCGATTCTCGCCGTATTCGGTGCTCCCCAGCGCAGGGATGACGATCCGGATCGCGCCGTTAAATGCGCACTAGCCATGCAATCCGCTATGGTCGACATAAACGCCCTGAATCAAGCAGAGGGCTTTCCGGCTGTCCACACCGGCATCGCCATCAATACAGGCGATGTTATTGCAGGCAATATCGGCTCCGAACGGCGCAGCAAGTATGGCTTTGTCGGGCATGCCATGAATGTCACCTCCCGCATTGAGGACATCACCGGCGGCGGCGAAATTCTAGTCTCCGAGAGCACGCTGGCAAGCCTGTCCGGCGACTATACGGTAGGCTCCAGCAGGCAAGTAAACGTAAAGGGTATTGACGAGACAATACTGGTCCACCAGATTACAGGAAAATCAGAATGAACCTGAGCGGTACAGTACTGCTGGTGGAAGACAACGAACTGAACCGGGACATGATGATCCGCCGACTCAGCAGAGCGGGATTTGATGTCCTCACGGCAGGTAACGGCCAGCAGGCGTTGGATATTATGCGCTCGGAGATGCCCGGCATCGTATTAATGGACATGAACCTGCCCGTACTGGATGGCTGGGCTGCCAGTCGCAGGGCCAAAGAGGACAAAGATATCGGCCACATTCCTATTATTGCGCTTACCGCTCACGCCACAGACGACCATCGCCAATACGCCCTCGACTCAGGGTGTGACGATTACGCCACCAAGCCTGTTGATTTTCCCGGACTCCTCATCAAGATCAACAAGCTGACCCGCTGATGAGCCTCAGACGCCAGCTAACCCTGTCACTCGTTACCATTTTGGTGCTGTTTGCGATCAATGTAGGTACACATTTTTGGGGTAGTTATGCAAGAAACGAAAGCATGGCTGCCTACCGCAATTCAGTAAATGCGGCTCAGCTGTCCACCGAAATAGAGCAATTACTGGAGGATCAGCGACAGCAGGTACTGATTCTGGCCACCTTGCGTGACAATACCGAAGATCAGCTGGAAGATACGGAGTTACTCCAGGCCGAAACCGCCATTGATACGATTAACGCGACAATAAAAAGGCTGGGGTCCCTCAGCCGCGGCGTGACAGAACTAGATTTTGAACAGCTCTGGGAAAGCAGCTCGACATTGCTGGAGAATTGGACCACCTTTTACCGTAACTATAATAATCCGGCCTTTAACGAGGACATGGATGATCCGCTCCCGTTCCTCGAGGTGGGCCAGCGATTACAGGCACTGGAGGCACGACAAGCGTTCATCGCCTCCCAAAGAGCCAATATTATCGACCGTACAATTGAGCTAACCGACCGCATTACAGTGATCGGGTTTTTCGCGTCGATATTTCTTACAGCTATATTGGGGTATTACCTGGTCAGCTACACCAATCGCTCTTTGAAAAGACTCAAGAAAGGCACCGAGCGCATTGGCAGCGGCGATCTAAACTACCGCATAGACAATATCGACGACACTGGCGAATTGGGCGATCTGGCCGCAGCATTCAACGATATGTCAGACAAATTGCGCAACGCAATTTACGACGTTCGCAAAGCGCGGGATGCCGCGGACGAGGCGAGCGCAACCAAAAGCATTTTCCTAGCCAACGTGAGTCACGAATTGAGGACACCGCTCAACGCCATTATCGGCTACAGTGAGATGTTGCAGGACGAGCTGGGCGACACCGCAGAGGTCAACAAACAGCAATTTCAGCAGGACCTTGGCACTATCATGAGTTCCGGGCAACAGCTCCTGTCACTGATCAATGACATTCTGGATCTATCTAAAATAGAGACGGGAAAGATGTCCCTACACTGCGAGGCGTTCAATCCCGCAGACATCATCCGACAATCCTGCGATGTCCTGTCCCCTCTTTTACGAAAAAGCGGCAACGAACTGCGTACGGATAAGATCAAAGCCCTGCCTGAATTTTACAGTGACGCCGCCAAGTTTCGCCAGATAATGACTAACCTTCTGAGTAACGCAAACAAGTTCACCGACAGAGGAATTATTCGCATCGTTGCAGAGGAAGTTGCGGGGCGCCCGGGGTGGGTAGCATTTACCGTGCAGGATACGGGTATCGGAATGAGCGATGATCAGCTCAACAAAGTCTTCGACGCTTTTATACAAGCGGATTCATCAACCAGTGCAAACTACGGCGGCACGGGGCTGGGTCTCGCAATCTGCAAAAATTACAGCGAATTGATGGGTGGCACAATTATTGTGCGGAGCCAGCCCGGCGCAGGCTCCATCTTTACCGTGACACTGCCTACTGACCCAAGGTCAACTCACGGAGCCGCTTGAGCGCTTCTTCCCGCTTCTCGAGGCTTTCATTGAGGTCATCTTTTTCGTTCTGTAAATCATCTATCTGCCTATGCAGCAGGGTGAAGTTCGCAAGGGCGCCAAGCAGCAACCGGATGTACGGATGCACCGTCTCCAGATCGGGCTGCCTTCTTGCAAGGCGGAGATAACTCTCGCTCGCTGCATTCGGGTTGTAATAAGGGCTACCGGGCAACATCTTGTCGTAAGCGACGGCCACCTCCGCCTCCCACCCCTCTTCCGGAGATGATTCCAATCGCTGGTAACGACGAAAATAATTCACTGCTTCTCGATGATCACCCGCCATCAGGGCGCGCAACCCCTTCTCCAGCAGGTTGTTATCGCCGGATTTATCGTGGGGACAGGCGCAGGCCTTATCGGTCTGATCTGGCAAGTTCAGGTTCAGTTCTGGAACGGACTCCTCGGCTACATCAGTCGCGCCGGCTATTTGCGTCGATTGCGCAGCACAGCCTTGCAGCAATAGCACCAGGCACACCACCATGAATTTCTTGTTTTGGCTTACAGGCAAAGTTTTTCCCTCTAGTGGTCGAGTGTAGCGCACTCGAGTCACACTACCACGCTAACATACCAACGAAACCTTCCGCGAGCACAGATACGCCATGCTATTCCGGGCGCAGGTGCGGAAACAACAGCACGTCGCGAATTGAAGTCGCGTCAGTCAACAACATAACGAGTCGATCAATGCCAATACCCTCGCCGGCGGTCGGCGGCAACCCATACTCCAGTGCCCGAATGTAATCATGGTCGAAATGCATCGCCTCTTCGTCACCGGTTTCCTTCTGTGCCACCTGCTCAGCAAAACGCTCCGCCTGATCCTCAGCATCATTCAATTCAGAAAAGCCGTTGGCCAGTTCACGGCCGCCGACGAAGAATTCGAAGCGATCTGTTATAAACGGGTCTTCATCATTGCGGCGGGCCAGCGGCGAGACTTCGGTTGGATACGCGGTAATGAACGTAGGCTGATCCAGACGGTGCTCCACGGTTTTTTCAAATATTTCGATCTGAATCTTGCCGAGGCCCCAGCTCTTGTTTACCTCTATTTCCAGCGCCTCGGCGAGTTTGCTTGCGGATTCTGCTTCTGACAAATCCTCGTGGTCAATGTCAGGGTTGTACTTGAGAATCGCATCGAACACGGTAAGTCGATCGAAAGGCTTTGCAAAATCGTAGGTGCTTCCCTGGTACTGCACAGTCGTGCTGCCCAGTACCGACTCCGTCAGATTTCTCAGCATATCCTCGGTCAACGCCATAGCGTCCTCGTAATCCGCATACGCCCAGTAAAACTCAAGCATGGTGAATTCGGGATTGTGGCGTGTGGAAAGGCCCTCGTTTCTGAAGCTGCGGTTAATTTCATAAACTCGCTCAAATCCGCCCACGACCAGCCGCTTGAGATACAGTTCCGGCGCAATCCGCAGGTACATATCCTGACCCAGGGCGTTGTGGTGAGTGACAAAGGGCCGGGCAACCGCGCCACCGGGAATAGTCTGCATCATGGGTGTTTCCACTTCCATGAAATCCCTGTCACTCATATAGTCGCGGATAAACTCTATTATCCGGGAGCGGGTGCGAAACAGCTGGCGTGACTCCGGGTTCACAATGAGATCGACATAGCGCTGGCGATAGCGTAACTCCTGATCTGCAAGGCCATGGTACTTGTCTGGCAGCGGCCGCAGCGCCTTGGTCAGCAACCGTGCCTGCTCCATATTAATATAGAGGTCGCCTTTTCCCGATTTATGCAAAGGGCCACGGGCGCCCACTAGATCGCCCAAATCCCAGGACTTGATCGCCGCAAGCGTTGCCTCATCGAGGCCCTTACGATTCAAATAAAGCTGTATGGTCGCAGAGCCATCCTGTATCAGGAGAAAAGCGCCCCTGTTGCGAATCAGCCGACCCGCAACCGCAAACTCCCGGTTGCTCTCCTCCAATTCCGCCTTATCACAGTCGCCAAATTCACGCTGCAGTTGGGCTGCCTCTGCAGTGCGGCGAAAGTCATTCGGAAACGGATTCCCGGAGCCTCTCAGCTCGGTCAGTTTGGCACGACGTTCCGCGATCAGCTTATTCTCGTCGCTCGCCGCCGGCTTGCTTTCGCCGCTTGCTGGTTGCTCTGGGTTGCTCATCCTGCTCCTTACAATCCGCTCTTGAGAGACGCTTCGATGAAGTCGTCGATATTGCCGTCGAGCACTGCCTGGGTGTTGCTGGTCTCGACCCCTGTGCGTAAATCCTTGATACGGGAGTCATCCAGCACATAAGATCGTATCTGGCTGCCCCAGCCAATGTCCGCTTTGCTGTCCTCCATGGCCTGCTTTTCCTCGCTTCGCTTGAGCACTTCCAGCTCATACAACTTAGCGCGCAAAAGCTTCATTGCATTGTCACGGTTCTGGTGCTGCGAACGCTCTGTCTGGCACTGTACCACGGTGTTCGTAGGCAAATGGGTAATCCGCACGGCAGAGTCGGTCTTGTTCACATGCTGACCGCCAGCGCCACTGGCACGGTACGTGTCCGTGCGCAGATCCGCAGGATTGATATCGATCTCGATGTTATCGTCAATTTCGGGGGACACAAACACCGATGCAAAAGAGGTATGACGACGATTACCAGAATCGAAGGGCGACTTACGCACGAGGCGATGCACACCGGTTTCAGTGCGCAACCATCCAAATGCATACTCCCCTTCAAAACGGATAGTGGCACTCTTGATACCCGCAACGTCGCCGCCGGACACCTCGATAAGTTCTGCTTTAAAGCCCTTGTCCTCTCCCCAGCGGAGGTACATACGCAGCATCATCTCAGCCCAGTCCTGAGCCTCGGTTCCACCAGACCCCGCCTGAATATCGAGGTAGGCATTGGCTTCGTCCATCTCTCCGGAGAACATACGGCGAAATTCAAGCTTTTCCAGCAGGCGGATCATACCGGCGATATCTGCCTCTATCTCAGCAGCAGTGGCCTCATCATCCTCTGCGGCCGCCAGCTCCAGCAAGTCAGCCGCATCTGCGCCACCTGCCTCCAGCGTTTCAATAATGCCAACAATATCCTCCAGGGAAGAGCGCTCCCTGCCAAGCTCCTTGGCACGGTCCGGGTCTTCCCAGACGCTCGGCTCTGCCAGTTCCAGCTCTACTTCCGCGAGCCGTTCTTTGCGCTGGTCGAAGTCAAAGGTACCCCCTCAACACGCCAGCGCGCGCTTCGATGTCCTTGAGTTGCGTTAACAGCGGGTTGATTTCCAGCATGTTCTCAGCCTGTTCGATCAAAAGCCGCGCATTTTACCCCAGCAATCAGTGACTGGGAACTATCCGCACCATTGACGCTAAAATTGGTTTAGCAACGCGCCGATCAAAATAACCTGGGGCACGGTCACCAAAGGCAGGCAAAGGGCGATTCGCCATGACCGTGTGGTGTCACGGATAGACATGATCTCTGTGTAATCTGTCGCGACCCCCGCCATGAGAAAGGTAAAGCTGTTCCCGGGCGCGCTCGCGCGATTCATCAGGTCTGCTGCGATCGGGGTTGACCCCTCTGAGCAAACTTCAATGATAGTCGTCGCCAGCAGTGTCAACCAGAGTCCGCCCATGGTGGCCCCAAACCAGGTCGCAAATGCTTCCTCCGGCACAATCGCCCGAATAAGGCCAGCCAGCACGAGGCCGAACAGAGACCAACGAATCACCACCCGGGAGCCCGCAAATCCATCCTTTATAATGCCTGCGGTACCATGCAGGGAGAACTGCAGGGTTTGCCGGTAAGTACGCCACTGCTCCAAAAAAGGTGTTTCATCACTGAGTTGCTCCTTCCACGGATTATCAGGCAGCTGTCCGCGCTCTACCAGGCGATCAAAAATACCGCCGGTGATAATACCTATTACCAGCGACAGGAAGATAAATAGCAACGTCCAACTGACGCCTATAAGACCGAACAGAATCAACGTAAGGGAGAACGAATTCCAAGGGCTGGCCAGCAGGAACGCAATCACCTGCCCTATACTCGCGCCGCGTTCGTATAGCTTCATGCCCACCGCAAGAATGCCGTGACTGCACAGGTCCAGAAAAACGCCTGCCAGTGTGGCTCGAAACAGGCTGCGTGTGCCGCGCTCCCTGCCCAATACAGCCATTACCATTTCGCGCGGAATGCGCGCAAGAATGCCAACAAACACAACACCGATAGCAATACCCCACCACATCTTGTTGAACAGCTCAAAAACACCGCCGGTAAAAGTACTCAGGATAGAGGTATGGTCATGCTGCAGGATGCCACCGACCGGGTACGCTATAGCAACAACGCACAAACTGACCCAGAACAAGTAGTCCCTGCGACGAGGCGCATCACAGCATGCGGCCTCGGCCTCCTGCGGGGTGCAGGCGCTCTCGACTTCTGTGAGGGCGCGCGTAGTCTGATTCATGGCTGATGCGCTCCTGGCGGAGCCGCAAGATCCTCAAGAATGGCGCAGTCGGGGCCCTCGTTGCCGTGGCAGCGTTCCGCCATCGCGCGCAATTCCCGCTGCATGGCCAGCAGCCGATCAATTCGCTGCTGTAAATGCCGGCTTTTTTCCAACACCAACTGTTGCGCATGCTGACTTTGTCGATGGGGATCACGCAGTAAATCCAGCAATTGCCGGCACTCCTGCAAATCAAAACCGACCTCGCGCGCTCTCGCGATAAACTGGAGGTCGTCGACGGCCTTGCTATCGTACTGCCGGTAACCGTTTTCGGCCCGCGCTGCCGGCGCGATCAAGCCGATTTCCTCGTAGTAACGGATAGTTTTGGCGCTGAGACCGCTTTCACGGGCCGCTGCGGAGATATTCATGGGCACCTCCCCTAGGACATGACCCTACTATAAACCTTCTAGTAACTGGAAGGTCAAGCGCGGCCAGCACCTTATCCATGAAACCGGCTATTGCGGGCAGATGATGGCAAGCCATATCGAAGCACCGCCGATGATCAGCGCGCGGGTATCACTGTCCGGATGCAGCAGAAGCGGCTCGTTCGTGCAGCGAGCCGCAGCCGGGTCGACCGCGGACTGCAGCCGTTGCCCACTGATCTGTCACCCCCCCACTAACCGGCGACCAGGTGCTCAACCATCAGCTGCAGGGAACGCTTACCCCGAAACTCATTGACGTCAAGCCGGTAGGCAATCTCAACCTCACTCACTGCGTCGTCGGGCCACTGTCGCGGATCGATATTAAATGCGATTGCATCCAGCAACGTCGAATGACCCGCGGGCGACAGCACCATTTTCAAATGCTTGCCTCCGACCAGACGTTGACTAACGACCTGAAACCGACCATCGAAAACCGGTTCTGGAAAGCGCTGTCCCCAGGGCCCGGCAAAGCGCAGCTCTGTCGCCAGCTCCAGCTCAAAATCCTCAACCGCCAGCTCGCCGTCTGTTTCGACAACGGCCTGCAGTTCGACATCTTCCGCGTGACGCTCTACTTCTGCCAAAAAAGCTGCTGCAAAAACGGGATAAACGGATTTGGGAAGTGTCAGCCCTGCAGCCATCGCATGCCCACCAAACCGCGTAATCAAACCCGGGTTGCGGGTCGCTACTGCGTCCAAAATATCGCGGATATGTATACCCACGATAGAGCGAGCAGAACCTTTCAGCTCGCCTCCATCACCGTCGGCAAAAACAATGGTCGGGCGGTGCAGGCGATCCTTGATACGCGAGGCCAGAATACCGATAACACCCTGGTGCCATCCACCCTGGTAGAGGGTGACCGCGACAGGCGGCTCAGCACCCTCTTCCAACGCAAGTGCCTCAAGATGAGTCACTGCGTCCGCCTGCATATCTTGCTCGATCAGACGCCTGTTCTGGTTAAGTTCATGCAACACGCCAGCGCGCGTTTTGGCGTCCGCCGTGTTCTCTGATAACAAACACTCTATCCCCACAGACATGTCTTCCAGCCTGCCTGCCGCATTGATCCGAGGCGCGACCGCGAAGCCCAGGTCCGAGGCCACCACCGACGAGACGGGACGTGATGCCACTTCCAGCAACGCCCTGATACCGGGGCGCAATTGCCCGGCACGCATGCGCCGCAGGCCCTGATCTACCAGTATCCGATTGTTACGGTCCAGCGGCACTACATCAGCCACGGTACCCAGCGCGACGAGATCCAACACCTGCGCCAAGTTGACCTCCTCACGACGCTCGAACCAATCCCGGGCGCGCAACTCAGCGCGCAATGCCAGCATTATGTAAAAAATAACACCGACGCCAGCGAGGTGTTTACTCGGAAAATTACAGCCCGGCTGATTAGGATTGACGATAACATCCGCGGTGGGCAACTCTCTGCCCGCCAAGTGATGATCGGTAATGAGCGTGACGATACCGCACTCCCGGGCAAGTGCCACCCCCTCCAGGCTGGAAATGCCATTATCGACCGTTATGATGAGTTCAGGTCCGGACTGCGATGCCACTTCAACAATCCCCGGTGTCAGCCCGTAACCAAACTCAAACCGGTTGGGCACGAGATAATCGACGTGACGCGCTCCCAATTGTCTCAGAACAGAAACAACCAAGGCCGTGCTGGTAGCACCGTCGGCATCGAAGTCGCCTATCACCATAATACGGGTGTCATTGGCAAGCGCATCTGCCAGCAGGGTTGCCGCGCGGTCGGAGTGCAGGAGTTGTGACGGTGGTAGTAGGCCGTCGAGTGTTAGTTCACGCTCATCGAGAGCGTGAAGACCGCGGTTGCAATAGACGCGGTCGAGCAGCGGGTGGATTCCCTCGTCGACGCGGGCCTGTGCGTCCACTGCCTGTCGTCGACGAATAATTTTTTCCATGGAAGATCAGGCGTTGATGCTGGCAGAAATAAAGGCCTGCACCGCAGTCAGGTCGTTGGGTAACACCTCAAAACGTTCTGGACGATCAAACAAGTCCGCCAGATGCGACGGCAGCGCTACCGCGTCATTCAGCCCTGCGGCAGCCATTGCCTCAGGGAACTTCGCAGGGTGAGCCGTGGCAAGACTGACCACGGGCACACCTGACGCTAAACCCGCGTTCAGTGCGGCATGCACCCCAATAGCGCTGTGCGGGTCCAACAGGTATTCGCACTCTCGCCAGACTGACGCAATCTGCTCGCAGGTCTGCGCATCCGACACGCAATGACTGCTGAACAGCTTACGAGCCTCCGCCATGGCGGCGTCATTGAAGCGAACATCGTGAGAGTCTAACTGGTTCATCAAATCAGCAATGGTGGCTCCGTTGCGACCGTAGAGGTCAAACAACAGCCGCTCAAAATTACTTGAAACAGTAATATCCATGCTGGGCGACAATGTGTGCGCCAGAGGCTGGCGGCCGTATGTACTCTCGGTCATCACCCGGTGCAATACATCATTGCGATTGGTGGCGATAATCAGTTGCTCCACGGGCAGCCCCATCTGACGCGCCAGGTAACCGGCGAAAATATCACCGAAGTTACCGGTGGGCACCGAAAATGCCACCGGGCGAGAGGGGGCGCCCAAAGCAACCGCCGCATAAAAGTAGTAGACAATCTGAGCCATAATCCGAGCCCAGTTAATCGAGTTGACCGCCACCAGGCCACGATCCTGGGGAAGAAAATGCCTGTCACCAAAGCTTGCCTTTACCATAGCCTGACAGTCATCGAAATTACCCTCTACCGCGAGGTTGTGAATATTGTCACCCTCAACCGTGGTCATCTGCTTACGCTGCACATCCGAAACCCGGTTATGGGGGTGCAATATAAAAATGTCGATGTTATCGCAATGTCGGCAGCCCTCAATCGCGGCGGAGCCTGTATCACCCGACGTTGCGCCCATTATCACCACTTTCTGATGACGGCGCTCCAGGACGTAATCCAGCAGGCGGCCGAGCAATTGCAATGCAAAATCCTTAAAGGCCAATGTCGGGCCATGGAACAATTCCAGCACCCATTGATTGGCGCCCACCTGCACAAGAGGGGCGATAGCCGTGTGCCGAAATTCCGCATAGGTTTGCTCGAGTATGACCGCCAGATCCTCCTCCGGAATACAGCCCGCAACGAATGGCGTAATGATTCTGCGTGCCAACTCCGGGTACTCGAGTTCTGCCATGGAAGCGATTTCCTGGGCGCTGAACGTCGGCAGCGTCTCAGGCACATAGAGGCCCCCATCCGACGCGAGGCCGGTGAGAAGGACTTCTTCAAAATTGAGCGCGGGGGCTTTGCCCCGCGTGCTGATGTATTTCACCGACACCTCACTATTGCGCGCTACCCGTCCAGTTGCTCGACGCGTATGCACGTTACATCGCCGTCAATCGACTCGAGGCCCTCTATTGCACGAACTGCCTCTTCGACACTACCCTGACGCGCCTGGTTAGTCACCACAATGACAGAGACCAGAGTCTGTCCCTCCAGCGGCGCCTTCTGTATCAGTGCTTCGATACTGATGCCCTGCTCGCTGAACAAACTGGTTACCCTGGACATTACGCCGGGCTTATCCTGTGCTTCCATACGCAGATACCAGGGAGATTCCACATCCTCCATGGCGAGCACCGGCAGATCCTGAAGATAACCAGACGCCACCCCAAGGGCCGGCAACTGCGAGGGGGCAGCACTGCACGCTGCTCGCCCCAGGTCGACCAGATCTGCCACTACAGCAGAGGCTGTGGGACGATCTCCGGCGCCAGCGCCGCAATACAGTGTCGGACCTACCGCATTGCCTTCAATCAACACCGCATTTCGCACACCGTCGACATTGCCCAGCAGACGCTGCCGAGGAATCAGGGTGGGATGCACACGCAATTCAACACCCTGATGGTTTTGTCGCGCAATACCGAGGTGTTTGATTACGTAACCAAGCTCCTCGGCGTAAGCAACATCCTGGGGCTGCAGGCGAGTTATTCCCTCCGTATAAACCGATTCAAACTTAAGCGGCATTCCGAAGGCCAGCGACGCAAGAATCACCAGTTTGTGCGCCGCATCGATGCCTTCCACGTCAAACGTGGGGTCAGCTTCCGCATAACCCAGGGCCTGGGCCTCTCCCAGCACATCGGCAAAATCACGACCCTCATCGCGCATCTCGGTCAGTATGAAATTAGTCGTACCGTTTATAATGCCCGCCAGCCATTCAATACGGTTACCTGACAGGCCCTCGCGGAGGGCTTTGACGATAGGTATGCCACCCGCTATCGCGGCCTCGTAGCGAAGCTCCACATTGTGTTCTACGGCCAATGCAAACAACGCGTTACCGTGCTCTGCAATCAGGGCCTTGTTGGCAGTAACAACATGCTTGCCGGCACGAATGCCTGCCTCCACTAATTCCCTTGCTACGGTAGTGCCGCCAATAAGCTCAACAAGAACAGCCACCTCCGGATCCGCTGCGACCGCGAAGATATCGCGACTGACCTGCGCGTCCGATAGATCACAGGCTGGGTTGTCGCGCCGTGCACCCACATGCACGACCTCTAATGAGACGCCTGCCCTCGCCCGCAAAAGATCCGCATTTTCATGAAGTAAGTTGAAGGTGCCGCTACCAACTGTCCCAAGACCACAGATACCGATTTTTAATGGTGAACTCATTTCCTTACCCGATATGGGCCCCACTCGCAAAAGGTCAGCCGAAGCCGTCGTTTCTGATCATTCGCTTTATGCTGCGGATGGCCTGTCGCGTCCGGTGCTCGTTCTCAATCAGCCCGAAGCGCACATAGCCTTCTCCGTACTCACCGAATCCAATACCAGGAGAGACAGCGACCTTGGCTTCACGCAACAATTTTTTACTGAACTCCAGTGAGCCCATTTCCTGATAAAACTCTGGAACACCGGCCCATACAAACATGGTCGCTTTGGGCGACACCACCGGCCAGCCCGCAGAGTTGAGACCGCTGCAAAGTACGTCTCGCCGCGACTGATACATTGCATTGATTTCGGCGACACAGCTCTGGTCACCCTCCAGGGCGGCGATCGCTGCTACCTGTATGGGGGTGAACATACCGTAGTCAAGATAGGACTTCATGCGGGCCAGGGCCGCGATTAACACCTCGTTGCCACAACAAAAGCCCACTCGCCAGCCAGGCATATTATAACTCTTGGACATACTGAAAAATTCCACCGCGACTTCGCGGGCGCCCTCTACTTGCAGAATGGAGGGGGCAACATAACCGTCGTAGCACAGGTCGGCATAAGCCAGATCCTGCACCACCCAGATCGAGTGTTCCCGCGCGATAGCAACGACCCGCTCATAAAATTCGAGTTCAACGCATTGAGAGGTCGGGTTGGACGGAAAATTGAGCACCAGCATTTTGGGCCGCGGCCAACTGTTCTGTATTGCCTTCTCCAACTCGCTGAAAAACTCTTCCTCACTGCCCGCTGCAGGTACGTGACGAATATCTGCACCTGAGATCACAAAACCGTAGGGATGTATCGGGTAAGAAGGGTTGGGAACCAGTATCGCGTCCCCCGGCCCGGTAGTGGCCAGCGCCAGATGGGCAAGCCCCTCCTTGGAACCGAGGGTGACAATAGCCTCTTTGCCTGGGTCCAGGACGACGTCGTAGCGACGCTTGTACCAGTCGCAAATTGCCTTGCGCAGTCGAGGAATCCCCTTCGACTGCGAATAGCGGTGTGTATCGCCGCGACGAGCGGTCTCTACCAGCTTATCGACGATATGCTCGGGGGTCGGTTGATCAGGGTTGCCCATGCCAAAATCGATGACATCCTCACCGGCGGCCCTGGCCTCCTGCTTGAGGTCACCAATAATATTGAAGACGTATGGCGGCAACCGCTCGATACGCCGAAATTCATCATCCACAGCTGTCAACCCTGCTAGATTCGCGGCCACAGACCGCGCAATAAACGGGGTGGCAACACTACTGAGTCAGCCCCCCACTGTCAACGCGACGGCGGGTGCCGGCGCATTATTGACAGCTTTTTCAACAAGACCGGGAGACGGATGCAACACGCAGCCGTCTCGCTCTGGCAACGATTTAGTTCAGGCCGAGCGTCGCCATCAACTCACTGGCCGACTGGTAGCCAGGAATCATTTTGCCACCTTCCGTGATAATGGCCGGCGTGCCCCGCACGCCTAGTTCCTGCCCCAGCTCGAACTGAGCGGCGACCGGATTGCCCTCACACACATTGACGGGAACAGACTCCTTGTTGATCAGTTTGACCAGCGTTTCATTAGGGTCATCAGCGCACCAGGCACTTGCAAGGTTCTTGTACGCATCAGAACTCAGACCTGCGCGGGGATAGGCGAGGTAACGCACCTCGACACCATTGGCGTTTAACTCGGCAACCTCGCCATGCAACTTTTGGCAGTAGTAGCAGGTATCGTCAAAGAACACCGTGATGTAGCTGCGGGTTTCTTTTTCAGGTGCGAAAATGATCATGTCATCCCGGCTCAGTTCTGCAAGTGTCTCCATGCGCAAGGCATCACGACGCTGCTCCGCGAGATTGACATAGCTCTCTGGCCCTACCTCGTAAAGGTCTCCGACGATAAAATAGTCACCCTCAAGGGTTGAATAGATCATTGGGCCTTCACTCAGTTGCACCTCGACCAGGTTAGGCACACCGGTCGTTTGAGCACTGATCACCTTCAGTCCCATGTTGGGTTTTTCCAGCGCCTTTCTCAAGGTATCCACCTGCGCTTCGCTCAGCGGTTCACCCGCACTCACCAATGAAGCTGTCGCCAGGAGCAGGGCCGCCAGGGCTGTTTTCATCATACGGTCAATCATGTGTTGTCCTCATTTTTGGTGGACTGTGCCACTCGTTTGGTCTGTTCGGTATCCTTTGGAGCCAAATTCGCCGTCTTAGTTCCTTAGCCCCGGGGATGGTGCTGCTCATGTAATTCCTGCATTCGCTGCTGCGCAACATGGGTGTAAATCTGAGTGGTCGACAGGTCACTGTGTCCCAACAACATTTGGACCACACGCAAATCGGCCCCGTGATTCAGTAAATGGGTGGCAAATGCGTGACGCAACGTGTGTGGAGACAAGTGCTTTCTGATCCCCGCCCGCTCGGCATAGAGTTTAATACGATACCAGAAGGCCTGGCGAGTCATTTGCGACCCCCTGCGACTGGGAAAGACTACCTCAGAGGGAATACCCTTGAGAAGATCACCCCGGGGACCCGCCAGGTAACGTTGCATCCAGCGCATCGCCTCCTCACCGACAGGCACAAGACGCTCTTTACTGCCCTTACCAAAAACCCGCACCACTCCCTGATTCATGCTCAACTGCGACATTTCCAGACTGATCAACTCACTGACCCGCAGGCCGCAGGCATACAATAACTCCAGCATAGTGCGATCCCTTGCCTCCAGGGCGACCGCAGAATCCGGTGCCTGCAGCAGTTTGTCCACATCGGTTTCCGACAGTGCCTTGGGCAGTGATCTGCCAAGGCGGGGGCTGTCAATATCCAGCGTCGGGTCGAGCGAGATCCGCCCCTCACGCAGCTGGTAGTGGTAAAAGCCACGGGCACAGGAGAGAAAACGCGCTGCCGAGCGGTTCGACTGGCCACGCTCCATGCGCGCGCCAAGATAGGCTTGCAGGGACTGAGGCGTTGCATCGAGAATCGCGGTATCGCCGTCTTGCGACAACCAATCATGGAACTGTGACAGGTCACGCCGATAAGCGGCCAGGGTATTCCTGCTAAGACCCTTTTCCATCCACATGGCGTCAATGAACGCGTCGATATCGGGGCTGTTCAGGGAATTTTTGCTCATGGCCAGAGCCTACCATGAAATGAGGCAGGTTCAGACACACGCACTGCAGTCCGTGCCTGCGCCGGGCAGTGCAAACTCCCGGCACAAAAAAAGCGGCCAATAGCCGCTTTCTGACACATTCAGCAGGGCGACTACAAACGCTCCTTGATCCTCGCAGCACGACCGCTCAGCTCGCGCAGGTAATACAGTTTCGCCTGACGCACGTCACCGCGACGTTTAACGGAAATGCTGTCAACGACGGGGCTGTAGGTCTGGAAAGTACGCTCTACACCAACACCGTGAGAAATCTTGCGTACCGTGAACGCGGAGTTGAGTGCGCGGTTACGCTTGGCTATGCACACGCCCTCAAATGCCTGCAGACGTTCGCGGGTGCCTTCCTTTACCTTTACCTGCACAACCACGGTATCACCGGGGCCAAACTCGGGAATTTCCTTTCCCATCTGCTCTGCTTCAAGCTCGGATATGACCTTATTTGTGCTCATGTCGTACTCCTGTTCAATCATCTGCCAGCTTCACAGCTAGCGCGTCTAAACTACTGCCGTTGCCTGAGATACTCCGCCAACAGCGCTTCTTCCTCGGCCCCAAGGGCCCTGTTCTCCAGCAAATCCGGCCGCCGTTCCCACGTTCGTCCGAGGGACTGCTGCAACCGCCAACGACGAATCTTTTCATGATCGCCGCTGAGTAATATGTCGGGAACACGTTCGCTCCCGTACGCCTCTGGCCTGGTGTAATGCGGACAGTCCAGCAGACCGTTCGCAAACGAATCCTCCGCAGCGGATGACCCGTGACCCAGCACGCCGGGCTTTTGGCGAATGACCGCATCGATCACCACCATGGCAGCCAGTTCACCGCCTGTTAATACATAGTCACCGATGGACAGCTCCTCATCCACCGCGGCGTCTATCAAGCGCTCGTCAATGCCCTCGTAACGGCCTGCGAGCAACACTATTCCTTCCACTTGCGACAACTCCAGCGCCTTCGCGTGATCGAAAGGCCGCCCCTGGGGCGACATGTAAATCACGCGACTGCTGTCTCCAGTCGCTTCCCTTGCCGCCGCAATTGCCTGCTGCAGGGGATCAATCTTCATCAACATACCCGGGCCGCCGCCGTAAGGTCTGTCGTCCACCGTTCGGTGAGCATCCACCGCATAATCGCGCGGATTCTGGTGAGAAAGACTCACCAAACCCTCTCTAACCGCCCTGCCTGTCACACCATGTTCACTCACCGCAGCGAACATCTCAGGAAAGAGACTCACCACGCCGATACGCGCGACACCCTCTCCAGACTGCTGTTCAAGCACATCACTCGTCGATGAACCAATCAACCTCTATCACTCCCGATGCCAGATCAACCCGGCTAACCGACTGACCGGGCAAATAGGGAATCAGGCGTTCCCGCTCATCAATGCTGCCTTCACAGGCCGCCACTACCAATACATCATTCGCGCCGGTTTCAATCAGGTAATCCACCACACCCAACAAAACCCTGTCGTCGCTCCGCTGGTTCCAGACCTGCAAACCCTGCAAATCCTTCCAGTAATACTCGCCCTCTGGCAGCGGCGGCAGAGCGCTCTCGGGTATGCACACTTCGCACCCCCGGTAAGCTTCTGCGAGGGTGCGATCATCGACACCCGCTATGTGAGCCACAAGGCCCTTGCCGCGAAAATTGCCGCTGTCAAAATCAACGGATTCATAATTGTCACGGCGTTTCAATCGCCAACCACCAAAGTTCAGAAAGTTCTCGGGCGGCTCGGTGTAAGAGTGGACTTTCACCCAGCCCTTGAGACCGTAGCAGCCGGTAATCTTTCCTATCACCAGCATGCCGTCAGCGGCAGACTCAATCATGTATACCGTCTGCGATCAGCCGGCATAACTTCAGGCCGCTGCAGCAGCATCCTTCAACAATTTGGCCACACGTTCCGAGACTTGCGCGCCCTGGCCCTGCCAGTATTCGACACGATCGGTGTCGATACGCAAACGCTCTTCCTGACCCCGGGCTACCGGGTTAAAAAAGCCGACGCGCTCAATGAAGCGACCATCCCGCGAGTTGCGACTGTCAGTGACCGTCACGTGGTAAAAGGGGCGCTTTTTGGCGCCAC
>JAAENL010000108.1 GCA_024224435.1 Halieaceae bacterium
CCGGCTGCGTCCGCGGCGGCGATCTTCTCGTGCGGCTGCACGGTCTTAATGTCCTTCACATGCATGAAGAGGCAGTTGGCAATGGTGCAGTTGCCCTTGTTTTTCCGGTAGAAGTAGCAATCGCCAGCGTAGGTGAAGTCGTGCCAGCGGCGGCAGCCTTTGCTACGCCGGCATGGCCTTCCCTCGATGATGTCCGGGCAGATCTCGTTCATTTTGCCCATGCGGGCCTGCGCCTGAGAGCGTTCGGCGAACGTCATCTTGCGCTGCTGGGTGATGCCGTTGGCGGCGTTCTCTGCCTTTTTGAACTGGCGCTCACGCTGCTTGTACGCCGGGCACGTTGGCGGGCAATTGGTAGATCCATTCTTGTGGAATGGAGTAAGGCATTTTCCGCACATCGCGAGCTGCTCTGCGGTCTTCGAGTTAGTGGTAACCGTAATGGGGTAGTAGGGTCCTGCCGAGAACCTCTGTCCATCGTTGTTCCACCAGTAAGTGGTAGGGATAGTGATCACACTAATTTTGTTCCAGTTTACGTCGCGAGGGTCTACCCCCGGCATATCGACCCTGAAAGTCACCTCGTCAGAGGTTGACTTACTTTCCTTCGACCCTCCGCAGAAGGTAGGGTTCTTGGCTAGCATGAGCCCTTTGTC
>JAAENL010000109.1 GCA_024224435.1 Halieaceae bacterium
AGTCAGGCACGGTCGAGATACTCACCACCGGTGCGGACGGCCAGCAGTTCATGTTCCCCGACGGCGTCGATGTCGCAGCCGACGGCACCATCTGGTTTACCGATGCGACAGCCCGGTATCAGGACGGAGAGATCCACTACGAGGTCTTGGAGGGCCGCCCTTCAGGTCGCCTTCTGACATACGATCCGGCCACGGGAATGACACAGGTTCGAGTGTCCGAGCTGCGTTTCCCCAACGGCATCGCACTCGGCCCCAATGACGACTACGCACTCATCAACGAGATGCTCGCCTATCGGACTCTTCGCCACTGGATTACCGGCCCCAAGGCAGGTCTTACGGAGGTCTTTGTCGAGAGCTACCCCGGGTGGCCCGACGATATCCGCTTCAACGGTGACGGGATATTCTGGGTCTCGCTGGTCATGGAGCGGCTCGCCATTGCGGACTGGATCCAGCCCCACCCGCGGCTCAAAACCTTCATCGCGAATGCCATCGGCTGGGCCATGCCCGACAGCGATACCCCGTGGCTCGGCGGGCCCGCCTTTTTGATCGGCGTGGACCTGGAGGGTAATGTCGTGCACAGCCTGCGCGACGAATCGAGCCGCTACCTCGCCTCCACCAGCACCCTCGAGCACGATGGCCAGCTATTCATCGGAAGCATCTCAATGAACTCGATTGCCGTGGTACCCGTTCCACTCTCCCAAAAACAGTAATTACCGCTGCTCAGTGTTCGGGTAGGCGCTTAATCGCCCGGCCCCCCGGTTGCGCTGGCTACTCGAGCTGGCCAAAAGCCCGGCACTCTTTATGCTGAAACAAAAAACGGCTGACGCGTGATGCGCTAACCGTCTGATAATTGCAAAGAAATTTGGCGAGCCATTTATTCCAGAACACCATTCCAGCCATCGACCAGACATGGCCCGGCCCCACAGGCATTGATAACAATGCTTTCTGGAGACATGAAGCCTGAGATCTGCTCCATTGCCCTCGGGTCGCGTCTAGGACGCTCGTGCGGGTCGTTGCCTGTTCGCGGCGGCTGGTTGATGACAGGAGGCACGTGTGTGCCAGTGTCATCCCACTCGTCATTTGGGCCGGGGCCTCCATCGAAGTACACCAGAGCTGATCCGATGTGCGGATAGGTGCTTATAGAAGGCAGCTCTACAAATGGCTTGATATCGTGGTGACGGCCCTGAACTAGGGCAGGCTGATGCAGCGAGATACCCATAGTACGCGCCATGATTTCAGCGCTGGTATGCGTCACCTGATGATCGCCAAACGCGACGTGCAGCAATACATTTTTCGCCGGTGTGTTGGGCAGCGGATCAGATACCAGATGATTTGCGTAGCCATTGTTCTCGCCTCTGTCCCACAGCATCTGGAACAAAGATAGCAATAACGTCCGTTCAAGAACATCCGGAAAAGCGGGTTTTAGGACTGTTGAATAAAGATCGAAGTCGACACTTCGTCGCAGCAACAGCGAGTAATTCATCCCGGGCACACCCAGAACGCCGTTATCTATATTTGGGGCAGTCGCGAGCAGCGCGCCACCCAATATCCCACCTTCGCTATTGCCGTAGTAGTAAACATGGCTACGGTCATAAACGCTCCTGCCATCAACTTGAAATGCCTCATGAGTAGCGAAACCATCAG
>JAAENL010000110.1 GCA_024224435.1 Halieaceae bacterium
AGCAATTGCCCCGGTGCCTCCGGGGGTAGACGCGCGCCAGCCACGGTTCCGGTAATGCCCTCTGCTCGCATCAACCCGGCCTCACTGTGCAGGTCCAGAGCCAGGTCACCCAGGCGTACGTCGCCGTAGTGCAGGTTTCCCAGGGTGATATCCATCAGGGGCAACTGCAATCCGATCGCATCCCCGGCGCCAGAAGGGGCGACTTGCGGGAGACCCGCAAGATCGAGATAGTCAATATCCAGAATATAGGGTGCGGGGGTGCGGGGCAGTGCCAACTCTGCGCGCAGCCAGCTGCTATCCATGGCAAAGCGCCAAAGCGTGTCCTCCAACACCAGCCTCACTGTCACATCCTGCAGGGACTGACCGCGCACCAACAGACGATCCGCGTGAACATTGTCTATGACCAACTCGAAAGGCAACCCGCCGGACTTTGCCACATGCGACACCGTAGGTTTGCGTTGCAACGGGCCACGCGGCGTCGCGGTCGGCGCCGGTACCGCTAACTCGATCCGCTCGGCAGAGGATTGAGAGGGAGCCGTAATGTAGGTATCAACAAATTTCAGCCACGCATCCACATCGACCAACGGCGTATGGCCCGCCACTCGCAGGACACCCGCCTCGATATCAGGCAATGGTGTTTCCAACCCCAGCGCACCTCCATCGATACGTCCCTCCGCAATCGACAGCAGGAGCGCCAGATCGTAGCCCAGAAAAAGAGACAAGGGCATTGTCCCTGCACCGAGGGGCAACGACAGTTTTAGCAGGCGGCTTTGCTCAGGCAGCTTTTTCCAGGGCGGTGGCAAGTCCAACTGCACACCTTGCAACTCACTCTGCAACGTCAGCAGAGGTCGCTCGCCAGGGGTTACCGTCAAGGAGGCAATCGCAGGCGTCTGACCATCGGCAAAAGCCAGCAGGTCCAGTTGCAGCCAGTCTTGCACGTCCGCCATGCTCACGACTGTCGCGAGATCAATAGTCAGCACTGTAAGCGCTGGGTCATAGCGGTCGGTCACGTCCGGATGCTGTTGCCGAAATTGCGCGGCGATACGCTGCCCCCAGAGAAAACCCTGTAAATCGCGGGAAACAAATCCGCGGGCGGTGCTGTATTCAAACTCGCCAGACACATCATCAACGGCGAGGTTGCCCGGCATGACCATGAGATCTACTTCGCGCCACTGCGTGACCACCTCGACCACTGGCGGCACAGAGCCATCACTCAGGTTAAGCAGAATATCGAGACGGGTATGCAGCTGCCCCTCGGTCTGCCAATTGGCAAAAGCTGAACCGACAACGCCAGATAGCGGCGAGTTGTTCAACACGTGCAACCCGTCTTTCGCAGGGCCTGACACCTCGCCCTGCAGCGCCAGCATTATCGCACTCTGTTCTTCGACCCAGATTTCAACCGATAAATCGTCTATAACCGAATCGTACAGAACAGCGCGCTCGGCCCAGACGCTAACATCCGAATTATCGATCAGAATCACGCCCTCCTGCACCGTTACGGGAGGCCACTGGGCGTGATAAGTCATGTCCATGTCGGCAACATTGAACGCGAGCTGCACGGTGCGCAACTGAGGTGAGTCCTTCTTCAGGCTGCCCCGCCAGAGAAAGGCGCCCTGCTCGATGACACCGTCACCGATACTGTCGCGCAGCCACTGCAGTAGACCTGCGTCGAGCACATAAGGCGTATATTTGACCCGGTAGGCGGGATGAGCATCCTGCAGGCCCACCAACAGGTCCATCTCGATCCCGTCATTAACCGGCGAGACTGGTATTTCGAGGCCCAGTAGTATTCGAGCCATACCCTCGTCGCCCCGCGTGGTCAGGATACCGCTATCAATGCGAAAGCGCTCAGTATTCCAGTCGATCGCCAGCGATCCGTACAGTTCATCAAAGGTCAGTGGCTGCGTGAAAACCGTGGGAAAATCCAGGGTAGGATTCTGACTATCGACGGTCACCAACCCCTCTCCCGGTGACAACGTGACGTAGCCGCTAATGCCATCGGAGCCGGGAGC
>JAAENL010000111.1 GCA_024224435.1 Halieaceae bacterium
ACATGCAATGCTTCAAGCTTTACCGATAGCGTTTGACTCAGTTGCTCGATACGCTTTCCCTGCTCACGGGCCCATACCTCCTCACCTTCTGCCCGCGCCGTCAGCAGCGCTTCACTGATAACGCGTTGTTCCGACAAAGTGCTACTGAGGCTTTCACCGATACGCGCGCTGCTTCGATCCAGTTGTTCACCCACCGCCGACACCTGCGAGGCCAGTCCATCAGCCAGCGATTGCTGCGTGACTCTCGCTTCTTCCGAAAGCTGCGTGAACGTCTTGCGAAGCACCGGAGCAATACCCTCGCCCGCCAGTCTTGCCCCCCGCGCCAGTCCCTGCCGCAACGACTTGTCGACACTATCAGACAGTGCTGTAAAGTCATTTCTCGCTGCCTGCAAAAACGCTTCCTGATTGTGCACCAAGGTAGCGTTCAATGTGGTACCCAAGACATCCAGTTTGCGTCCCATCGCGGACAGCTGCGCGACCAGTTCCGGCAGGGCCTCCGCCTGATGCTGCATTGCTTTGAAGGTTTCCTGTCGGCTGTGCACCAGTGAATGCTCTCGCCACGTACCAGCGATAACAGCATCCAGCTGTCGTGTGGCCACAATGCGCTCACGCCGACTTAGCGTCGCGCCAAGCCCCAGCGCTGCAGATGCCGCCACGCCTGCAACAGAGGTTCCGAATGCCAGCCCCAGTCCTTCGATTGGCGCCGCCAGTCCGTTGCGAATAGCGGCGAGATCGGCACTGCCAGTGAGTGCCAGCACGGCGCCCTCCAGTGTCACTACCATACCTACAAACGTTCCCAATAGGCCGAGCATCACGAGGAGGCCTACCAGGTATGGAGCAAACACAGGCGCGGGGAGGCCTACGGGCTCTCCTTCTATCCGTAATCGAACAGCAGCGCGAAGAGACGGATGCAGCCGTGCAAGCCAGGCTGGCAAGCCCTCCTCTTCGCTTGCACGACCGAGGCCTTCGACCAGGCTGGCAGTTTCTCGCCTGAACTGCAGCAGTTCCGATATTCCCAGCACAAACACCAGTGCAATGATCACGGTCACCGCTAGCGCCAACGTATCTTTCCCGAGAAACCCTGCAGCAACCCACGTAATGGCGCCGGCGCCCAAGAGAAATGCTACGCTGAAGAGAAGTCTGTTCATCAATTAATCCATCATTCCATCGTTAATTGCCTC
>JAAENL010000112.1 GCA_024224435.1 Halieaceae bacterium
CCTTCCCCCAAATCCCGGCGATGATGCAGCGTGCACCGGTGTTTCCGAGCACCAAGGATTAAGCGGCATACCCGGCCAGACTAGCGGGGATCACGCCACATAAACCAGGCCATTGGCCCGTTTTTGCCCACTACCTGTTGCGCCTTGATTTGAAAACCATGGCGCTGGTAGAGCGATACATTGCGGTGATTCGAACACTCGAGGTAGGCCGGCATGCCGCGGTTATCGCAGATAGCCAACCCATCCTTCAGCAGGGCTGCGCCGATGCCCTGGCCCTGGTCTGTGCCGCGGCAGCCGATAAACTGCAGGTAGTAATGCGGCTCACGCGGGTAATGCTTCTCGAAGACGCTGCCTTGTCGATACAGTCGCGACACGGCTCTGAGACCCCCTGTTTGACCAATCAGTCTGATACCAAACCGCAGTAGGCCAAGGCGAGGTGCAACCTCCAGGCGTTCTTCAGGCGGCAGCCACAGTGCCGCCGCGCGGCCCCGCTCGTCCATGTGCACAATGCCGCGCGGGAGGTACACTTTTTTCACCAGCAGATGAAAAAAGTGGGGATAGAGTTCCGTTTGTGGAAAGACCCAGTTAAACATGGGATCAGTAGAAAAACTGTCGCTGAGTATGTCGACCAGAATGCCCAGATCGGTGTCATTGGCGATTTGAATGATAGGTGGGTGTTCCATAGGGCCGGACTTTGCCTCTGTGAGGCCTCAAGGCTACACTACTAGGCCCGCAGCGTAACAGGCATTGACATTGGGATACGAGAAATTCCGGAGGGAATACACGGCAGGCGGCCTCGCCAGGGATCGGCTGGACGACAGTCCTCTGCGGCAGTTTGAGCTCTGGCTGGAGCAGGCTGTACAGGCAGGTCTTAAGGATCCGACCGCAATGGTTCTGGCGACTGCTGGTGAAAATGATACGCCAAGGCAGCGGATAGTGCTGCTGAAGGGGCTGTCCAAGGGTGGTTTTGTATTTTACACCAACCTTGACAGCGACAAGGCAAGAGCGATGGCGCAGCGTCCTCAGGTGTCTTTGCATTTTCCCTGGAACGTGCTTGATCGCCAGGTGATTATTGGGGGGCATGCCGAGAAAATGACGGCGACCGAATCTGCGGCTTATTTCCTGACGCGCCCAAGAGAAAGTCAGATCGCGGCCTGGGCATCTCGTCAAAGTAGACCTGTCAGTGCGCGAGCGGTTCTTGAACAACAGTTTCATGGTATCCGCGAGAAGTTTGCGCAAGGGGAGATTCCAATGCCTGATTTCTGGGGTGGTTACCGTGTGGTCCCGCACCGCATCGAGTTCTGGCAGGGGCGTGAGCACCGCCTTCATGACCGGTTCGTGTACACCCTTGACAGGGATCGCGCCTGGCGGATAGAGCAATTGCAGCCCTAGCGCGAATTACCCGGTGTGCTTGGCCTGACGCTGATCAAAGTAGCGCGGTTCAGTGTCAATGCCCAACAGGGTTCTTCGGATCATGTCGAGCCCTGCGGCGGCGATCATCGTTTGGAATAACGTTCGCTCCACTGGCCAACACAGGTTGCGCGTACGTAAATCCTGCGCTGTGCCCCAGGCGAGCCACACCGTTCCCACCGGTTTTTCGGAGGTGCCACCTCCCGGGCCGGCTACGCCGGAAACTGCGATCACGAAATCCGCTGAGGCTTCTCGCAGTGCGCCCCTGGCCATTTCTCGAACGACTTCTTCGCTGACTGCACCGCACTGCGCCAGCGTGTCTTTACTCACGCCAAGGACGGAATGTTTGATGTCGTTGGAATAGGTGACAAAACCCGCGTGAAAACTGCTGGAGGAGCCGGGAACCTGCGTGAGGCTGGAGGCGATCAGTCCACCGGTACAAGACTCCGCTGTGCACAGGGTGGCATTGTGCCCGTCAAGCAGCTGTAACACGCGCTGGGCCAGCGTTGTGTCGCCCTCGCCAATAATATGGTCGCCAAACAGATCATTCAGCTGTTGCCTGCATTTTTCCTGCGCGTCCATGGCAGAGTGAGTGTTGATGCTGAGCTTGATTTCCATCTGCGGCGAGCCGGCGCGAAAGCCCAGCTCAACGTCAGCGGGCCAGTCCGGAATCGCGTCGCTGATTATCTGCTGCGCAGTCGATTCTCCGAGACCAAAGGTCTGTAAGCGCAGTACGCTGCGCCTCGATGCAGAGGTTGATTGTCCGGCGATGCCGGCAACAATATGATCGAGCATCGCCCTGAGTTCCCCGGGCACTCCGGGTGTGCAGATGATGCGGCAACGGCCGATGCTCAACTCAAAGCCCACGGCGCTGCCGATAGGGTTATCAATAATGGTGCAACCCGCGGGAAGCATAGCCTGCTTTAGATTGGCTTGGTTCAGTTGCAGGTTGCGTCGTGCACACCATTGTTGCAAATGAATGACCGCCTCCTGTCGTTGTTCAAGTGCCACTCCAGCGGCATTGGCGAGTATTTCGGCAGTAAGGTCGTCAATGGTCGGGCCGAGCCCACCGTTAACGATAACGACATCTGCACTTTTGGCCATGTCGACAAGCTCATCCGAGATTAACTGTGCATCGTCTCCCAGTGTGACCTTGCGGTGGATGCCTATTCCCGCCTCTCCCAGTTTTTGGGCGATGACTGCAGAGTTGGAGTCGATAGTATCGCCACTCATAATTTCGTTGCCGGTGAGCAGGAGTTGGATTTCTGGCAGACGGTCGATCATGCGGCTATCTCGCTAGTGCAAAGGGTGCAGCATAGCGTCAATGCTTTTGCCAAGGCAAAGTGCTATCGTTTCCCGACAAGGAGTGGCCTGTTGTCCGATATCAAATATTGTCCCGAATGCTGTGGCCCGCTGATGCGCTCGGTGGTCGGTGGCGAAGTGCGTAACTATCTTTTTTGTCAGCGCTGTCAGGCACCGGTTTACGATTATCCCCGCGTGGTGGTGACAGCCTTTATCTCCTGCGGCAAGCGGCTGTTATGGGTACAGCGCAGCCAGCCACCGCAGCGCGGAAAGTGGGCAATTCCAGGTGGTTTCCTTGAGCAGGACGAGACACTGGCGGAGGGTGCTGCAAGGGAACTTTGCGAAGAGGCCGGCGTCAGTTTGGCCCCTACTGAGCTGCAACTGTATATGGCGGGCAGTATCACGTTCATCAACCAGCTGTATGTCGGTTTTCGGTCTGCGGTGGCGTCAGAGGAATGCGAGCCTGGCGTGGAGTCTTTGGCCTGCCGTTTTTTTTCCCGGGATGAGTGCCCCTGGGACGAGGTGGCTTACCCCCAGGTTAATGATTCTATTCGCCAGGCCTACGACGATCTGGAAAGCGGCTGCTTTGGTGTCTGGGAAGCGCAAATGACGGAGCAACATTACGAGCTGCGGCCTGTTCGGATCAGGAGTCATGCGGCGGACGTTGACCCCTGATTATTGCTGTGACCCTGCCAGCCCCGCCCTTCGCGGCAGACGAGGCGTTTTTTTACCGGAGGGACTCGATCTTTCTTGCGGCTCGCCTTGACCTCGCATACCTGCCTTGCGAGAGTGCCACCTCAAAGCACATCAATGCATCAACGCACAAAAATATGTCACAGGAGGTCGCGCCATGGCATCGATAATCAACCTGCCCCGCATTTTGCGTGTCGGCGCCGGAGCCAGCGCAGAACTGGTCACGACACTGACAGAACTCGGACTTTCCAGGCCCTTGTTAGTCACTGACCCCTTTATGCAAGAGTGTGGGTACAGCGATCGTATACAGGCGCCCCTGTCGGAGGCGGGTATTGCCTGTGGCCTGTTCTGTGACTGTGTGCCCGATCCTACAACCGAGAGCGTGTATGCGGCTCTTGAGGTGTGTCGCGCCGGTGATTACGATTGCGTCGTCGCGCTGGGCGGAGGAAGCTCTCTGGATACCGCCAAGGCGGTGGCGGTGTTGGCGCTTCACGGCGGTGTTATGCGCGATTACAAGGCGCCTCATCAGGTGAATTCAGGCTTGCCTGTTATCGCCATTCCCACTACCGCCGGCACAGGGTCCGAGGCCACCCGTGTGGCGGTCATTACAGATACAGAGACTCAGGAGAAAATGCTGTGCATGGGGCTGGGGATGATGCCGCTGGCTGCCCTCGTCGATTTTGAGCTGACTCTGAGCATGCCTTACAGGCTCACTGCGGATACCGGCATCGATAGCTTCTGCCATGCGATGGAGGCCTTTGTCAGTCGCAAGTCGAACCCCTTCACCGACAGCGTCGCGCTAACCGCCATGCGCACTATCTACCAGAATATCCAGACCGCTTGCGCCGAGCCAGACAACCGGCAGGCGCGCGAAGCGATGATGCTTGCGGCCACTCAG
>JAAENL010000113.1 GCA_024224435.1 Halieaceae bacterium
ATCTTGTTTTGCGGGGTGACCCGCCAGCCGACAACGACGGTAACCTGCTCCTTGATTACCTGGCAGGGGCCAAAGTCAGTTGCTATCCGGCCTTACAGTACCGTGAGGAGATTGACCGTCTGCTGGCACAGTGGCAGGCGCATTATGCGGCAGAGGGCAAGAGAGCGCTGGTAATTCCCACTGGCGGTAGTGATGGTATCGGAGTTTGGGGATACATCGCCGCGTGCGAGGAGCTATCGCATGACTTCAGCGCGGCGGGCATTGCAGAGGCCCACGTGATTACCGCGACTGGTTCCGGTGGCACTCAAACAGGTCTTACACTGGGCGCAGCCTTGCATAGTCTACCCGCGACGATCTGGGGTGTGAACGTTTGTGATGACGAGGATTATTTCCTGCATAAGGTGGCACAGGATGCGGCGGACTGGCGTCAGCGCTATCCCGACGTGGCCGCAGTCGAGATTACCCCAAGGGTATTGGATGGCTACGTGGGCAAGGGATATGCGGTGACAGATCCAGCGGTGTTTGAGCTGATCGCGGAATTGTGTCGATTAGAGGGGCTGGTGCTGGATCCGGTCTACACTGGTAAGGCCTTCTCCGGTATGGTTGCAGAAATTGCTGCTGGGCGTTTTGAAGGCTGCAAGGATATTGTCTTTTTGCATACGGGCGGCATTTTTGGCCTATTCCCGCAGCGCGCTGCCATGCAGGGCGCTATCGCGCGGTAAACGACAATGGCATAAGGCAGGAGCAGAGCGATGACGGAGTTTATCGAAGAGCTGAATGGCTTGGTTTGGGGCCCTGCCATGTTGGCACTGCTATTGGGCACGGGTATCTACCTAACCATCGGTCTGCGCTTCATGCCCTTGCGCCGCATTCCCGATGGCATCAAATTATTATTGCGAGGGCGGTCGAGCAACGCAGCGGGTGATATCCCGCCCTTCAGCGCACTGATGACCTCTCTGTCGGCGACGATCGGCACGGGCAATATTGCCGGCGTTGCGACAGCCATTGCCCTGGGTGGCCCCGGCGCTTTGTTCTGGATGTGGATGACCGCCTTGTTCGGGATGGCGACCAAATATGCAGAAGCGGTCTGTGCTGTGCAGTTCAGAGAGCGGGATGATCAGGGTAATTACTGTGGTGGCCCGATGTATTATATCCGCAACGGCCTGCATCGCCGTTGGCGGCCTCTGGGCGTGGCGTTTGCTATTTTCGGGAGTCTGGCTGGATTTGGCATTGCCAACACAGTGCAGTCCAATTCAGTGGCAGATGTCATGGAGAGCACATTCGGGGTGCCACCGCTTGCGGCCGGTCTGACGCTCATGGTGCTGGTGGGCGCGGTGGTGCTGGGTGGAATCCGACGTATTGCCAGTGTGGCGAGCCTGCTGGTGCCCCTCATGGCACTGGCCTACTTGATCGCTGGCCTGAGCATTGTCGTGTTGAATATAACGGAAGTGCCTGATGCGCTGAGTACGATCGTCGCAGCGGCATTCAGTCCCACGGCCGCCACCGGCGGTTTTGCAGGTGCCACTGTTTGGGCTGCGCTGCGCTGGGGCGTAGCGCGAGGCATTTTTTCCAACGAGGCGGGACTGGGCTCGGCGCCGATAGCCCATGCGGCTGCCCGCACCGACCAGCCTGTTGAGCAGGGCATGATCGCGATGCTGGGCACATTTATAGATACCCTGATTATTTGCACGATCACGGGTTTGGTGATCGTAATCACTGATGTGTGGCCCAGTGGGGTTAGCGGTGCCAGCCTCACGAGCATGGCTTTTTCAAACGCCTTTCCCGGTGGGGATTATATCGTCGCTACAGGATTATGCCTGTTCGCGTTCACCACTATGATCGGCTGGTCTTTTTATGGCGAGCGTTGCATGGTATTTCTGTTCGGCACCCGTGCCATATTGCCCTTCAGGGTCGCCTGGGTATTGGCCGTGCCGATTGGTACGGTGTTCAAGCTCAGTACGGTATGGCTGATAGCCGATACACTCAATGCGCTTATGGCGATTCCTAACCTGATTGCACTCATCTTGCTGGCGCCCTTGGTTTTTCGCTTAACGCGCGAGTATTTGGCGCAGCCACAAGGGCAAGTGCACTAAAAATCTGGCCTGAAAAAAATGCGACACTCGCGGGGGTGTGTTCATGGCGGAAATACTGAACAGCACGCAGCAATGTGTAGAAAGAACGGTCGAACGTCAGGGTAAAAACCTGGTCATTGCTGCGCCACTTGGGCTGGGTAAGCCGGTGCAGCTTCTTAATGCGTTTTATGAGCGAGCGCTTTCCGATCCCACGCTGTCTTTGCACATTGTCACTGCACTTTGCCTTGAGGTGCCTGCGCCAGCTAGCGAGCTCGAAGCAGCGTTTTTCGCGCCGCTGCGCGAGCGCCTGTTCGGGGACTATGAAGAACTCAGTTTTTACGCCCCCTACCGTGAGGGGAGTCTGCCCGAGAATATTCGCGTCACCGAACTCTATCTGCGCGCGGGATCGATGAAGGGCAGGCCTGCCGCCCAGCGCAGCTATATTTCGAGTAATTACACTCATATCGCACGCGATATGTTAGATCTTGGCGTCAATGTTCTGGTGCAACTCGTTGCCTGCCGGGATGGGCAAGAGGGGCTTGCGCTGAGTCTCTCCTGTAACGCCGATTTGAGCCTAGAGATACTGGAGTTGCCGCGCGGGTCGCAGCGACGTCCACTGTGCCTCGCACAGGTGCACGAAGATTTACCCTACATGGAGTTGGATGCGGAGGTGTCCGTAGACGCTTTTGATCTGGTGGTTCGCAATAACGCTTACAACCGTACGCTTTTTGCTGTTCCCAACGCGGCAGTGCCTGCTCGAGACTACGCTATGGCGATGCATGCCAGCAGCCTGATTCCCGATGGGGGTACCTTGCAAATCGGTATTGGGGCGTTGGGCGATGCACTTGCACAAGCCTGTATCCTGCGTGAGGAGCAAGGTGAAAGTTACTCTTCATTGCTCGACAAACTGGACCGTGCCAAATCAACACCGCGCCATTGCGAGGTGTTCAGTAAGGGACTTTACGTCTCAACTGAAATGCTGGTGAACGGCGTTCTTCATCTGGTCGAGCACGGTATTGTTAAGCGCAGGGTCTACGACAATTTGGCGCTGCAACAGGGTCTTAATGAAGGCAGCATTTCAAAGCGAATTGACGAGCGTTTATTCGCCTATGCCCGCGAGAACGGGCTTATCCCGCGTCAGTTGGACAAGAAGAGTTTGGAGCATTTACAGTACTGGGGCATTCTGCCAGCAGACGTCAAGCTCGGCGGCGACCGGTTATCTATCGGCGGCCGCGGAATGCCCAATGATATGGACGATACAGAGGTGCGGGATGCACTACTATCCATGGTTGATGGCGACGTTCTGCGCAACGGGAGACTACTGCACGCGGGATTTTATCTCGGCCCGCAGGATTTTTATCAGCGGCTGCGTGACTTAACGCCACAGCAGCGACAGGAAATCTGTATGACCGGTGTACGGCGTACTAACCAGTTGCTGCTCGATTATCCGCTTTACAGCGCCCAGCGTCTGGGTGCTCGCTTTATTAATACTGGTATGTTGGTATCGCTGGACGGGTCGGTAGCATCTGATGCGCTGGAGGACGGTACCGTGATCAGCGGCGTAGGTGGTCAATATAACTTTGTCGCGATGGCGCACGATCTACCTGGAGCTCGCTCTATCCTCTGTATTCGCAGCACTCGCGGGGAGGGCAAACAACTGCAGTCGAATGTGGTGCCGAGCTACGGTTATACAACTATTCCTCGCCACCTCAGGGATATTGTGGTGACGGAGTACGGTGTGGCTGATCTGCGCGGTCAAAGTGACGAAGAAATCGCCCGGCGTCTCATTAATATTGCAGACGGCCGCTTTCAGGAAGAGTTGCTGATAGCGGCCCGGGAGCGCGGCAAGATCCCGCAGGATTATGAGTTGCCAGAATCGGCCAAGAGGAATACGCCAGAGCATCTGGCCGCTGTTATGGCGCCCTACCGCAAGGCCGGGATGCTGCCTGAATACCCGTTTGGCACGGACCTTAGTGAGCAGGAGTTGGCTCTGGCGGCCAGTTTGAAAGCGATCAAGTCGCTCAGCCACGACCCGGCACATTTCATCGCCAACACCTTTCGGGCGCTTTTGCACAGGGCGGATGCGGATGCGGCAAGACCCTTTCTCGAGCGCGTTGAACTCGATCACCCCGATACAACCCGCGAATTTATACTGCAACAGCTATTGCTGCTGCAGCTTGAGGAGCGAGGTGTGCTTAAAGTCAGTTGATCTGCCCCGGGGGTTTGCTGGCGGATGGCTGAGCAAGTCGGTATCCTGTCGCTATGCCGAGTGAAGTAAATGACAAGCTGGTCGTGGCGATTTCCTCCCGTGCCCTGTTTAATCTTGACGACAGCCACCATGTTTTCGAGGAGGACGGTCTGCAGGCCTATTCCGAGTATCAGGTGGCGCGGGAAGAGGAGCCCCTGACGCCCGGAGAGGGATTTCCGTTGGTGCAAAAGCTGCTACGCCTCAATGGCACGCTCGATCCCTCCTGCCAAGTAGAGGTGGTATTGCTGTCACGCAATAGCGCGGATACAGGGCTGCGCATTTTCAACTCTATCCAGCATTACGAACTGGATATTACCCGGGCCGCATTTTGTGGCGGAGAAAGTCCCTGGCGATATATTAATGCGTTCGGCTGTAAGTTATTCCTTTCAAGTGAAGCGCAGGATGTGCGCCGTGCACTGGACAATGGCGTCGCGGCAGCGACGCTTGTGTCGCGCGGTGCAGGTGCACCGGAGAGTGAGCTATTGCGTTTTGCCTTCGATGGTGATGCGGTGGTCTTCTCCGACGAGGCAGAACAGGTCTACAAGCGCGATGGCCTCGAGGCGTTCACCGCGAGCGAGCAGGCGGCTGCCAGAGAGCCATTGCGAGGCGGTCCATTCAAACCTTTTCTTGCCGCTCTGCATCGACTGCAGCAGGCTTTCCCGCCGACGGAGGCTCCTATACGAACCGCGCTGGTTACGGCCCGCTCAGCGCCGGCCCATGAACGGGTGATTCGTACGCTGCGTGCGTGGAACATTCGTATCGACGAGTCAATCTTTTTAGGCGGGCTCAACAAGACCGAGTTTTTGCGGGCTTACCAGGCAGATGTATTCTTCGACGACCAGCAGACTCACTGCGATTTGGCGAGTCCCCACGTGGCAACCGGACACGTACCCCACGGGGTGGCAAACCGCTAAATCACGCTGCGCCTTTATTACTTTTGATTTGGCAAATGTCTCAATGTATGTCTATCCTTTATAAGGAAGGGCAGTCTGCGTCACTTAATTCGACGCATTATCGCGGAGATCGATATGAAACTTCAGCAGTTGCGTTACATATGGGAAGTGGCACACCACGATTTAAACGTCTCGGCGACTGCACAGAGTCTGTATACCTCCCAGCCCGGTATCAGTAAGCAAATCAGGCTGCTTGAGGATGAGCTAGGCGTAGAGATTTTTGCCCGGAGTGGCAAGCACCTGACCCATGTCACGCCGGCGGGCGAAGCTATTCTCGGGGCCGCTGAAGAGGTGCTTTTCAAGGTGAAAAGTATCCGGCAGGTCGCAGAGGAATTCGCTGATGAGAAAAAAGGTAGTCTGTCCATTGCGACTACTCATACTCAGGCGCGTTACGCGCTGCCTGCGACGATAAAAAGCTTTATAAACGAATATCCGGATGTTGCCTTGCATATGCACCAGGGGACGCCGATGCAAATTTCCGAGATGGCGTCTGATGGCACCGTTGATTTTGCGATTGCAACAGAGGCTTTGGAATTATTTTCCAACCTTATTATGATGCCTTGCTATCGTTGGAACCGCTGCATACTGGTGCCAAAAAATCACCCACTGGCGCAGGTATCGCGGATTACTTTGCAAGACGTCGCGGCCCATCCAATCGTCACTTATGTCTTTGGCTTTACCGGGCGCTCCAAGCTCGACGATGCCTTCATGGCGGAAGGGCTCGTGCCAAAGGTCGTATTTACCGCAACCGATGCCGATGTGATTAAAACCTATGTGCGCCTGGGTCTGGGCATCGGGATCATCGCAGGTATGGCTCACGACGAAAGCATCGATAGCGACCTCGTAGCGATTGATGCAAGTCACTTGTTCGCCAGCAGTATTACCCAGATTGGTTGTCGGAGAGATACATTTTTACGCGGCTACATGTACGATTTCATAGCGCAGTTTGCGCCTCACCTGTCACGTGAGCTGATCACGGACGCTTTTGGTTGTAAATCCAAGGCGGAGCTCGCTGACCTGTTTTCACACCTCGAGTTGCCGGTTTATTAGCACTGGCGGCGCGCAGGCAAACGCTTGACTCGCTCGTCAAGGGCTTGTGTATGACACGTCACAATGGTTAGATTATCGTTTAGTCTCATCTTATTTGTGCACGGGGGGAATACATCGTGGAATTGGTTTGCCTGGACCTTGAAGGAGTGCTTGTACCCGAGGTTTGGATAGCGTTCGCAGAGCGCACCGGTATCGAAGAATTGAAAGCCACTACCCGCGATATCCCTGACTATAATGTGCTCATGAGGCAGCGCCTGAAACTGCTCGATCAGCACGGCTTGAAGATCGACGATATACAGGATGTGATCGGGACACTGCAGCCGCTGCCTGGCGCCGTTGACTTCATCGATTGGTTGCGTGAGCGTTTTCAGGTGATCATTTTGTCAGATACATTTTATGAATTTTCGCAGCCTCTCATGCGTCAGTTGCATTGGCCAACGCTTTTCTGTCACCGCCTTGTTACCGATGAGCAGGGGAGGGTTGTAGACTACAAATTGCGTCAGGAAGATCCCAAACGTGCCTCGGTGAAGGCGCTGCACAGTTTGAATTATCGTGTGCTGGCGGCGGGCGATTCCTATAACGATACAACCATGCTCAGCGAGGCGGACGTTGGTTTTTTGATACACGCCCCGCAAAATGTGATCGAGGAGTTTCCTCAATTTCAAGCTGTGGACACGTTGGAGGCGCTAAAAGGGGCTTTTCTGCAGGCCAGTGACCGTCGACTGGAGCTCTGATTCGCACTCCCAGCGTCTGTGGTCTTGTTCGAGTGCGCCGAGTAACTTGCCAACCTTGTCCCAGGACTCCTGGTATTCCTGCTGCCATGCTGAATCCGCCACGATGCCTCCTCCGCCCCAGCACTGGACGTTCTTGCCTGACCATAACAGGCTGCGAATGGCGATATTACTGTCCATGCGCCCGTCTGCACTGATGTAGAGCACAGAGCCGCAGTAGGCCTCGCGGGAGTGAGGCTCGAGCTCCGCGATAATCTCCATCGCGCGTCGTTTCGGTGCGCCTGTGATAGAACCTCCGGGAAAGCTGTCTCGCAGTAGCTCCCAAGGCCCACGGTCAGGCTGTAAGTCGCCACCAATGGTGCTGACCAGGTGATGCACGGTCGGATAGCTTTGCAATTCAAACAAACGGTCGACATGGATGCTCCCGGTTACGCAGCTGCGCCCCAGATCGTTACGTAGCAGGTCAACGATCATCAGGTTTTCTGCCCTGTCTTTGGCGCTGGTGCCCAATTCTCTGCGGGCGAGCTCATCTAATTCTCGATCTGCATACCGTGGGCGAGTGCCTTTTATGGGTGATGTTTCGACCCTCTGACCGTGCAGAGACAGAAAGCGCTCGGGTGACAGGCAGGTCAGCACCTGGCTGTCGGGTAGCGTGAGGTAGGCTGAAAACGGCGCTGCCGCGACGCGGCGAAGAGTGCGGTAAGCTGCCCACGGATCACCCAGATAACCGCTGCTGTAGCACTGGCTCAGGTTCACCTGGTAGCAGTCTCCAGCGTGGATGTAGGCCTGCACACGCTCAAAAGCCTCGCGGTACTGCCCCGCCGTAACGTTGGATGAGAAGGGCGCAGTAATGACAAGCTTGCTTTCCTCCCGTGTGGCTGCACTCCGTAACCTCGACAGCAGGTCTGCCCGCTCCGCAGTGCTGACCTGTGGCAGGCAAACGAGAACAGAGCGTTGCAGCAGGTGATCCTGCACAATGCCCCAGTCATAGGCACACAGTTGGGCGCGGGCGCTGTCGCTGTCGGAGGGCGCGTGACCAAGGTTGATATCGTGTAGTGATTCGCCAAGCCCATAACCCAGGTAGCCCAGTATGCCTCCGCAGAAGGGAATGTCCGGTGAGACCGGTTGTATGCCTTGATAATGTGCCTGATGAAAACGGGCAAGCTCATCAAACCAGGAGCGACAGGCGATTTCCCCTGCGCCTGCTGCAAGCTGCGGTAGGTTTGTTGCAGAGGGGTTCGCGGCAAGCAGATCGTAGCGACCGGACGCTGCATGAGGGAAGCTGCTGTCGAGAAAGACTGCTCTGGGCAGGTCGCGGATACGCTCAAACAACTCGCAGCTATCGGCGTAGTAGGGGATTTCCTCAAGGTGGGCGGATTGGCTCATCGCGCTGTCTGCTAGTCCTTGTGGGTACAAGCCCGGGTGGGGCGGTATAAATCGCTGATCTGCAGTGAAATAACAAGCATCTGCGTTTAAAAGAATAGAAATGCAAGGCGGTCTCAATTGACTTTAAAGGCCCGGCAAATTACTGTAACACCCCGAATTTACTGTACATTCGCATCCTAAGCCTGCTCACCGTGACTTGCAACCGGGGCGCTTCCCTCGGGAGTAGCGCAGGCCCTCCAATAACCACCTTGGGTAACGTTTGGATTATAGGAATTATGACAAAGAAAAGCAGCACTGACCTCGCGGCGACACTGCGCAATCCTTTCGCCGAGGACAATGAGAAAGAGTTCCGGGTGCCCGGGCAGATTGCATCGGAACCGGGGCCCTACGAGGAGTCCATGAAAGCGGGTTGGGAGCTGCAACAGCGCCCCTACGTTACCGCAGGCGTAAAGAATGTGCAGCGGCAGCACCAGAAGGGCCGTATGACCATATGGGAGCGAATTCGCTATCTAAGCGATGAGCCTCCGACAGTTCTTTACCAGAACTGGGGGCCGAATCTGGATGGTGCCTCGCTGGTAACTGCCGTGATCAAGGTCAACGGCCGGGACGTTGCGCTCTACGGTCATGATTTTACTGTGCGCGCTGGCTCCATGGATGCTACTAACGGCGCCAAATTGGCGCGCCTGTTTGAGCTCGCCGCCAAGCAGCGTATACCCGTTGTGGGGCTTAATGACAGTGCGGGCGCATATATTCCTGCTGGCATAGGTGGGCTTGACGGCTACGCCGAGGCATTTGCCGCGCTGCGCAAAATCAGCGGCATTGTTCCAAGCATCATGTGTATGTTTGGGTTTAATGCGGGAGGTGGCTCTTACCTGCCGCGGCAAGGTAGCTTTCTGATTCAGCCCAACGATACGTTTTTTGGCCTCACAGGTCCCGGCGTGGTCAAGTCAGTGCTGGGAGAGGATGTTACGCCAGAGGAATTAGGGGGCCCGAGCGTCCACAGTCAAAGTGGGGTAACCGATTTTGTGGTGAAGGACGAGGTCGCCGCCCTGCGCAAAGTGCGAGAGTTGCTGAATTACCTGCCCAGCTATAACGGTGAGATGCCTCCTCCTCAAGCCAGTTCTGATCCTGTTGATCGCAAGACCTGGGACATAGATATATTGCTCAAAAAAGCGTTTAACTCGCCGACAGGCTTTAATACGCCCATCGACATTACGATTCTCATACAACAGCTGTGTGACCATGGTGATTTTCTTGAGGTGCAGCCTGATCGTGCCCGTAATACGATTTGTGCTCTTGGCCGGATGGGCGGAAATGTGATGGGGTTCGTGGCGAACAACTCCGCTGTAGCGTCCGGTCAGATCGATATCGCCGCCTCGTACAAAAATGCCCGCTTCATACGCTTTTGCAATCTGTATAACATTCCCATGATTTTCCTGGAAGACACCACCGGTTTCCTACCGGGTAAAGAACAGGAGGCCGGTGGAATCGTGCAGGCAGGCAGGGCGATGTTGGACGCAATCGTGGACCTGCGAACGCCTCGATTTCTGGTTCTTGTGCGCAACGCGTTCGGTGGCGCATATGCATCTTTTAACAGTGTACCCACGGGCGCTGACCTGGTGGTGGCGCTGCCCACAACGCGCGTGGCGGTGATGGGGCCGGCGGGAGTGGAATACGTATACAAGAGTGAGTTACGCAAGATTCGCGGCTCCGTGAAAAAGAGGGTTGAAGCGGAGACGCAGGCCCAGCTCTCGGCAGGGCTGTCACAAAATCAGGCGGCGGAGACTGCGCAGCAACTCATTGATGATTGGGTCAAGTCAGAGGAAGCGTTGCTAGTGAAGCGCTATGAGCAGGAACTAATGAACCCCAACGAGGCGCTCAGCCTGGGGTCTATTTCCCAGATCGTCATGCCCTCAGATTTGCGACGAGTGCTGGCGGAGAACATGGCGTTTTATCTACGTCGTTACCAGGCGGAGCCGCTGCAGGCAGTGCAGCGCGAATTCCACTAGTCGACTATCCGGCACCGCAATAGAGGAAAATGTCGTGTCTAACGAATTTTATTTGAATAATCCGCTTGTCCATAGCGATCGCCGGCTGGGCCAGGCGGCCTCGGCCTGGGTTCAGCAGTTTGATTGCAGCGGAATTCGCCCATTGATTATTTGCAGGGGGCCTATCCGCAAAGAGGCCATGGATGCTTTTGCTGAGATGGGCATTGAGCACTTTGGCATATTGCTGTCGGAAAAAGACTCAATTGTTTACCGCAATGCGCTGGCACCAGAACTGCGATCGCTGACTAATCCAGACCGGGTGCATCGTGTGCCGGATTATAGCGGAGCCAATAAGGAAGAGCGGGAGCAACGTATTAAGCAGATCATTAATATCGCAAGGGAGAACGATTACAACGCGATATTTGCTGGCTACGGCTTCATGGCAGAAGACGAAACCATGGTTGCCGCCATGGAGAAGGCTGGTTTGAATTTCATTGGGCCCTGTTCGCGCACGGTTCATGATGCGGGGCTGAAGGATGAGGCAAAGCGTACCGCGCTCAAATGCGGCGTATCCGTAACGCCCGGTATCGACAATGGCACCGCGCTCGCACTCCTGAAAAAGCATCCGGACGTCAAGGCGCTCAAGGCGCTGGTGAAGACCCACGGCCTGGACGTGCCTGACAAAACACTGGACGACAAAAATATCGAGCTGGCAGATAAGGCTGATATTGTTCTATCGGCGTCCTATGAGAAAGGCATAGATATTTACACGGTAGATGAGCTGTGCGACGCCCTTACCGAGGCTGTTGATAAAATGACAGCCGAATATCCCGAAAATCGCGTGCGCCTCAAGGCTATCAGCGGCGGTGGCGGCAAAGGCCAACGTATTCTCGGTATTGGCGAGTCGGCACGCACGCCAGAGCTGGTGCGCGAAATTCTCAACGAAGTGAAGACGACCGGGGTAGGTGATAATAAAAATGTCCTTGTGGAGTTAAACATCGAAACCACTCGGCACAACGAAATTCAGGTTATCGGTAATGGTGACTGGAGTCTTACCATGGGTGGGCGGGACTGCTCATTGCAAATGCACGAGCAAAAGCTGCTGGAGGTATCGGTTACTGTTGAGTCACTGCAGAGAGCGATTGATCAAGCCGAGGCTGCTGGCCAATCCGAGGAGGCCCGCATCCTCAAGCAGGATTTAAAAACACTGACAGCGATGGAGAATGAGGCGGCTGCATTTGGCGCTGCAGTCGGTCTTGATTCTGTTTCCACCTTCGAGTGCATTGTCGACCGTGATAAGCACTTCTTTATGGAGATGAATACCAGAATACAGGTTGAGCACCGTGTGACGGAGCTTTGTTACGCTTTGAACTTTGTCAATCCGGATGATAGCTCAGACAGCTTTACCGTGGAGTCTCTGGTTGAAGCAATGGTTTTGCTCGCGGCCCACGGACCGAAGTTGCCCAAGCCGAACCGTGTCCCACGATACAACGACAGCGTCGAAGCGCGCCTCAATGCGACCAATCAAGCACTCCAACCTCACGCGGGCGGTGTAATTGAATCCTGGAGTGACGCGACTGAGCGCGAGATCCGCGACGATCAGGGAATCAGCCTGCATAATCCCGATACTGACGTTTTCATGAAATACACTCTGGCGGGTGCTTATGACTCAAATATAGCGCTGCTCCTGACTGTTGGCGAAACTCGTCTGGATACCTACGAGCAGATGGCAGAGACAATTCGTCAGACGCGAATGCGCGGCCAGGATTTGGCGACAAACCTGGAGTTTCACTACGGGCTGGTGAACTGGTTTATCGGTCAAAATATTAATGCACGGCCCACCACTCGTTTTATCGTTCCCTATTTAACGGCGATAGGCGAACTTAAGGAGCGCGCAAACGATCTCGATGTGCGAATGGCCTATAAGACCATTTGCGCTAACGAGCTGGCGGGACTGCAGGGTGATGAAAAGACATCAATGGCGCAAGTGCTTCAGAGCAAGGAAAGTCTTTATCTGCGGCCTCTGGAACTGCTTATTGACGAGCCCCACATCATGGCGGGATGGCTTAGCGTTAACCGAGACTGTTACACATTGATCGACGGAAAAATCAGCTGGAATGAAAACCCGATCACGCTGCTAGCGGACACCTATCATTTTCTGAATATGGATTTTGTGCCTGGCGATAATCCCCCTGCGGCTACCATGATATGGGACCACGACAATGACATACTACGAGATGCGCTAGGGTTTTATGACGAGTTATCTATTCGCCTCAAAGCTGAAGACTGGCTGGAATTGAACACTTTGCTCGACGCCGAGGATCCGCCAAAAGGTATTAGCAAGCGCATGTGGCGACAGATTCGATCAGCCCACATTGGATTTCAGGCGGGTACGGATGTGCTCGCAGCGCTACCGAGCATTGCCGAGGCTACGGGCTACTATGATCTGACGGTGAACCCTAACCTGACCATCAATATACCCGAGCGTCTCACCGATGAAACACACCAGGAACTCATGGCCAAGGTGCTAGTGCCGCCGCCGGTGGCTAATTCGGACGAAATTCTTGCGGAAAGTGGTGGTATGTTTTATTCCCGCGAAACGCCAGAGCACGAGGTTTATGTAAGCAAGGGAGATCACTTCGAGGCCGGCGACCCGCTGTTTATCGTTGAGGTGATGAAAATGTTTAACAAAGTGTATGCGCCATTTTCAGGCACTATTAAAGAGGTGCTGGTAGAGTCGGATGGTACGATTATCAGCAAGGGGCAACCTATCTTTAAGATTGAGCCTGATGAAGTGCTGGTGCAGATAACTCCGGAGGAGCAGGCGGCTCGTCGGAAGAAAATAACCGGTCAGTTTTTGGCTCAGTTGTAGAGGACACAGGACATGATTACAGCGCTGGATCATATAGCGGTTGCCGTACCGGATCTCGAGAAAGCCATTGCGCGATTCTGTGAGGATTTCGGTCTTGATCTGGGAGGTACAGAAGATGTGGTGGAGGCCAAGACCAAAGCGGCGTTCATTCCCTTGCCACCGACGAACATCGAGTTGATCCACCCGTTAAACAATGAGGGTCCCGTAAAGACGTTTTTAGAAAAAAAGGGTGGCGGGTTGCACCACCTCTGTTTCCGCTCGGATGACATTGAAGCAGACGTGCAGCGCTTGCGCGAGAAGGGTTACCAGTTTCTCTCTGAAAAACCCTCGCGTGGCGCTCACGATTCGATGGTGATTTTCATTCATCCCAAGAGTTGCGATGGCGTCCTGATAGAAATTAACCAGCCGTCTGGAGACAGTCACTAAACGGTTGTGGCGTTTTGCCTCTCTGCACTCAAAGAACGATCTCTGCGCGCACTGGCTTCTGAAGGTGGCTTACTGTTAGCGCTTCATACCTTTTTTTGGGGTACATCGAATGAGCAAAGATATTTACGACAAATCAAGGGCCACCACAGCCGGATGGGCTGAGCTAGCTACGAAACAACTAAAGGGAAAGAGCCCGGAAGAATTGACCTGGCAAACCGCCGAGGATATTCCAGTAAAGGCGCTTTATACCGAGGCAGACATCGCGGCGCTTGAGTACACTGATACGATGCCGGGTATGTCACCCTATATTCGCGGCCCCCAGGCAACCATGTATGCTGGGCGTCCGTGGACAATCAGGCAATATGCTGGATTCTCGACGGCGGAAGAGTCTAATGCATTTTACCGTAAAGCCCTTGCAGCTGGCGGTCAGGGTGTTTCGGTAGCCTTCGATCTTGCGACTCACCGCGGCTACGATTCCGATCATCCCCGTGTCACTGGCGATGTTGGCAAGGCTGGCGTCGCTATCGACTCTGTAGAGGATATGAAAATCCTGTTCGATGAGATACCGCTCGATAAGGTGTCTGTTTCCATGACAATGAATGGCGCGGTATTGCCGGTGCTTGCCGGTTATATTGTAGCGGCCGAGGAGCAAGGAGTCGCGCAGAAAAATCTTGCGGGTACTATACAGAACGACATCCTCAAGGAATTCATGGTAAGGAATACCTATATCTATCCGCCAGCGCCAAGTATGAAGATCATCGGCGACATCATCGCTTACTGTTCAGAACACATGCCCCGGTTCAATACTATCTCGATTTCCGGGTACCACATACAAGAGGCGGGCGCTAACGCGGCGTTGGAGCTCGCTTACACACTGGCAGATGGCAAGGAGTATATTCGCACAGCCATTAATGCGGGTCTTGGTATCGATGATTTCGCACCACGCCTGTCCTTTTTCTGGGGCATTGGCATGAACTTTTATATGGAAATCGCCAAAATGCGCGCGGCTCGGTTGCTATGGACTCGAATCGTTGGTGAATTCAATCCGCAGAACCCCAAGAGTTCCATGCTGCGCACGCATAGCCAGACATCGGGCTGGTCATTGACTGAACAGGATCCATACAACAACGTCGTGCGCACTACCGTTGAGGCCATGGCTGCAGTATTTGGTGGTACTCAGTCTTTGCACACCAATGCCCTTGATGAAGCGATTGCCCTGCCGACAGAGTTTTCTGCACGCATCGCGCGGAATACGCAGCTTATAATTCAGGAGGAAACGGGGATAACAAAGGTGGTTGACCCCTGGGGCGGCTCATATCTTATGGAAAGTCTGACCCAGGAGATTGCGGACAAAGCGTGGGAATTGATTGAGGAAGTGGAGGCTGCTGGCGGTATGGCCAAGGCGATCGAGACGGGCATGCCGAAGTTACGTATCGAAGAGGCTGCAGCAAAAAAACAAGCGCGCATCGATCGCGGCGATGATGTTATTGTGGGCGTAAATAAGTATCAGTTAGCGGAAGAGGATGACGTTGAAATTCTCGAGATCGACAATGACGCAGTGCGCAAGGCACAATTGGAGAGGCTGGAGTCGATTCGCTCAAATCGCGACGAGAAAGCGGTTGAGGCTATTCTTGAGGAGATACAACAATGCGCTGCGTCCGGATCCGGTAACCTTTTGGCATTAGCTGTTGAGGCAACGCGGCGCCGTGCAACCGTTGGAGAGGTTTCTTTTGCAATGGAAAAAGAATTCGGACGTTTTCAAGCCCAGGCGCAAACCGTTTCCGGCGTTTACGGCGCGGCCTTTGATAAAGACGATTCATGGCGTGGTATAAGCGCAGAAATTGATGCGTTTGTGGAAGAAAACGGCCGGCGTCCGCGAATGCTGGTCTGCAAAATGGGACAGGATGGACATGACCGCGGTGCCAAAGTAGTGGCTACCGCTTTTGCCGATGTTGGTTTTGATATAGATCTGTCGCCTATGTTTTCTACGCCCGAGGAGGTCGCTCGCCAGGCGATAGAGAACGACGTGCATGTTGTTGGCGCGTCCTCTCTCGCTGCGGGGCACAAGACGCTGGTTCCCCAACTGGTGGAAGAACTGAAAAAACAAGGCGCTGACGATATTGTGGTAATCGCTGGAGGGGTGATTCCTAAGCAGGATTACGCATTCCTGTTCCAGTCGGGGGTCAAGTGCGTTTTCGGTCCCGGCACACCGATCCCTCAGAGTGCTCGGGAAGTGCTTGATGCCGTCAAAGCGGCGCAGAACAAATAATGCCACTTACGAGCGCGCATGAGGCTCTCTGGGTGCCCTTCAGCACAAGCGCTAGACTCTGCCTCGATTGCGTTGTTCAAACCCCGGTTCAATAGACGCATTCAGAAAGCGTGTTGTCGTGAGTATCGGCCTCGAAACGGCTCTTAGCCCGCATGTCTATCACTGCAGGCCCGTTGGTTTCTGCCGGGTAATGCGTACATTTGGGACGCGAAAACGCAGCGGCTGCTTTACCTTGTGCCAGCATGTGTTTGTTGTGAACAGTAACGAGGCGTCAACGCACAGCAACGGTGTATAATCCCAGCACTATGACGAGTCACGAAATACAGCCCATCCTCACCGGAAATCGCCGCGCGCTGGCCAAAGCGATCACGTTGATAGAGAGCACATTGGACGCTCACCGGGATCAGGCGCAGGCCTTACTTGAGAGCCTTCTTCCTCACAGCGGCAAAAGCGTGCGCATCGGTATTACCGGTGTTCCCGGAGTAGGCAAGTCTACTTTCATAGAGGTTTTTGGGCTTTACCTGATTGAGCAAGGCAAGCGCGTTGCCGTGTTAGCCGTCGACCCCAGTTCGCCCATCGCAGGAGGCTCTATTTTAGGGGACAAAACCCGTATGGAGCAGCTGTCACGTCGAGATGAAGCCTTTATTCGGCCTACACCAGCCTCGGGCGCTCTCGGCGGCGTTGCGCAGAAGACTCGGGAGACCATGATACTTTGCGAGGCTGCAGGCTATGACGTAATACTGGTAGAGACCGTCGGAGTAGGGCAGTCGGAATACCAGGTGGCTGGCATGGTAGATTTCTTTATGGTGCTGATGCTTCCGGGCGGTGGAGACGAGTTACAGGGCATCAAAAAAGGCATTATGGAGCTCGCGGATGCACTGGTCATCAACAAGGCAGATGGTGAGAGCGAATCTCTTGCGACTATGACGCAGCGACAGTACATCAGCGCTATGAGCCTGCTACGTCATACCAGTAGCTGGGAGCCTCGAGTGATGACTTGCTCCGCATTGCAGAGTATCAATATCGACGGTATCTGGGAGATGTTGTGTGAGTTTCAGTCTGACGCTGACGGGGCCATAGCAGCAAAGCGATCGCGGCAAAACAGTGATTGGATGAGAGAGTTAATGAATGAAATGCTGCTGCAGAAGTTATCACAAAATACTGCGGTGAGGACACTGTTGCCAGAGCTGGAGGAAGCCGTAGAGCGCGAGGAAATAACTGCCTTTGCAGCGGTGCGCGCTGTGATGGCAAAACTATAGCGCAGGCGAGTGGATCGCCGGCCATAAGCCCGTGGATGCAATTTTATGCATTCCCGATAGTCTGTCGCCCGTCGGGATCGGCAGACGCCTTTCCTAGCCTTGCCGCAATCCTACTGTGGCGCAGCGTCGAAGAGCGCTTTCATGTGACTTGCGGGAATCGCATAGGTGATGCCAGACGGATTTTTTAACAGCGACTCTTTTGTCTTTTTTACTGCGACACTGTTAATAACGCCGATGACCTCGCCAGTTTTGGGTAGGTAAACAGGACTCCCGCTATTGCCAGGATATGCGGTCCCATCCAGCTGAAACACATCGTACGGATTGCGAAGCCGATGTCTCTGGGCTGGATTGATCGATCGCGCCTTCTCCATAGGGCGCGCTAAAGGGGAAATAGCGGCGACTATACCGCGGTGTGTCACAGGGTAGAGGCCCAACACAACACCGATTGGAAAGCCGGTAAATGCGATATCCTGGCCCTCTCGTACGCGACTGGAGTCGCCCAACGTCAAAGCGGGCAGGGCACCGCCTTTGATGCTGAGCAGTGCGAGATCGTGCTCATGATCGGTTTTCACCAACTGGGCAAACCGCACGGTCGCATTTGGGCCATGCCCGGTGAAGATAGCGAGGGACTGTCTGTTCTTCTGATCGAGTTTCATCGCTATAACATGCGCATTCGTAATGATCTGCCTGCCGTTTCCCACGACAAAACCGGTACCGTGGTAGGAAACGGTATCTCCCTTGCGATTGGGTTGGCGGGGCGGGTAGGCGGTGCCAACGCCTACAATGCTGGGGCGAATCCTCTCGATCGTATCGGGTAGGCTATCAGCATGAACGGGCTGCCCCACAGGGCTCAGTATCAAGGCACACACTAGAGTGACCAGCGCCGGTGCCGAAGCAGTCAGGCCTGACTTGAGTAATTGAGCCGTCACGCTGAGCCTAGAAACCATAGGCTTCCTTCAGCGCGGGGTCGCTTTCTGCTATGAGCTTGGCCAGGTCTACCATTACCTTGCACTGTTTCCATGAAGCATCGTCCTGCATTTTTCCGTCAACCATAACGGCGCCACTGCCATCTGGGAGCGCCTCGAGAACGCGTCTTGCCCAAAGTACCTCGTCAGCGGGAGGGCTAAACACTGTCTTTGCTATGTCTATTTGGCTGGGGTGTAGAGACCAGGCACCGACACAACCCATCAGGAAGGCATTACGAAACTGATCCTCGCAGCCTGTTGGGTCGTCAATAGCGCCGAATGGTCCATAAAAGGGCAGCGCACCAACACTGACACAGGCATCGACCATTCGTCCGATGGTGTAGTGCCAAAGGTCCTGCTGATGTGCGGTGCGCGCTGCTTCGGGGTTGTCGGCGTCGGGGTCGTCCCTGACCAGGTAGCCCGGGTGGCCGCCACCTATGCGAGTTGTCTTCATGCGCCGGGATGCGGCTAAATCAGCAGGCCCAAGGCTCATGCCCTGAATGCGAGGGCTGGCGTTGGCAATCGCTTCCACGTTGGCCACGCCGAGGGCCGTTTCGAGAATGCAGTGCAACAGTATCGGTCGCTGGATGCCGGCTCGCGCCTCCAGCTGAGCCAACAGTTGATCCGCATAGTGTATATCCCATGCGCCCTGAATTTTGGGCAGCATGATAACGTCTATCTTGTCGCCGACCTCGCTCACGATGCGGTGAATGTCATCAAGAAACCAGGGGCTGTCGAGACTGTTGATGCGTGTCCATAGCTGAGTATCGCCAAAGTCATTTTCTCTCGCGATTCGAATAAAGCCCTCTCGCGCAGCTTCTTTATTGTCGATAGCGACAGCGTCCTCCATGTTTCCGAGCAAAATATCCACCTTGCTTGCGATGCTGGGCACCTTCTCGGCCATCTTGGGATTACTGGGGTCAAAGAAATGAATCATGCGAGAGGGACGCACGGGTATATCCGCCAGGGGTTGTGGTGCGCCCAATGCCAGGGGCTTAAAAAAATCACGTGGACTGCGCATAAGGTATCTCCGCTGCTTTCTATGACTTGTTCGTTGTGTCGCAACCGGTCAGCTGCCGACGCAGTGCGTCGTACTGGCTATAAAGATCGGGTGTTTCCGATTGAATCTGTTCAGCGATAGCGGCTTCGCCTCCCAACCGCTCGACGCCGTGGGAACCAAACTCCTCCCGCAGGCGACTCACAATCCAGTGCGCTTGATAGCCTCTGCGCCGGTGTTTCAGTAATTTGTTTTGCAAAAGGTTTTGAAAATGAACTTTAAGGCAATCTGCCAGTTCCGAGATGCCCTTTCCCTGAGTGGCGGAAGTCGACAATATCGGAACACGCCACGCACCGTCAGGATGCTCCGATGTCAGGGCACCTGCGAGTTCTGACGCTGTGCGCGTCGCGATGGCGCCCATGTCTGACTTGTTGACCACCAGTATGTGGGGCACCTCCAGGATGCCGGCTTTCAACGATTGGATGCTGTCACCTGATCCGGGTTGGGCGACAAAGCAGGTGGTATCACACATTCGGGATATATCGATTTCTCGTTGCCCCACCCCTACGGTTTCTATCATAACGACATCAAAGGCGGAGGCCATCACTTGGCACATTGGCCAGACCTCGGCACTGAGACCTCCGTAATGGCCGCGGCTGGAGAGTGAGCGAAAAAAAACGCCGCGATCATCGGAATTAGAGTGGAGACGCAGTCGATCACCCAGCAGAGCGCCACCACTCAGTGGGCTGGATGGGTCCACCGCCAGGACGCCGACCGTCATTCCGCGTCGTCGCCATTCGCTGATGAGGCAGGCACCCAAGCTGGATTTGCCGACTCCCGGGGGGCCGGTCATACCGATAATGTGTGCGCCAAGATCAAGGGCGTTACCCTGCAACAGGTGAACTAATTTCGCCGAGCGTTCCCGGGCGGAATCGCGGCGGTCATCCAGCAGGTTCAAAGCCTCTGCCAGAGCGCTTCGCTCTCCTCGCTGGACGCTTGCGGCGAGTTCTTCGACTCCGCGGCGGCTATCGGCGGACAGAGAAGGCAAGGTCAGACGTCGGGCTCCAGCCCGTTTGTTTCGCGAATGATATCTACCATGCGATCCATGATGTCATTCATATCCGAGTCCTTGGGAGTGAATACAGCTTTCAAGCCCTTTTTCACGAGGAGCTTTGCATCATCTTCGGGGATAATGCCTCCGATAACTATGGGTATATGGCTCGCGCCAATGGCGGTGAGCTCCAAGTGAATCGCCTCAACGAGTTCAAGGTGACTGCCTGAGAGAACAGACAGCCCGATCAGATGTACGCCTTCTTCTTGCGCGGCTCGCGCTATTTGGGCCGGAGTTAGGCGAATGCCCTCGTAGACGATTTCGAACCCAGCGTCACGTCCTTTCACGGCGATCTGCTCCGCGCCGTTACTGTGCCCATCGAGGCCGGGCTTTCCAATTAACAAGCGAAGCGGACGACCCAGTTCTTCACCTGTGCGCTGCACGCGCGCCCTGGTGAGCTCGAGTGCCTCACTCGAGCCCTGTTGAGCGCGGTTGATATCCACGCCGGTAGGGGCGCGATATTCACCAAAAATTTGGCGCAGTTCCTCGCTCCATTCCCCGGTAGTGACACCGGCCTTCGCGCAGGCGATAGAGGGGGGCATAATGTTTTCGCCATGTTTGGCGGCGGCCCGCAATGCTTTGAGTGCGTCAGCTACGTTAATTTCGGAACGATTCGTTCGAAAAGCTTTCAATGAGGCAATTTGCTCAGACTCTACCGTACTATCCACATGCAGGATGCCTGATTCATCGCCCGCCGTAAGTGGTGATTGTGCACTTTCTTTAAAACAATTCACACCGACGATTGGCAGCTCGCCGCTCTCTATGCCAAGCATGCGGCGGGTATGGCTTTCCACTAGCTCGCGCTTGACGTAGCCACTCTCAATGCAGGCCACCATCCCGCCGCGCGAATCGATTTCGAGCATTTCTTGTCGCGCACTGGCGATCATGTCTGTGACCTTTGCCTCGATGACCGGCGAGCCGTCCAGCAGGTCGCCGTACTCCAGTATATCCGTTTCCAGCGCGAGCACCTGCTGCATACGAAGGGCCCATTGCTGATCCCAGGGGCGAGGTAACCCAAGCGCTTCGTTCCAGGCGGGCAGCTGGATTGCCCGAGCCCGGGCATTTTTTGACAGTGTAACGGCCAACATCTCAAGCACAATGCGCTGCACGTTGTTCTCTGGTTGTGATTCGGTCAGGCCGAGCGAGTTGACCTGTACGCCATAGCGAAAGCGACGTTTTTTGGGGTCTTCAACCCCGTAGCGCTCGCCCGCGAGCTCATCCCAAAGCTGCACAAACGCGCGCATTTTGCAGGTTTCCTCGACAAACCTGATGCCCGCATTGACAAAAAACGAAATCCGCCCCACGACGTCGTGGAAACGGTCCGCGCTTACCTGACCGGAGTCGCGCACTGCATCAAGTATGGCAATCGCACTGGACAGCGCGTAGGCAAGTTCTTGCGTCGGCGTGGCACCTGCTTCCTGCAGGTGGTAGCTACAAATATTGGTGGGGTTCCATTTTGGTATATGTTCCACCGTATACAGAATGAGATCAGTTGTGAGGCGCACCGAGGGGCTGGGCGGAAAGATATAGGTACCCCGCGAGAGATATTCCTTTAACACGTCATTTTGCGTTGTGCCCTGCAGACTCACAGGATCTACCCCTTGACGCTCGGCAACTGCAACATAAAGTGCCAGCAACCACGGTGCTGTGGCGTTTATTGTCATGGAAGTATTCATTTCGCCGAGAGGAATCTCGTCAAATAAAGTTTCCATATCACCGATATGGTCGATGGGCACTCCAACTTTCCCCACCTCGCCTCTGGCGAGTGGATGATCGGAGTCATAGCCCGTTTGCGTCGGCAGATCAAAGGCAACTGAAAGCCCGGTCTGGCCTCTACTCAGATTTGTGCGATAAAGTTCATTGGAGGCTCGGGCTGAAGAGTGGCCGGAGTAAGTACGCATCAGCCACGGGCGGTCACGCTGAATCGTTTCGTTGTTCACCGGTTCATTCCTCACTGGGAACGGCGCGTGAGCAACAGGCGCCTTTCGATTTCAAATATCTTATCGCTAATTTTTTCTTTACCGAGAGCGCGTTTGCTATCTTCTTTTACAAATAAATCCTCTGCGTATTTGTCGAGTGCAGCGGCGGCCGTTAAATTTTTCACCCCGATTAATTGGGTTGTTACGATGCCGTAGCCATGCAGGTCTGCAGCTTCTTCTACCGCGAGGACGCGGCTCAGTGCGCCTATTGTATCGCCAGCGAAAACCGGTTGGGTGTGGTAGCCCTCTGTGAAGCCCAGTTCCCAGACCGAACGCTCACTGATGTCTCTGCTTGCCAATCCCTCGAGCCAGGCAAATACAAGTCCCCCGTATACAATGGGCTCTCCGCTCATTTTACCACTCAGCGACCGTGAATACTCTCCATCAAAATGCAACGGGTGGCTGTTGCCCACGAGATAAGTAAGGGCCATATGCTCTTCGGTAATGGAGCGACCGTTAGCGTGTACAATTATATCTCCGCAATTGAAGTCCTCGAGGGCAGTGTTTGGTCCATTGAGAAGCCCGGTTACTGCAGCGCCGGAGAGCGGGAGCACTAACTCAGGCGAAGGCTCATCAGGAAACGGCATGGAGGGTGTTGCTGCAGGAGTCGTGGGCAAGCGGTCGCCGCGCCAGGCCACCATGACTTTGCGCTCGTATTGCAGCACGACCTTATTGTTTTGGTTGACGCTCACCGTGCGGATACGCGCAATGCCGGGCTTCTCCGGTCCGCGGTCCTTGCGCTCAAGCACTCGCGTGAAAGCCCGCAGTGTATCTCCGGGATACACAGGGCGCAGGAATTGCACGTCATAGTAGCCGAGGTTGGCAATGGCTTTTTCGGAATCGTTCTGGACACCGAGTGAGAGAGTAACATTGAAGACCATTTGCGGACTGGCCGGCAGATCGGAAAAACCAAGCTCAGTGGCATACTGGGCGTTCAGGTAGAGAGGGTTGGCCTGCATGAACGTCCGCGAAAACAAGAGTATGTTGCCCCGCGTAAAGGTAAATCCACGCGGATGCTCAAACGTTTGCCCGGGCTCTAGCTCGTCCAGGTAACGGCCATACTGGGGCCTGCGCACGCGCTCCAACTTCACATCGACGGTCGGTGATAATTCCTGCTGAGCCGATAATTTTACGGTAATGCTCACGGGTAGCCCCTCATGCCGCCTTTTCCAGGAGTGCCCTGGCGATCACCTTCAGCGCCAACGTTTCCTCTGCTCCTTCAAAAATGGAAAGCACGCGAGCATCAGCGAAGTATCGGCTCACTGGCGTTTCTTCCGCGTAACCCATGCCACCATGAATTTGCAGCGCTTCCCGGGTAAGCCATTCTGACGTTTTGCTGGCGAAGATTTTTGCCGCGCTGGCCTCCATATCGCCCTCACCGGAGTCCATTAACTTCGCTACATCATAAGTGATTTGCCGGCAGGCTAGCAGCCGGGCACCCATGTACGCCAGTTTGACCTGGGTCAGCTGGTAGTTGCCAATCGGTTCACCGAATACCACCCGCTCACCGGCATAAGAAAGCGACTTGTCAAATGCTGCTCTCATCAGGCCTACCGCACGAGCGGCCGTTTGAATACGTCCGCCCGCGAAGCCGGCCATGGCATAGTAAAACCCCTTGCCTTCACCTTCCGCGCCTCCCAACATATTGTCTGCCGGCACAAAAAAATCATCGAAAAATAGTTCAAACGAATGCATGCCACGGTAGCCAAGGGTAGCGATAGCTCGTCCTGTTAGCTTACCGCCGCTATCTTGCGTCACTTCGAATGCATGACCATCGCTGGAGGGTTTTTCAACGAGAAACATTGATAGCCCTCTATGCCCCAGCGACGCGTCGGGGTTCGTTCTGGCAAGAACCAGAAGAAGGCCTGCCTTACCGCCGAATGTACACCACGTTTTGGCGCCGTTCAGTATCCATCCACCCTCTGTTGTTTCTGCCTTGAGTTTTACGGCCGCTACATCCGAGCCGTAGTTGGGTTCTGTGACCGCTACTGCACACAGGGGGTCGCCCACAGCCAGGCGAGGCAGCCAATGGTGTTTCTGAGCTTCAGTGCCGCCTTTGAGTAGCGCTCTGGATAAAATTTCAGGCCGCGTGATCAGGCTGCCGGCTCCGCCCAGTGAGCCCCTTGAGAGCTCCTCGGTCACCACGATCATCCCCAGTGTGTCTTCCTCGTCGTTTTCCTGCAGGCCGCCGTAACTTTCGGGAATGGACAGACCGAACATTCCCATCTCCCGCAAGGGGTCGAGTATGGTCTCGGGAATGATCAGATCTTCGCGATGAATTTTTTCTGCCAGCGGCATCACCACATCATCGGTGAAGCGTTGAAATGTATCCCGCATCATGGTGTGGTGCTCGCCGAGTAAGTCGGGACCCAGGTCGCCGTGATTTTCCTGCAGTTGGCGGCCAATTTCTGCGATGTTAGCCGACGCCATCTGGGTCGCGATGAAGTCACACAGTGCTGCGTTGCTCTCTATCTCCAGAATATTGTTCATTTCCAGTCCGTAATCTGCCGGACGAAGACGCAGGCGCCCAAGGGCTGAGGAGAGGGTTTCAGCGCAAAACAGCGCAGTCAGTCGCAGAGACAGCTCACTGAGACCCTCGGCCTTGATTCGCGCAGCATGGGAAAGCATGAAGGTTGCTGCCGTGCATTCGGACCAGCAGAGGGCGATGTCGTAGCAGGCCAGTTGATGACTATCCAACTTTGATGCTGACAGTTTACCGTTTTCGCTAACGGCCGGCTTCAGGCCGCTAAGAGCTTGATCGATCAGGGCGGAGAGTGCTGCGATAGCGGTTTGCGCCTGGTCCAGCGCGCGGTCTGGTTCCGGGAGTTGAGAAGACATAACAATCCTGCTTGATAAAGAGCGGCTGACGCTGATGCGGTAAAGCGGCTGTGGTTCAATGAATCGAACCGCGATTTTAGTGGCTCCGTGTGGATTAAACAACTAGGAGGTACGAGTAAATAACAGGATTTTCTTGCCCGGTGTTCGCTCACTTTTGTATGCTACGCCGCTCAGTAATCACACCATTAAGATTAACCAAAGGAATCGGACCATGAAGATCAGGCCTCGCCGCTCGTTATTGTATATGCCGGGGTCTAACGCCCGGGCTCTCGACAAGGCTCGCTCATTGTCTGCAGATGGCTTGATTCTCGATCTTGAGGACGCCGTGGCGCCCGATGCCAAGGAGCTGGCACGAGAGCAGATCGGCGCGGCGTTGGCGGAAGGAGGCTATGGTCATCGCGAGCTCATCGTCAGGATTAATGGACTCGATACCGCGTGGGGACATGATGATATCGCGGCGGTCAGTGGTTTCGCGACAGCGCCCGATGGTTTGCTGATTCCCAAAATCAATTCCGCCAGCGATGTTACCGACGCTATCGCGGCCATTGACAGGGCTGGGTGCCCACAGGGCATTGACATCTGGCTGATGGCGGAGACGCCCCATTGCATGCTGAATATCGGTGAAATCGCCGCAGCGCACCCCCGCGTCGTCGGCATGGTGATGGGTACCTCGGACCTGTCAAAAGATACTCGCGTTCGCCATACCCGCGATCGCCTCGGCTTTATCGGAGCGTTAAACCTCTGCGTGTATGCTGCGCGGGCCCACGACTTGACCATAATCGATGGCGTACAACTGGATCTCGAGGACGAAGAAATGCTCCGCTATTCCTGTGAACAAGGGCGGGATCTTGGCTTCGATGGAAAAAGCTTAATACACCCCAAGCAAATTGCTGCTGCCAACAGCACGTTCGCGCCCGACGCCGCAGAGGTTGCCGCAGCGCGTGACATTATCGCGGCCTTTGAAGAGGCGCAAGCTCAGGGTAAGGCAGTCGTTGTGGTCAGGGGTCGGCTCGTTGAAAATCTGCACGTAGAGGAAGCTCGCCGGCAACTTGCGCTGGCGGAGGCGATCGAACAGATTGCCTGAATGCGTTTCGCTCTCGCTCGATTCCCCAATGCGGTCTCGCATCTCGCTTCATAGCCTCGGCCGAATTTTGGACCTGACGGCCATACCATTCGGGACTGCCACGCTTGGGCACTATCCGTCAAAGGCGCATGGATCGGAGCTCGGGATCTTCCGCGCTCAAGCGCCATAGCTCGTCAAAAAATTCCCGATGGCGCCGTGTTGCCGCGGGAGAATCGGGTTCATAGCACCCCCTTGAGTGGCTATCGCTGTATTTACAAAGGAGCCCGCTATGATCCCGAATTACCAGGGTTTCGCCGTTCCAGTCAGGATGCTCTTGCAGCGAGCGCAGCGCAACAGCGCTGGGCAGTCGTCTTGCTAAAGCAAGTAGCCTGTGGCTGCTTCTGAAGAGCATACGGGTGTCACTGACGAGAATGCGAACCTCGGTTTGACGAGTATCCCTGGCAAGGGCGCTTACAGCACTGCTTAGGTCATCCGTGTTAAACACAGCTGGATCGAGGCTGGGGCTGAGTATACGTATACAGCGGGTCGCGCTGCGGCAAAGCGACACAGCAAGCGCGTCGAACGGTTTTGGATATTCGACTCCCGAAGCGCATTCCTCACTGGACATGAATCACACCGGTTTCAAGCAGGAATTCAAACAGAGCCGATGTTTCGTGTAATCCTGTTTCGTTTTCTGATTTTTCGATCCGGAGCGAGCCATCACCGCACAGTTGTTCAAGAGTGGGAACAACTACGGCGGCGAACGATCTGCTGATGCCATTGGCATATACCTGTACGGTGTCGCTTCCCTCGTGTTGCCAGGCCAGACGCGCGGCGGCCCACACTTCTACCCTGGAAAAACCGCTTCCTGAATATATTCTCGCGTCACCAGCCAGTGGAGGGGGCTCGCTGCGAGGTTCAGTGACCAGCTCGCCAAACCAACGCTCATCCTCCACCGACGCCAGAATCTGGCGCATTTTTTCCCTCACCCTTTGTATATCTTTTGCAGAGATCTCCCCGGGACGGATCATCGCATCTCGTTCCGGGTCTCGATAAAACTCGTCGTCCTCAATGGATTCGACCAACTGGTCGGCCCATCGCGATGCCATGTCTATGATGCGTGGAGCACGAAAGCCGAGGGAAAAGGTCGTGCACTCTCCCTGTGCAACGCCCCAATGAGCGAGACCGGGGGGTACGTAAAGCATATCCCCGCACTGCAGGAGAAACTCTTGCGTCACTGTGAACTGATCCAGGATACGCAGCTCATCGTGAGGCAGCAGACGGCTGGACTCGTCACAGGTTTGCCCCAACTGCCACAGACGCTCCCCCTCGCCCTGAAGCAGAAAAACATCATAGTTATCGTAATGAGGTCCAGCGCTACCCCCGTCTACCGCGTAACTCACCATTACGTCATCCACGCGCCACTGGGGTATGAAATCAATCATTTTCCGCAGGCTCGCAACGCCGGGAACATAGTGATCGACAGATTGTACCAGCAGCGTCCACGGGGCAGGTCGCTGGTAAGCGCTGTCGGCAAACGGGCCGTGTTGCAGCTGCCAGCGCCCGTTGTGTTGTTCGATAATCCTCGCCTCCACCTCCTCTTCCATAGCGAGACCGGCTAGTTCATTAGCATCAACTGGTGGCTCAAATCCCTCGATAGCGCCCCTGACCAGTAGAGGTCTACGCTGCCAGTACTGCTCCAAAAAAGACGCCCGGTCGAGCTTGAGCTGCCAACGCGGACTCATCGTTTTACAAATCGATAGCTTTGGCTTGGGCGACAGCGTTGCCAATATAGGTGTGCGGTGTCAGGGCGAGTAACTCGTCTTTTGCCGCTTGGGGCAAACTCAGTGCTTGAACAAATTGCTGGATTGTCTCCTTACTCATGTCTTGCCCACGGGTGAGTTCCTTGAGCTTTTCGTAGGGCTTTTCAATGCCGTAGCGACGCATAACGGTTTGGATTGGCTCGGCTAGCACTTCCCAGCTGCTTTCAAGATCTTGCGCAAGGCGGTTTTCATCCAGCCGCAGCTTGGCAATCCCCTTAGCGGTGGATTGGTAGGCGATCAAGCTGTAGCCGAGACCGACACCCATATTGCGCAGGACTGTGCTGTCGGTGAGATCTCGCTGCCAGCGGCTTACGGGTAGTTTGGCACCGAGGTGAGCGAGGACCGCGTTGGCAAGCCCCAAGTTGCCCTCCGAGTTCTCGAAGTCGATGGGATTGACCTTGTGGGGCATGGTAGATGAGCCGACCTCGCCGTCTACAGTTTGCTGGCGAAAATAACCGAGGGAGATATAAGCCCAGATGTCACGATTAAAATCGATAATAACCGTGTTAAAACGGGCAATTGCATCAAACAGCTCGGCAATGTAATCGTGGGGTTCTATCTGAGTGGTGTAGGGGTTAAAAGTGAGACCCAGCCCCTCCACGAACTGCTGCGCTCCGGCCTGCCAGTCCATCTCGGGGTAGGCGCTCATATGAGCGTTGTAGTTCCCCACAGCGCCGTTTATCTTGCCCAGGTATTCGACAGCGGCCAGGTGTTTAATCTGACGTTCCAGACGTGCTACGACATTGGCTATTTCTTTGCCCATAGTAGTAGGGCTGGCCGTTTGCCCGTGGGTGCGGGATACCATGGGCGACTCTGCAGTACTCACGGCGAGGCGTCGCAAATCGCTACACAAACCTTGCATAGCGGGCAGCATCACTTGAGTCATGCCGTTCTGCAGCATCAGCGCATGGGACAGGTTGTTAATATCTTCCGAAGTGCACGCAAAATGAACAAATTCGCCAATGGCCTGTAACTCCTCGTTGTCGTCGAACCGTTCTTTGATGAAGTACTCGACGGCCTTCACATCGTGATTAGTGGTTCGCTCAATTTCCTTGATGCGGAGGGCATCATCGAGCCCGAATGACTGGGCCATGCTCTCGAGTTGTCGCTCTGCGGCATCCGAAAACGCCGGTATTTCAGTGACGCCGGGCAGCGCGGCTAGGTGTCGAAGCCAGCGCACTTCGACTAGCACGCGCCGCTTGATCAGGCCGAA
>JAAENL010000114.1 GCA_024224435.1 Halieaceae bacterium
AACCCCTTCGGCGGGCCACCGAAACGCTTGTCCATAGCGGTGGAGGGCGCCTGCGATGCCAAGGCAACAAGGGTAACAAAGGCGCTCCCGGAATCGCCGCGAGCATGTACGCAGACCCAGAAACCCCCTGGCTTGGCCTCCGCAGCTTGTCCTCTGCATGATTACCGACCCACGACGGGCGACCCTTCGCCAGGGGGAGGGGCTGTGATGCCGACTGAAGTCGCACAACCGGTGTACCGAACGAGACCGCCAGACACCCCAGTCGAACGCATCAACAGGCTTCCTGGAAAAGCTCACCCTTCGAGTTAGTCGCCAATATTGCAGCGGCGGCTGGGCAAAAAAACGGGCCTCGTTTCCAGAGAAACAGAGGCCCATTGATCTTTAGGTTGTTTGCTGAACGCCTAAGACTGACGCCTAGGGTTGCTACGATTGGCTGGCAGGGATGGTTCCGCAGCAATACGACGCTTGGTGGCGTCATCGTCACCGTAACTTTCCTTGTACCGCTCGTAGTACTTACCGCCACCGTATTTGTTGTAGTAGTAACCACCCAACATCTGGTAGCCGTAATTGTAATTGTACTCGTTGTAATACGGGTTCTGATCCACGCCGTTCACGATCACGCCCTGG
>JAAENL010000115.1 GCA_024224435.1 Halieaceae bacterium
ACTCCGGTCGGCTGTCGCCCGCCGATTCAGCGGCGAAGCCGATGCGGGTTTCGCCGCTGCCTGCGTGGCGAACATGTCCCGCCGCGAGACGGTGAGCACCCTCTGTGGTGGTGCCGCAATAAATATTCAGTGAGGGTAAGGATGCCAGCACCTTGTCCTGGAAGCCCATTCCGTTGCTTAGCAGTACTACATTGCAATCGGGGTTGAGACGATGGGTAACGCTGTCTATCGCCGAACAGACATCGTATGCCTTGGTGGTGACCAGAAGGTGCGATATGCCGGTATGCCCGCGCGGTCCGGTTGTCTTGAAGTACTTTTCGCTGACCAGGTTGCCTCGCTCGACTGACTGTGTCCGGGTTCCTCCATGGACGCCATTGCGCAGGATCAGTGACACCTCGCCCCCACCGGTCGACAAGGCGTCGGCAAACAGGCTGCCTATCGCTCCCGCGCCTAGTATGTGCCAGTGAGCCTGACCAGTATTCAAACGCTGTATCCCGGGATTGAAAAGTGAGCGAGGGCCGTTACCATGTGTTTACTGTATACCACTTTGAGCCGGAGACGTGACACTATGCCATCCTTCGATGTTGTTTCGGAAGTTGAATCGCACGCACTGACGAATGCGGTAGACCAGGCAAGCAGAATTGTAGCTAACCGTTTTGACTTCAAGGGTGTGGAGGCCTCCTTCGAGCGCGAAGAACGCAAAGTCATTATCAGTGCGGAGGCGGATTTCCAAGTGCAGCAAATGGAGGATATGCTGCGCAGCGCACTTGTCAAATGTGATATTGATCCCAAGGCGATGGATTGCGGTGATTTGCAGGCCTCAGGCAAAACGGTACGTGAAACTGTTCTGTTGCGCCATGGACTCGACAGCGGTGAGTGCAAGACCATCGTCAAAAAAATCAAGGATCTGAAGATAAAAGTACAGGCTCAGATACAGGGAGAGCAAGTGCGAGTTATCGGTAAAAAGCGGGATGACCTGCAGGCTGTCATGGCTATGTTGCGTGAACTGGATTTGGAGTCACCTCTGCAATTCACTAACTTTCGTGACTAGGCTGCCGGCAGTTCTTCCAGCAGCGCTTCAGTTTTTTCGCGAAGTAAATATGCGTCCATTAGCGGTTCGGGCTGGGCGAGGTACCACACTATTTCAAGGTAACGGTACAGATAACCGTAGTGGTGCAGCATTTCCTTTTCGACGTGATCAGGTTGTCGACCTAGGTAGTGAGTTACGAGCAGGTTTGTGTCTTGCCGGGTAAGAGAGTCTCCTTGGATAATTACGGCCAGATCGTAAAGAGGGTCACCCATGGCACAGTACTCCCAGTCAATGGCCCACAGGCGGCCCCTGTGCGCAATACGGTTGGCCCGGAGTAGGTCGTTGTGGCATAGGGCCGGGGTTGTTTGTCGCTCTTCACTGGCTTTTAGCAAGGCTCTGATCGGTTGGCGACAGTGCTCCAGCGCGGTGTAGGTTTGACCGCGAAGCGCCAGTTGTTTTTCATAGCGCGTGATGCGCTCACCAAGGCTCACTCGATGATGTCGTGCCGGCAAACGGTGTATGGCCGCGAGCAAATCGGCTACTTGCGACACGGTCTCGTTTGCGCTCGGTTCCGGCTCTAGATAGTCGCAAACCATGCTGCCAAGATCCGGATTGAAGTAACGTGGACAGGGAGCAATTCCCGACCGATACGCTGAATGCAGAGCGCGCCATTCAGCCTGTCGGTTGAGGGCGTTGAGTTTGGGATTTACGCCATCAATGCGCACGACGAAGCGCTGATCGGCGCCAACGAGTATGCTGAAATTACTGATCCCTCCCGAGAGTATCTTTAAGAATTCAGGGGGGCGCGGCAGCGGCTTCGCACATTGCCATTGCCGCCACTGGGCCAGAGTCTGCTGGAGCCGATGCTTGATAGAATGTGGCAGTGCTGAGGCCATGGGCGACGCCCGTCAGGATTGCAACACGAGTATAGGGCGCATACACTGCGAGAGCCAATAACGAGTTCAGCATTGCGGTTTGAGGGCTCTGATTGTGGCGGGGAAGCGCGTATGACTAAGGATGGTAATTACAGCAGCGGTGTCGGCGAGGAAATTGAGGGGGCGCCACCCGCGTTGTCCGGGTCCGAACTCAGTGTTAGTCGCCGCGGCGAAATGAATGTTGTCAATCGCTACCTGTATAACCAGACGCGCCAGATGGAGCTCATGCTGCTGGAGGCCGAGGATCTCCTGGCGTTATTCGAGGTGCTTTTGGTCAGCCTGCCTCGTCACTTCGCTTTCCGTGCCTCGGAACTCTGGTTGTTTGATCCGGACGAGTCGCTCTCTCCCCTGATGGAGGGAGCGGAACGTTATGGGCAGAGCCTGCAACTCCTCAATGATGTGTTTTCCATTCAGGAGTTGTACGAGCTGGCGCCGGATATCGTCCAGATTGACGCGACCGACTCACGCATGTTTGAGGTGCTCAAGTCGGAACATGGTATTGATGGCGCGCTGCTGATGCCCCTCACACAAGAGGGCGAGATAATCGGTAGCCTGCATATCGGCTTCGAGGAAGGTGTGCTGTCATTCGGCGAAGCCGAGGACGAGCTCCTGGCTCACCTGACGACAATCGTGTCCCTCTGCCTGCGCAGAGCATTAACTCGTCGTCAGAGCTCGCAGCTTACCTTGTTAGATTCCCTGACTCACATCAGCAACGCCCGAGGTTTTTCACGGGAGTTGTCCCGAGAGATCTCCCGTGCGCGGCGCAGTGATTCTCCGGTGACAGTTTTGTTGCTGGAGATAGACGATTTCGGCGAGCTTTATCAGAGTTACGGTGAGCGACGCGGTCATTTTGTTATTAAGAAGGTCGCAGAGCGCCTGTCGTCTAACATGCGTTTGACAGACTGTCTGGCGCGTCTCGAACAGGGGCGGTTCACGATACTGCTGCCGGGCACGGGAGAGGCGGTGTCTCGGGATATCGCTCAGCGTCTGCGCGGGGATATTGAGCAGTTTTTAATCGATGATGGCCGCGGTGCAGTATTGCAGGTGTCCATCAGTACCGGATTCGTTACCTGGGAGCCGCAGCAATTTCCCGCGGTTGACCTCGAGCAGTTGGCGGTACAGATGAGCGCCGTCGCCGAAAAAGCGCTGCAAGATGCTCTAGCGCGCGGCGGTAATTGTGTGGCACAGTCCCGCCTCAGTACTCTGGTCATTTAAGGTAAGGCAGTGAGCACGCTCAGTCATTTGTTCGACAACAACCGGAAGTGGGCTGACGGCGTTAAAGCCGACAATCCCGATTTCTTTGAATCATCTGCTACCGGACAAAGCCCCCGCTACCTCTGGATTGGCTGTGCCGACAGCCGGGTGCCGGCCAGCCAGGTGGTCGGACTCGGCCCCGGTGAGCTTTTTGTGCACCGTAACGTTGCGAACATGGTGATAGATACGGACCTTAACTGCCTTACCGTCATGCGTTACGCCATTGATGTGTTGAAGGTGCGTGACGTTTTAGTCGTGGGGCACTACGGCTGCGGTGGTGTTCAAGCTGCCTATGAGAATACCGGGAATGGAGAGCTCGATCACTGGCTGTGCCATATCAGGGATGTGCAAAAGCGACATCATGATGAGCTTGAAGCCATGGACGATAAAAGCGCAAGGCTACAGCGTCTGTGCGAACTCAATGTGATCGCTCAGGTAGGCAACGTGTGCCGTACACAAATCGTGCAACAGGCGTGGCAATCCGGGCAGTCCCTTGCAGTCCACGGCCTCATTTACAATCTCGCCGATGGTTTGCTGAAGAATCTCAACTGCACAACAGACGGCGCCGCGCTGGTATCCCAGGATCTGTCCGGATAATATCTGGCTGTGCGGGTGGTTTGCTTGCTTGGCCACTTGGGGGCAACAAGCGAATGGAACCGTTTGTTCGATCAACCACAGGGGCGCGGAGTCCAGCCAGGAGTGCAGAGTGCCGAA
>JAAENL010000116.1 GCA_024224435.1 Halieaceae bacterium
CTTGAACCTCCACGCCCTTGCGAGCACTAGCACCTGAAGCTAGCGTGTCTACCAATTTCACCACCTGGGCACGTTTGCCTGCCCTCCGCGAAGAGGAAGGTTAAAGCAAGCGCGGCGACTTTACTTTTCCCTCGCGTCCATGTCAATGCCCAGCGGGTGGTGGTGGGGATACGCAACTGAGCGGTGTGGAGTGATCTCGCGTATAATTGAAGGAATACACTCTTCAGAATTCATTACAAGGCCCCCTTTTATGGCCAGGAAAGGCAGGATTGCCGACCCGCACGCAGCCCGCGAGGCGGAGCGATACGACAACCCCATCCCCAGTCGAGAAGTGATTCTCGAGCTGTTGTCTGATGCGGATAAGCCGCTCAGCCACGGCCATATTGGTCAAGCACTGAGTCTTGATGAGGCTCCTCAGCAGGATGCTCTGAAGAAGCGGTTGCGTGCCATGGAGCGTGACGGGCAGATTATGGCGAATCGGCGCGGGGCGTATGCTCTGGTGGACCGCATGGACCTGCTGCACTGTCGGGTGCAGGGGCACCGGGATGGTTATGGCTTTGCCATACCCATGAACGACGGTGAAGACGTCTATCTGGGTCCGCGGCAGATGCACTTTGTGTTTGACGGTGATGAAGTGCTGGTGCAGGTCACGGGTGAGGACCGTCGTGGTCGCCTTGAAGGTAAGGTAGTTGAGGTATTGCAGCGCGGTCAGACCTCTTTCGTAGGGCGCTACGAGGAAGAGAGTGGTATCGGGTTTGTGGTTCCCGATAATGGTCGAGTCAGCCAGCAGATATTGATTCCGCCCGATGACAAAAGCGATGCACGTCCCGGTCAGGTGGTGACTGTCGAGGTGACAGAGTACCCAACGCGCAAATTGGGTGCCAAGGGCCGAGTCGCTGAGGTGCTCGGTGATCATCTCGATCCAGGCATGGAGATCGATGTCGCCATACGTTCCCACGGCATTCCGTGGGAGTGGTCAGAGGAGGTTCTGGCTGAAGCGTCCGCGCTGGAGCAAGAGCCGCTGGCGGCAGACAAGCAGCACCGGGTTGATTTACGGGCACTGGCCTTTGTGACGATCGACGGCGAGGATGCCCGGGATTTCGACGACGCGGTGTATTGTGAAAAGCGCAAGGGTGGCGGCTGGCGCCTGTGGGTCGCGATAGCGGACGTGTCGCATTACGTTGGTCCGGGCTCCGCACTGGATACGGAAGCCGCGCAGCGGGGTAACTCGGTTTATTTTCCCGCCCGGGTGGTGCCGATGCTGCCCGAGGCCCTTTCCAACGGGCTCTGTTCCCTGAAGCCCGCGGTTGATCGCCTGTCGATGGTCTGTGAAATGGATCTTGATCCGCAGGGAGGCCTCGAAGCGTTTGCCTTCTACGAGGCGGTGATCCACTCCCACGCCCGATTGACTTACACGCAGGTCGGCGGTGTGCTGGAGAAAGGGCATCACCCCGAGGTGGATGAGGCACGTGTTGCCGATCTAGAGCGACTGCACCAGTTATACAGGGTGCTGCGAGAGGCGCGCGCGGAGCGCGGTGCTATCGATTTTGAAACGGTAGAAACGCGAATTCTTTTCGATGACTTGCGTAAGATTGACGCTATCGTGCCGGTGATACGTAACGATGCTCACCGTCTGATCGAGGAGTGCATGTTGTGCGCCAACGTGGCCACGGCTCGATTTTACGAAGAAAACAAGTTGCCCGTGCTCTATCGTGTACATGAGGGCCCCAGTGAAGAAAAGCTGGAGGGATTGCGCACTTTCCTGAGTGAATTAGGGTTGAATCTCGGCGGCGGTGCAAGCCCCACCCCTGTGCATTACCAGGAGGTGCTGACGCAGATTTCAGATCGGGATGACGCCCACGTGATCCAGACCATGCTGCTGCGCTCGTTGAGTCAGGCGGTCTACCAGCCCGAGAATAAGGGGCACTTCGGACTTCATTACGAAGCCTACGCGCATTTTACTTCCCCAATCCGACGATACCCGGATTTGCTGGTGCATCGGGGTATTCGCAGATTGATTCGCAGCGAGGTGAAAGCCGTGGGAGTGCGCCGCGTGCCGGCGGCAAAGGCCATCCCCGTGAAAAAGATTTTCCCCTACGATGCGCAGAGTATGGCGATTCATGGAGAGCACTGCTCCATGACAGAGCGACGGGCCGATGATGCCACGCGAGAGGTGGATGCCTGGCTCAAATGTGAGTACTTGCAGGAGCACGTGGGGGACGAGTTTGACGGGGTGATCGCTGCGGTGACCGGCTTTGGCTTGTTTGTGGAGCTGAAAGATCTCTACATTGAGGGGCTTGTGCACATTACCAGCCTACCGGGTGATTACTACGAGTTCGACAAGGCGCGACAACGCCTGACCGGTGAGCGCACCGGGCGCAGCTTCCAGATCGGCGGTAACGTGCGGGTGCAGGTGGCACGGGTAGATCTTGATGACCGCAAAATTGATCTGGACCTCATCGATTCCACGCCTCCACGAAAGCCACGGCAGGGTAAGAGTCCCGCCAAAACTGCCGCTAAATCAAAAGGGCGGGGTGGGCGCAAGGGGGCTAAATCTCAGGGTAAAGCTAAAGGCAAGACCGGCCACAGGCGACACTATTGATGCTGGTGTACGGCATACATGCAGTGGACGCCCTGTTGCGGCGAAATCCTCATACGATAGATCAGGTTTTGTTACAGGATGGCAGGGATGACAAGCGACTCAAGGCGCTGTTAGCCCTGGCGCAAAACCAGGGTGTCAGCGTCGAGCGGGTCCCGCGGGAAGAACTGGCTCGCCTGGTCGAGGGGCGACATCAGGGCGCAGTAGCTCGCGTAGCAGCATCTGATGCAGAGGGTGGGGCTGGATTGCAGTGGCGCGAGGCGGAATTATTGCGTCACGTTGAAGGTAAAGCGGGCCCGGTCCTGCTGCTGGTGTTGGATGGTGTGACCGACCCCCACAACCTCGGGGCGTGTCTGCGCAGTGCCGATGCAGCCGGCGCCGACGCGGTTATCGTGCCCCGTGATAACTCTGCCAGTATGACCCCGGTGGTGCGCAAGGTGGCCAGCGGTGCAGCGGAGGCTTTGCCTCTGGTCACAGTCACCAACCTCAGTCGCACCCTCGAGGCCCTGAAGGGCAGCGGTGTGTGGCTTTTCGGTGCGGCGGGAGGGGCTGAAAAGTCCATATATAACAGTGATTTAACCGGATCCGTAGCGTTGATAATGGGGTCTGAGGGGAAGGGTATGCGGCGCCTTACCCGCGAGCACTGCGATCATCTGGTCAGCCTGCCGATGACGGGTTCTGTCGACAGTCTGAATGTCTCTGTGGCTGCGGGTGTTTGCCTGTTTGAGGCGCGCAGACAGCGGCTGGCTGCCTCCGCATAATCCGCTTGTCAGCCCGTAGCAAAGTCGGTAGACTTCGCAGCCTCAAAATTTGCCCGGCTGTTTCTGATAGCCGATCCTCCTTGCTGCACCGCGTCCACGACAGGCGACGGGTAGCACTAACCCATAGGGAGCCTTTCGTATGCGACATTACGAGATCGTTTTCATGGTCCACCCGGACCAGTCTGAACAAGTACCCAGCATGATAGAACGCTACAGCTCTGTCATCAGCAAGGACGGCGGCACTGTCCATCGTCTGGAAGATTGGGGGCGCCGTCAGCTCGCCTACCCCATCAATAAAATTCACAAGGCCCATTACGTGCTGATGAATGTCGAGGCATCCGGGGACGCACTGGATGAATTGACAACCACTTTCCGATTTAACGATGCGGTGGTGCGTAACCTCGTGATTCGCCGTGACGAGCCGGTTACCGAAGAGTCTTTCATCATGAAGGCCGAGAAAGAAAACCGCGAACGCAAGAGCCGCTACGAAGAGCGTCAGGCTGCCGATGCGGCACGCGAGAAGTCAGTTGAAGCCAAGGACAAAGTGGCCGAAGCCAAGAGCGAAGAGTCTGATGCGCCCGCAGAGGGCGAAAAGACGGAAGGCTGAGCAGGCGCTTCCCGGCACTTAATACACATCGAGTTTTTGGAGGAATATCATCATGGCACGTTTTTTCCGTCGCCGTAAGTTTTGCCGTTTTACCGCCGAAGGCACCAAGGAAATTGATTACAAGGACCTGGAAACGTTGAAGGCCTATGTATCCGAAACGGGCAAGATTGTGCCCAGCCGTATTACCGGCACCAAGGCCAAGTATCAGCGCCAGCTGGCGACCGCCGTCAAGCGGGCCCGTTACCTGTCACTGTTGTCTTACAGCGATTCGCATAACTGAGGTCGCAAGGTGAGCCGTTGAGGTCGCTGTGAAGGGACTGGCGGAGTTTGCTCTGCGCGGACGTGCTCAGGCGCTGCTGATTACGCTCGCAGGCGCCACCAGCATCGTGTTTTGCTGGCTCAGTGCAGCGGTCATCGGCCTCGTCACGCTGCGCAAAGGCGCCGTTGCCGGAAGTTGGTTGTTTATTTGGGCTCTGCTTCCGGCCGGGGCGGTATGGTACATCTACGGCGACGGCGGCCCGCTGGCCCTGTTGGCCGGGACGTTGACGCTGGCAGCCGTATTGCGCGCCACCGTGAGCCTGCCCTTGGCAATATTAGTGACAGTGGGTGTAGGGGTGGTAACAGGACTTGCCACACTGGGACTGTCCGGAGCGTATCTACAGGAAATGGCCGCTTACTTTGCGGAGTTCCTCGGCTCGCTGGAGGAAAGGTTGTCCGAGGGCGGTCAGCCGGTGGAACTGCCCAGGGTGCAACCGGCTCAGATTGCCGGCATGCTGGGAGCAGGGACGGCCATGACGGCTGCGCTTTGTTTGTTACTGGCCCGCTATTGGCAGGCTGCATTGTTCAACCCCGGCGGTTTCGGGGCTGAGTTCAGGAAATTGCGTTACCCGGTGGCAGCCAGTCTGTTGCTGGTACTGGCAACACTGGCGCTGTCCAGCGCGGGGCCACAGTTACGCGCCTGGGCTATGATTTGCATGATCCCGCTGACGTTTGCGGGTATCGCCCTGGTGCATGCTAACGCCGAGGCACGGGGGCGCGGTACGGGATGGCTAACGGGTTTTTACCTCCTGTGGCTGATATTTGACCCGGTAAAGCTGCTGGTGGTGCTCCTTGCCATCGCAGATAGCTGGCTGGATTTTCGCCAGCGCTGGGTGCAGGTGGGGAGTGGGCGTCACCAGCCACCGCATGAGCGAGACGACGACAGAGATCTTTGAGAGAGCGGGAAGCGATTCCCAAGAGAGGAAACAAAAATGGAAGTGATATTGCTGGAAAACATCAGCAAGCTGGGCAAGCTCGGCGACACTGTGAACGTAAAGGCGGGCTTTGGCCGCAACTACCTGATTCCGCAGGGCAAGGCGGTTTACGCGACAGACGCCAACACAGCGGAGTTCGAAGCCCGTCGATCGGAGCTCGAGACCGCGGCCGCGAGCCAGCTGCAAGCGGCGGAGTCGCGCGCGGAGGCCATTACGGCGCTGGGAACGGTGACCATTCCTGCCAACGCCGGTGAGGAGGGCAAGCTGTTTGGCTCTGTCGGTACCCGTGACATCAGTGACGCTATTATCGCTGCCGGTTGCGACGTCGATAAAGCCGAGGTTCGCTTGCCCGAGGGAGCACTGCGGGAGTTGGGCGAGTACGAAATCGCAATACAGGTGCATGGCGAGGTGACCGCCACTGTTTCCCTCGAGGTGGTTCCCGAATAACGCCTTCCCCGACCGGACGCCGCTGCAGGTGGCCGGTTGTTGCTCAGCGGGCCGCCCCTGAGGGCGGCGCGTGCGGGTACAACGCTGTTCCTTGGCGCGCGATTTCAGGTAGGCCTTCTTCTGGTCGCTCATTTCCTATAGTCTGGTAAACCCTCCAATCATAAGCTCAGTCATGGCCGACACGGATTTTCCAGACAATGTAGCCGAAATGCGCCATCCCGGTGACGGGGAGGTCTCGCGGATCAAACTGCAGCCTCATTCGATTGAGGCAGAGCAATCCGTGCTCGGCGGCCTTTTGCTTTCCGCGGAGGGTTGGGATGCAGTCGCAGAGATTGTGGTGGCCAGCGATTTTTATCGACCGGGACATCGACTGATTTTCCGGCAGATCGCACAGCTGGCCGAAGCGGTCCAGCCCATCGATGTCATCACGGTGGCAGATAAGCTGGATGCTGCGGATGAAATTGATGCTGCCGGCGGACTGCCCTATCTGGCGGAACTTGCGCAGAATACGCCCAGTGCTTCTAACATCCGGGCTTACGCTAATGTGGTTCGTGAGCGCGCCAATCTGCGCAACCTGATCGAGGCGGCACAGGAGATCGCAGAAAGCGGTTTTAACCCTGAAGGGCGCAACTCCACTGAGCTGCTTGACGCCGCGGAGCGGCGCATCATGCAGATTTCCGAGCAGGGGCCAAAACTGGGCGGTCCGGAAGAGATCAATCCACTGCTGCAAAGCGCAATCGATCGTATTGAGGAGCTGTACCAGTCCGGCGGCGATATTACCGGCTTGAGCACCGGCTTCCTGGAGCTGGACGCGAAGACGTCAGGGCTGCAGGAGTCCGATCTGGTGATTGTCGCGGGACGCCCGTCTATGGGCAAGACAGCCTTCGCCATGAACCTCGTGGAACACGCGATACTCAACCAGAAAAAGCCCATATTGGTGTTCAGCATGGAAATGCCCGCCGATTCACTGATTACTCGAATGCTGTCGTCTGTAGGGCGCATTGACCAGACACGCCTGCGCAACGGTAAGCTGGAGCAGGAGGATTGGCCTCGTCTCAATAACGCGGTGAACAAGCTAAAGGATGTCCCCCTGTATATCGATGATACCCCCGCACTGACACCGACCGAGGTTCGCAGTCGTGCCCGCCGCGTTGCCAGGGAGCACGGTGACCTGGGTATGATCATGGTGGATTACATGCAATTGATGCAGGTAGCGGGTGCCTCGGATGGTCGCACCGCTGAGATCTCTGAGATTTCCCGCAGCCTGAAAGCGATTGCCAAAGAGTTCAAAGTGCCCATGGTGGCGCTGTCCCAGCTGAACCGCTCTCTGGAACAGCGGCCCAACAAGCGTCCGGTGAACTCCGATTTACGCGAATCCGGTGCCATTGAGCAGGATGCCGACGTCATCATGTTCATCTACCGCGATGAGGTGTATCACGAGGAATCCGAGGACAAGGGTATCGCCGAGATTATTATCGGCAAGCAGCGTAACGGGCCGATTGGCATTGCGCGTCTGGCCTTTATCGGTGAGTACACCCGCTTTGAGAATCTTGCACGGGGCTCATACGACGATCGTGGATAGAGCCTTCGTGCGCGCTCTGCGCGGTGGCGCACCGTCTACCGGTTTTCGCTAGAGTCCCGTATCTTTCCGCAGCTTGGCCAACTGCTCGAGTTGCTCCTCCTTTGCCAGAGGCGCGGGCTGCGCATGTTGCAGGCGTTCAACGGGGGGCAGTTCCAGCGATTCGCCGCGCAATACGCGACTGCAGTATCGCTGGTAATGCTCGCGAAATACGGGCCACGTGGTGCGCTCTGTATTGTTGGTCAGGAAAAACCAATCGCTGTCGCGGCCGGCCAGGTAAACGGCGGGATGGCTCCACTGCTGCGCGACGCGCGGCGAGGCTGCCCGGCAGGCTTCCGTGAAGGCGTCATGGCCGCTGGGTAAGCCGAACTCTGCGAGCCCTTTGTGGCAGCACTCCAGCATGCGGTTGAGTGTGGGCAGGTACTCGCTGTTCTCGATAGCGTGTTTCGCCCCCTTGAGAATCTGGTCGACAGGGATCTCCGCCAGGGCATCAAGCCACAGGCGTTTGATCTGAACCAGCTGGGATTCATCGGGGTAGGCGGCATAGTACTGGTTGTGATAATTCAGGCGGAACAGGGCGAAGACCTGATTAAGTGCCTCGATATGATCCTCTGTTGCCGTCCGGGCGGATTCACTTGGCCCAGGAGGTGTCTGTGAGGTCTTGCTCGAGGCTTCGATCCCTTGTGCGGCCTGTGTTACCAGATCCTGACTGTCCCTCATGCTTACTTCCCGCTTGCGCTAGCTGGTGGCGTTTTGCCCAGTGGTACTTGACGTGCTGTATGAATTTGCTGTTCCAGGAGGTCTGTGCCTGGTTGCTGTCGCGCCAGTATACGATGAACTCGGGCAGAAGTGACTGTGCGAAGGTGTGGTCGATGTGGGACAGCTCCAGTATATCGAACACGTCTTGCGACGGCTGCCATTGTTCGTGAATGCGCTTGGGTTCAGTACTGTGCTCCAGGCTGGAGGTGTACCTGGCCCACTGGATGCGAATGTGCTGTATAAATTTCGAGTTGAGCTCTTTCGGGTTGGTGCCTCGCTCTCGCCAGTACAGGATAAACTCGGGGATGGCTTGCGCGATGAAGTCCTCGGCGATGCCGGCCCGGTCCATGATCTCCATTGCGTCTCGACTGGGTCGCCACTCATTGTCCAATGCGGCGGTAGGCGTGCGGAAGGCCTCGGCCTCGTGTTGCTGGTGACGCCGCCAGAGGCTGACGACGTGCTGTCTGAACTTGTTTTCCCAGGCGTGGCTGGTCTCACCTCGCTCGCGCCAGTAAAAGACGAAATCTTCCAGTTGGTCCAGGGCGAATTGTGTCGGTATGCTGTGATTCAGGCTCATCAGCTGCAGCAGATCTTCGCTGGGTGACCAGTGCGCGGGGAGTAAGCCTGCGCTGCGTCTGGTTGGCGCTGCCGGCGCAGTAGCCTGCGGCGCAGGTGTTGCATTGCTTTGCACTTGCTCGTTCAGGGCAAATACCAGCGTCGCTGCACTGAGTAGAGGAGGTGACTCAATCAGCAGTATCCCCTTGTCGGCCAGGTTGCGACAGACACGGTGTAAATCTTCCGCGCACCAGAAGGGTAGCGTGTTCAGCAGGTAGTCCCGCCCTATCGTAAACCACGCGTATCCTCCACGCACATCGGCCTGCTGGTGGTCGCACAGTTGTTGCAGGTGCTGCAACAGAATGGCTTCCTCCAGACCGATGGTCGAGGCCAGTGTCGGCGAAAAAACAAGCTGTCGCTCGGGGACTAGGGAGGAATCTGACATCGGGTTACCGGTTTAGGCTTGTAACTCTGTTAGCATAACAGCTTAGTGCTGCGGGTGCTCATTATAGAGGTGGTCGCTGTCGCACAGTGACACGCAAACGAGTGATTGACTGGCTTAGCACCCCAGCCAAGTCATGCACCAGGACGGGTGCTGCGCGAGGCTTGCCCAGCATAGGGGTCGCTCTCGTGTCCTCGGCGCTCGACAGGAACTCAACGACGGTGGTCAGCCACCGTGATGGACACAACATGGCTAAACAGAAAACCGCGTTTGTTTGCAGTGATTGCGGCTCCGATTATGTGAAATGGCAAGGGCAGTGCGGTGACTGTCACGCATGGAACACGCTAAAAGAGATTCGTTTGGGGCCGGCGAAGGGCTCCGGCCGGGCCGGTGCCGCTGTTGCTGATCAGCGCAAGGGTTTTGCCGGGGCTTTGGATAGCGCCCGGGTGCTCAAGGAGATTGACCTCGACGCGGTGCCGCGTATTTCCTCGGGGGCAGGGGAGTTTGACCGGGTACTCGGTGGCGGGCTGGTATCCGGCTCGGCAATTCTGATCGGTGGCAACCCCGGGGCGGGGAAGAGTACTCTCCTGCTCCAGACCATGTGCCATCTGGCGAAGTCCATGGATGCCCTGTATGTCACGGGTGAAGAGTCGCTGCAACAGATTGCCATGCGCGCCAAACGACTCGGCCTGCCCACAGACGCGCTGCGCCTGATGGCCGAGACCAACGTTGAAGCCATTGTTGCGGCGGTGGATGAATTGAAGCCGCGGGTGCTGGTCATCGATTCTATACAGGTTGTGCATACCGACGAGCTCACCTCTGCTCCAGGGAGTGTCTCGCAGGTGCGTGAGTGTGCCGCCTACCTGATTCGTTATGCCAAGCAGAGCGGCACCGTGCTAATGCTGGTGGGTCATGTCACTAAAGACGGCTCACTTGCGGGCCCCAAGGTGCTGGAGCACATGATTGACTGCTCGATTTTGTTGGAGGGCAGCGAAGATGCGCGTTTTCGTATTCTTCGCGGCCAAAAGAATCGCTTTGGTGCAGTCAATGAGCTCGGTGTTTTCGCGATGACCGAGCAGGGCATGCGGGAAGTAAAAAATCCTTCCGCGATTTTCCTCGATCGTGGCAGCGAGCCCGCCTCGGGAAGCGCAGTCATGGTGGTCTGGGAGGGAACCCGGCCCCTGCTGGTAGAGGTCCAGGCGTTGGTGGACGACAGTCAGCTGGGTAATCCGCGCCGAGTGGCGGTGGGCCTCGAGCAGAACCGCCTGGCAATGTTGCTTGCCATACTGCACCGGCACGGCGGCCTGCAGGTAGGTGATCAGGATGTGTTCGCCAATGTTGTGGGAGGGGTAAAGGTGCTCGAAACGAGTGCCGACCTTGCCCTGTTGCTTGCCATTGTGTCCAGCTTTCGTGACAGGGTGTTACCCACCGACTTGGTGGTGTTCGGCGAGGTCGGACTGTCCGGCGAGATCCGTCCTGTGCCTAATGGCCAGGAGCGTCTTTCGGAGGCGGTTAAGCATGGTTTCAAGTGGGCAATTGTGCCCAAGGGCAACGCGCCGCGGGCAAATATTGAGGGCATGCGTGTGACGGCGGTGGCCAAACTGTCCGAGGCACTGGCCGCGCTGGAGTAACACTGCGCGATGCGGGAAGCATCGTCCGGGCCGCTACGTACTCAGCAGGGTCAGCTCTTCCTGTAGTGTGGACAGGTCCATGTGTGCTTCCAAAACGTCCAACAGTGGCTGTAAATTTTCCCGGTCTACGTGTTGGACTGAAAAACCAAGCCTGCCCGCCTCTACGTGTTGTAAGTAGGCGTGCAACTCCAGCGTGCGGTCGCGGTCTGCTTTGATAATCAGCGTAAACGGCTCATTGTACTGGGCGTCCCATTCGGGAGGCTGGTCGGTTGCGACCCCGCTCAGAGAAATATCAATGAGGCTCTGGTGCCATACGCTGCCGCCTTGATGGACCTCTACCGGCAGGGCCAGTTCGACGCGGGTGAATCGACGCTTCTCGGTGTGAATTTCGCTCATGTGGTACTCGGGATAGGTCAGATCAAAATACTATAACGCCGCACTGTTGTTATTGCGAGGGCCTGCGTCGCAGTATGCCCTCCTGAGCAATGCTCGCGATAAGGTCACCCCGAGCACTGAAAGTATCTGCTGTAGCGAAGGCGCGACCGTCATGGGTGCTCGGCGAAACACTGTGCATCAGCAGCCAGTCATTGATGTTCAGTGGACGATGAAACCACAGGGAATGATTCATCGTTGCTATTGCCAGCCCTGGCTCGTTCCATTCCAGTGAGTGTGGCTGAAGTGCAGCCTGTAAAATGGAGGCGTCCGAGATAAAAGCAAACAACATTTGCTGCAGAAGTCGGTCCTCAATCGTGCCAAAGCGCGGTTTTGTCCACACCGAAGAACAGGGTTCACGGCGGTGGTTTGCCGGTGGGCACACCAGTATGTAGAAGGGAAACGGCGCGTCATCGTCTGCCGAAAATTGCATTTCATGGTCGCCGTCCGCCAGCAGGGTCTCCGGCTGGTCCACCGGTGGCATGGACACCTGATGCGAGTAACCGTTGGAGTTGATCTGGAATGACAAGACCGCCAGCATCAGGGTTTGGCCTGCCTGGCTTACCTCTACCTGGCGGTTACTCGTGCTTTTGCCGTCGCGCAGCGTGCGCACTTCGAAATCCAGCGGCCTTGTCGGATCGCCACTGGTAATAAAGTTCGCTTGCAAGTAATGCACCGGGCGGGGGCTGTCGAGTGTTTGCGCTGCGCAGTGCATCACCTGTGCCATTAGCTGGCCGCCGTAAATCGTGGGAGTATTCAACGACGGGCTCATGCCTCGAAAGCGCAGCTCGTCGATACGCTCCGGCTGCAGTGCGCAGATGAAATCTAAATCCACCGACACAAGGGCTATTTGAGCTTGCGGTATTTCACGCGAGTCGGTTGCTCAGCTGCATTGCCGATTCGACTTTTGTGGGCTTGTTCGTAGTCGCTGTAGTTGCCCTCATGAAATACCACGCCGCCATCGTCTTCATAGGCGAGGATGTGCGTGGCGATTCGGTCAAGGAACCAGCGATCATGTGATATCACCATAGCCGCGCCAGGAAACGCCAGTACCGCATCTTCCAGTGCGCGCAGGGTTTCCACATCCAGGTCATTGGTTGGCTCGTCCAGTAGTAGCACATTGCCACCCTGTTTGAGCAGCTTGGCCAGATGCAGGCGGTTGCGTTCCCCGCCAGAGAGATCCTTGACGAACTTTTGCTGGTCAGATCCCTTGAAGTTGAAGCGACCTACGTAAGTTCGCGAAGCGACCTCGTAGTTCCCGATGCGGATGACATCCTGACTGTCCGACACCTCTTCCCAGACGGTTTTACTGCCGTCCAGCGCATCACGTGATTGATCCACGTAGGCCAGTTGTACCGTTTCGCCGACGCTCACTTCACCACTGTCGGGTTGTTCCGTACCCATCAGGATTTTGAACAGGGTAGACTTGCCCATACCGTTGGCCCCGATGATGCCCACTATGCTTCCTTTCGGCACGGTGAAGCTCACCTTGTCGAATAGCAGGCGATCGCCAAAACTCTTGCTGAGGTCCGTGACTTCGATGACGCTATCGCCCAAACGCTGGCCAGGCGGAATGTAGATTTCGTTAGTCTCATTGCGTGACTGGAACTCCTGGGATTGCAGTTCCTCGAAGCGCTGCAGGCGCGCCTTGCTCTTGGCTTGCCGACCCTTGGGGTTACTGCGCACCCATTCCAGCTCGGACTTAATCGCTTTTTGATGTGAGGCCTCCTGGCGTTTTTCCTGTTCTAGGCGCACTTCTTTGGCCTCCAGCCAGTTGGAGTAATTGCCCTCGTAGGGAATGCCTCGACCCCGGTCGAGTTCCAGTATCCAGCCGGCGGCATTATCGAGGAAGTAGCGGTCGAGTGTGATGGCGACGACGGTGCCGGGGAAGTCGTGCAGGAAACGTTCCAGCCAGCCGACGCTCTCGGCATCGAGGTGGTTGGTCGGTTCGTCCAGCAACAGCATGTCGGGGTTTGATAGCAGCAGTCGACACAGGGCTACCCGTCGCCGCTCTCCGCCTGACAGGGTGTCCACATCCGCATCCCAAGGGGGCAGGCGCAGTGCGTCGGCAGCCACTTCGAGTCTGTGGTCGAGATTGTGGGCGTCTGTAGCCTGGATTACATCCTCCAGCCGTGCTTGTTCCTTGGCCAGGGCGTCGAAGTCCGCATCGGGCTCTGCGTAGTCGGCATACACCTTTTCGAGGCCAGCCAGGGCGTCTATCGCATCCTGCACCCCCTCTTCGACATTGCCGCGCACATCTTTCTCGCTGTTCAGTTGCGGCTCTTGTTGCAGGTATCCGATCTTGATGCCCGCCTGGGGCCTGGCTTCTCCGAGTATATCGGTGTCGATGCCTGCCATGATGCGCAACAGTGTGGACTTGCCGGCCCCGTTGAGTCCCAGTACGCCGATTTTAGCGCCAGGAAAAAACGACAGGGAAATATCCTCGAGGATGGTCTTTTTGGGCGGCACGATTTTGCCAACCCCACTCATGGTGTAGACGTACTGGGCCATTGTGCAAATCTACTCGATCATTGATAACAGGCGAAGCATATTAGCAGGTTGGGCCGGTCAAGGCTCCAGTCGCACCGGCTTGCTCGGTCGCGGTCAGCAATACTCTTGGTATGAGCCCCCTGTTTTGGGTAGAATGCGCGCCTTCCAGTCGTAGTGAAGAAAAAGCACTCCACCGTCCAGCAGGGGGCCAGTATGTTTGAGAAAAGCATGACTATTGAGGGGTTTGACGATGAAATCTTTGCCGCCATCGGTGAGGAGGAGCGTCGCCAGGAAGAGCATATTGAGCTAATTGCCTCGGAAAATTACACCAGCCCGCGCGTGATTCAGGCTCAGGGCACGGTGCTCACGAATAAATACGCAGAGGGCTACCCCGGCAAGCGTTACTACGGCGGTTGTGAATTCGTCGACAAGGCAGAGGAGTTGGCCATTGAGCGGGCCAAGGCCCTGTTTGGAGCCGACTATGCTAACGTGCAGCCGCACTCGGGTTCCCAGGCGAATTCCGCCGTGTATCTCGCGCTGTGCAATCCCGGCGACACCGTGTTGGGTATGAGCCTTGCGGACGGGGGCCACCTGACCCACGGCGCCAAGCCCAATTTTTCCGGCAAGATGTACAATCCGGTGCAATACGGCCTCAACTCGGAGACTGGCGAAGTTGACTACGATCAGGTCGAGGCGCTTGCCTTGGAGCACAAGCCCAAGATGATTGTCGCTGGCTTCTCTGCCTATTCCCAAATCATGGACTGGGCCCGCTTTCGTGAAATCGCGGACAAAGTGGGTGCCTATTTATTGGTCGATATGGCCCACGTAGCGGGGCTCGTCGCTGCAGGCGTTTACCCCAATCCGGTGCCTCATGCCGACGTCGTCACCTCCACCACGCATAAAACCCTGCGCGGTCCACGCGGCGGTATTATTCTGGCGCGAGAGAACGAAGAGCTGGCGAAAAAATTTAATTCTGCAGTGTTTCCGGGTGGCCAGGGTGGTCCGCTGATGCACGTCATAGCGGCAAAGGCGATCAGTTTCAAGGAGGCCCAGAGCCCCGAATTCATCGAGTATCAAAAGCAGGTGGTAAGGAATGCCAAGGCAATGGCGGCCACCTTTATTGAGCGGGGCATCAGGATAGTATCCGGCGGCACCGAGAACCACCTGATGTTGGTGGATCTTATCGGCAAGCCGTACACCGGCAAGGATGCAGACGCGGCCCTCGGTGAGGCCAATATCACAGTGAACAAGAACGCTGTGCCCAACGATCCCCGGTCTCCGTTTATTACCTCGGGCCTGCGTGTCGGCACGCCGGCCATTACTACCCGCGGGTTCGGTGAAGCCGAAACCGTGGAGTTGACCGGTTGGATGTGCGATGTGCTGGAGTCGCTGGAGAACGGAGACTCGGAGCAGGTGATCGCAGACGTGAAAGCCAAAGTATTGGATATTTGCGGCCGTTTCCCTGTCTACGTTTAAAGCCCTGGCGCTGGGGGTGTCGGTGAGGTCGTCGCGCAGCCGCGGGGCAGCGCTTTTCCAGCTGTCGCGCCTGAAAGGGGGCCTCTGGTCCTTTACTTACCCCAAATAAGGGACACGGTTGCATAAAGAAATGTGTTAAGGTTCAGCGACTTAGCACGTTAGGGCGAACTCATGCACTGTCCGTTTTGCCAGGCCGAGGATACCAAGGTAATCGACTCAAGGCTGGTGGCCGAGGGCGATCAGGTGCGTCGTCGCCGCGAATGCCTTGACTGCGCCGAGCGTTACACCACCTATGAAACGGCCGAGTTGGTATTGCCCCGCGTCATTAAGCAGAACGGCAATCGCGAGCCCTTTGATGAAGCCAAAATGCGCGCAGGGTTCCAGCGTGCGCTGGAAAAACGGCCGGTTTCCGTGGAAGACATTGAGGCCGTGATCAATCACATAAAGCATGACCTGCGCGCCACCGGTGAGCGCGAAGTGCAGTCGATACAGGTCGGCGAGTTGGTGATGGAATCGCTTAAGCAGCTTGATCAGGTGGCCTATGTACGTTTTGCCTCTGTTTATCGCAGCTTCCAGGATATTGCCGAATTCCGCGACGAAATCGAGCGCCTGGAGGCAGAGCCGGGCAGCGAGTAACCGCTTTTCCCGCGTCGCCTATGCACTCACCCACTGATATTTCCTACATGGCACGAGCACTGCAATTGGCGCGCCGTGGACGTTACTCCTGTATGCCTAACCCGCATGTCGGTTGTGTACTGGCGCGCGCCGGCGAGGTCATCGGCGAGGGACACACGCGCCCCGCTGGGGGCAACCACGCGGAAATCGAGGCCTTGCAGGCCGCGGGCAATGCACAGGGCGCGACTGCTTACGTCACGCTGGAACCCTGCAGTCACCAGGGGAAGACTGGTCCCTGTGCCGATGCGCTTGTAAAGGCAGGCGTGGTGCGGGTTGTGGCGTCCATGACGGACCCCAATCCCGAGGTGGCGGGGCAGGGTTTGGCGCGGTTGCGGGCAGCGGGTATTGCGGTTGAATGTGGTGTGCTGGAAAAAGAGGCTCGTGCATTGAACCCGGGCTTTATAGCGCGCATGAGTCGTGGCCGCGGCCGTGTTCGCGCCAAGCTTGCCATGTCGCTTGACGGGCGCACCGCCATGGCGTCTGGCGAGAGCCAGTGGATTACGAGCGCGGCGGCGCGGCAGGATGTGCAGCGCCTTCGTGCCGGGAGTTGTGCGGTATTGACCGGTATCGGCACGGTGCTGTCGGATGATTGTGCCCTGACGGTCAGGCCGGTGGAGCTGGGGTTGCCCCCCGAGCAGGCAGACCTTGCCTGCCTGCGGCAGCCGTTGCGTGTGGTGCTCGACTCCCGACTGCAGACGCCCCCGGACGCACGTGTGCTGGCCGGCGATGCCCCGACCTACTTGTGTCACAGTGCGGCAGTCAGTGCGTCCACGGCACTGCAGGCGACCGGCGCGAGTTTTCTTTCGTTGCCGCAGGGTGAGGGCGGTTTGGCATTTTCAGCACTTTTTTCATTTCTTGCAGAGCAGCAGTGTAATGAGATTCTGGTAGAATCGGGCCCCCGCCTGGCTGGTGCGTTATTGCAGGCGGGTTATCTGGATGAACTGATCGTGTACATGGCACCGGCCTTGATGGGCAGTCAGGCCCGGCCGCTGTTGCAATTGCCGCTGGACGAGATGGCGGAAAAGGTGCCACTGACCTTTATCGATGTGCGCACGGTGGGTAAGGATATACGTTTTACAGCGATACCGGGAAACCCGGGGCCTGATGTTCAGGCCTGTGACGGAGAAGACGAGTAAGGCCATGTTCACTGGAATTATTGAAGCGTTGGGTACGATTGCTGCTATGCAGGAGCAGGGTGGGGACATGCGTCTCTACATTCGCACAGGTAAGTTGTCACTGGCGGATGTGCAGCTGGGCGACAGCATCTGCACCAGCGGTGTCTGCCTGACCGCAGTGGAGTTACCCGGCGATGGTTTCTGGGCCGATGTGTCGCGGGAAACGCTGAATTTCACTACGCTGGGTGACCTGACTGTCGGTGACCCGGTCAATCTGGAGAAGTCCCTGACGCCTTCCAGCCGGTTGGGGGGTCATATTGTCAGTGGTCACGTTGACGGCGTAGGTGAGGTGGTCAGCTTGGCGCAGGATGCGCGCTCTGTGCGCTTTGTGGTGCGGGTTCCCGATAATCTGGCACGCTATGTAGCGCATAAGGGGAGTATTTGTATTGATGGCACGAGTCTCACGGTCAATGCAGTCAACGGTTCCGAATTCGATCTCAATATTATCCCTCAAACCATGGCTGAAACGGTGTTCAGTGAATACCGTCCGGGGTCGCCTGTTAATCTTGAGGTTGATGTCATTGCGCGATATCTCGAACGCCTGTTGCAGGGTGAAGGGGCAGCCTCCCCGGACGGACTCACTTACAATACCCTGATGGAGAGCGGCTACCTTCAGGGCGCAAAGCCAGCAACCGGGGAGTCCTGAGTCGTGGAACTGCACCCGGTCGATGAAATGATCAGCGACATCCGGCAGGGACGCATGGTCGTCCTGCTCGACGATGATGCCGATAGTCATAATGAGGGAGTGGTCATGGTGGCCGCTGAGCACTGCGAGGCCAGTCATGTCACGTTCATGGCCCGACAGGCCCGTGGCCTGATTTGTTTGACACTCACCGAGGAGCGCTGCGAACAACTCGATCTCCCGCCGATGGTGGGGAACGCCCGGGGAGAGAAATCCAACTTTACCCTGTCGATAGAGGCTGCGGTGGATATCGATACTGGAATTTCTGCCGCGGACAGAGCACGCACGGTGCAGGCCGCCGTTGCGCCGCATGCCGGCCCCGAGGATATCGTGCAGCCCGGACACATATTCCCTTTAACAGCGACACCTGGCGGCGTGTTGACCCGCGCTGGACACACGGAGGCTGCATCCGATTATGCTCGCTTGGCTGGCCTGCTCCCCGCTGCGGTCATTGCTGATATTTTAAACGCTGACGGCACCGTTGCCGACGGCAAGTCCCTGCGCGATTTCGCAAAGCGGCATGAGTTGAAAATTGGTTCCATCGCAGACCTTATTCATTTTCGCATGGTCAACGAGCGCACCATTCGTCGTCTGCGTGAGGGCGTGATTGATACCGCGCACGGTGAGTTTCAACTGACGGTGTACCGTGACCAGACCGGCGACGATGTGCATGTGGCCCTGTCGCGCGGTGACATCCGTGCGGATGAGCCAACCCTGGTGCGTGTTCACGTGCAATCCGTAATGCGCGATCTCGTCACCAGCAAGGTGGCGGGCAGGCCCGCATGGAGTTTTGACAAATGCCTGCAGGCCGTTGCCGACAATGGTTGCGGTGTCATTGTGCTGCTGGCGAGAGGGGAGGGCCCCGACCAGTTGCTGGCCAGTATTGATATGGCGCTGGGAGAGGATGTGCCTGCTGTGTCAGTGCCCCCCGATACCTATACAACGGTCGGGCTGGGCTCGCAGATCCTCAAGGACCTGGGCGTGGGGAAAATTCACCTTATGGGTGCACCCATAAAGTACAATGCAATTTCGGGTTTTGATCTGGAAGTACTGGATTACGTGAACCCGGGAGATTAAAAGGATAACACTATGACAGACATCAAAACGATCGAAGGCACTTTCGAGGGCGGCAAGGGTCACTACACGATTGTAGTCGGACGCTGGAACAGTTTTGTGGTGGAGCACTTGCTGGAGGGTGCGCTCGATACCCTGCGACGCCATGGCGTCAGCGACAAGCAGATTACCATCGTGCGGGCCCCCGGTGCGTTCGAAATCCCGCTGGTCTGCAGGCAGGTTGCGGCCACAGGAAAGACGGACGCGATCATCGCGCTGGGCGCTGTGATTCGGGGCGGCACACCGCACTTTGAGTATGTTGCAGGTGAGTGCACCAAGGGCATAGCCTGCGTCAGTATGGAGTACGGCCTGCCTATCGCGTTTGGCGTATTGACCGTAGATACCATCGAGCAGGCTGTTGAACGCTCTGGTACCAAGGCCGGCAATAAGGGCGAGGAGGCGGCTCTGTCGGCGCTGGAGATGGTCAGCCTGCTGGGTAAGCTGGCCTGAATGAGTACCCCCAACCGGAATACGCTGGCGGCCGAGCGGCGCAAGGCCCGCCACTACGGTATGCAAGCCCTTTACCAGTGGTCCATGGCGGGTGCGTCACTGCATGACATCGAAGCCGAATTTCGTGCAGAGTATGATTTCAGCCACGTAGACCTGGACTATTTTCAGGCGCTGTTACACGAGATTCCTGCCTGCGTGGATGAACTGGATGCCAGTCTCGCCCCGATGCTGGATCGAGACCTGAAAGACCTCGACCCCATAGAGCACACACTGCTGCGCATGGGCTGCTATGAATTGGTGCAGCGTGTCGACGTGCCCTACAAGGTTGTCATTAATGAGGAGGTTGCGTTGGCGAAGAAGTTTGGCGCAACTGACAGCCACAAGTATGTCAACGGCGTGTTGGACAAGGCCGCACGACAATTTCGCAAGGCCGAAGTCAACGCGGCATCCTGATGCCGGACGACGAATTTTCCCTGATCGAACAGTATTTTTCCGGCCTGGACAAGGGTGACTCGGTCGAGCTTGGCGTGGGTGATGACTGCGCTATCCTGCGGCTCGAAACAGGGGAGCAGCTATTAACGTCGGTGGATACGCAGGTAGACGGAGTTCATTTCCCTCCGGGCACCCCGCCTCAGCATGTCGCTTTTCGGGTGGTGTCCGCAGCGGTCAGTGATCTGGCCGCGATGGGTGCGCGACCCCTGGGAATGACTCTGGCAGTGACTCTGCCTGAGGCCGATGGAGTATGGCTTGCGCGCTTTAGAGAGGGCCTTGCGGCGGCGGTCTCGGAATATTCGCTGCCGCTGGTCGGTGGAGACACCACCCGCGGGCCGCTCTGCCTGTCAGTACAGGTGATGGGCGCCGTGCCGGTTGGCAAGGCGATAAAGCGCAGTGGAGCGCAGGTGGGCGATACGCTGTGTGTCTCCGGTCATCTCGGCGATGGGGCCGGAGGGCTGGCGGTACTGGAAGGACGTTGGCGACCCGGGCATGCTCATGCCGCCTACCTTGAGCAGCGTTTTTACCGACCCCGCGCCCGCGTCGAGCTGGGGTGTCAGTTGCGCGATGACGCGACCGCAGCGATCGATATATCCGATGGGTTGCTCGCAGATATCGGCCACATGGCCGCAGCCAGTGGGGTAGGATTGAAGCTGGAGCCAGACAGTGTGCCCCTCTCGGCCGCGCTATTGTCCCACGGCAGTAGAGACACGGCGCTGCGCTGGGCGCTCGCGGGCGGTGACGATTACGAGCTGTGTTTTTGTCTGCCCCGCGGCCACGAGCTTCCCGCAGGTACGACCTGCATTGGTGAGGTCGTCGCAGGTGAGGGCGTGGATTGCGGCGACAACATTGACATTGTATCCGGATACCAGCATTTTTCAGACTCGGCGCCGCGGTGAGCTGGGCTGCAGTGGTATTAACGGGAGGCAATTTATGTCTGTAACGGAAGGGAAACCGACAATTGCGCCCAACTTTCGCCGCCATCCGGTTCAGTTGCTGGCGTTCGGCTTTGGCAGTGGCCTGTCCCCTGTGGCACCAGGCACGGCAGGCACCCTTCTGGCAGTGCCGATTTACCTTGTAGTAGCCGAGTGGGGGCTGCTTTATTACTCGCTCTTTATTGTCGTTACTCTGCTTGCGGGGATTTGGCTTTGCGATGTAGCCAGTCGCCAGTTGGGCGTGCACGATCACCCCGGCATCGTCTGGGATGAGTTTGTCGGGTTCTGGATTGCGATGTGGGCGCTTCCGGCGGAGTGGGTCTGGATACTGGCGGGTTTTCTGGCGTTTCGTTTTTTCGATATTCTGAAGCCCTGGCCCGTTGGCCTGCTGGACAAAAAAGTGTCCGGAGGCCTCGGTATCATGATCGATGATGTTGTGGCTGGCGTGATGGCTTGCGCCTTGGTACATGTGTTGTTCCGTTTTTTTTAGCGGGAGGGTGTGAAGCATGCAGGCGATAAAAGTCGCACACGCGCTATTGGGCTTGCTGTTGCTTACGCTGCCCGTTCAGGCGAAAGCACTGTCGGTGCAGGTGCTGGCTATTCTCGGGAAAACAGTGGTTCTTGTCATCGATGGACAACAACAAACGCTGAATGTGGGGGAGTCTGTCAGCGACGTCACATTGGTCGCTGCGCAGCCGACCGCCGCGACACTGGATATTGCGGGTGAGACGAGAACTGTGCACCCGTCCCAGACTATCAGTACCCAGTTCGAGGCGCCCCGGGAGCAGGTCGTAACGATCGTCAGAGATGCTCGGTTACAGTATCAGACAGGGGCTGTTATCAATGGGCGCCGCGCCCAGGTCATAGTTGATACCGGGGCAAACCTGGTTGCGTTAAGTTCTACCCAGGCGCGGCAGATGAATATCGATTACAGCAGTGGAAGGCCTTCCCGGGTGCAGACCGCGAGCGGCTTGGGTGAAGCGTACGCTATTACTCTGGATACGGTCAGCATCGGCGGTATTGAAATACGGAATGTGCCCGCAACGGTGGTGAAGGGCGATTACCCGGACATGATTCTCTTGGGTATGAGCTACCTGAGGCATGTCAGCATGAAGGAGAAAGACGGTGTGCTCTCCCTTTTTCGAACCCAGTGAGCCCGCTACGTGCAAAACCGCGTAATCTTGGTAAAATGTGCCACCTTTTTTGACGGATGTCCCTTGTGCCGGTACGTTTCATAGAATCCTCGCGACTACCCACCAAGTGGGGTGAATTCCATATCCATGGTTTTGAGGATACAGAATCCAACAAGGAGCATGTGGTGCTGACCATGGGCGACGTATCCGATGGTCAGCCCGTACTGGTGCGTGTGCATTCCGAATGCCTGACGGGTGACGGTCTGTTCAGCATGCGTTGCGACTGCGGCACTCAGCTTGAAGTTGCGCTCGAGGCGATTGCCCGGGAGGGGCGAGGAGCGCTCTTTTACCTGCGCCAGGAGGGCCGTGGTATCGGCCTGTTGAACAAGATTAAGGCGTACAAGTTGCAGGATGCCGGGGCCGATACGGTGGAAGCCAACGAGCGCCTTGGGTTTGGGGCCGATATGCGTGATTACAGTATTCTGGTGCCTATGATCGAGCACCTCGGTGTCAGTGAAGTGCGCCTGATGACCAACAACCCGCGCAAAGTGGAAGCGCTGAATGAGATGGGCGTGTCGGTGGTAGAGCGGATTGCCCTGCATACGGGCAGCAATCCACATAACGAAAAGTATTTGAAAACCAAAGTCGGCAAACTTGGCCATATGCGCGAGGGAGACGAATAGTTTCGCGCCCGGAGGACGAGTGTTAGTGGTCTCGCTGCACAATGTACCGGGCAATGTCTCTCAGTGCGTCTGCTGAGTCGCCGAAGCTCTCCAGGGCATCCAGCGCTGATTCCAGCAATCGCTGCGCCTCCGCTTTAGCGCCAGCCAAACCCAGCAATTTGACGTAGGTCGGTTTGTTGGCTTCGGTGTCTTTGCCCGAGGTTTTCCCCAGCGTCGCAGTGTCTCCCTCCACATCGAGGATGTCGTCTACCACCTGAAAGGCGAGGCCGATACAGTCGCCGAATGTATCCAGTGCCTGCAACTGTGCGTCGTTCGCCGCAGCGGCTATTCCACCAATCCTGAGTGACGCCTTGATCAGGGCGCCTGTTTTGAGGGAGTGCATATTCTGCAATTGCGTTATGGATATGGTGCAGTCGGTGGACTGAATATCGATGAACTGACCGCCCACCATGCCTGCGCAACCCGCAGCCACAGACAGCGCTTCGATCATGGATACCCGCTGTTGCGCACTCAGCCCCGGTGCGCATGCCAGCAGTTCAAACGCCTTTGCCTGCAGACCGTCACCCACCAGAATGGCGGTCGCCTCGTCAAAGGCTCTGTGCAAACTGGGCTTGCCACGGCGCAGGTCGTCATCGTCCATGGCGGGCAGGTCGTCGTGGATGAGCGAGTAGCTGTGGATGAGTTCGACAGCGCAGGCAGGAGCGTCCAGTCGCATATCGTCCGATTCGCCGCCGATCGCCAGCGCCGCCGCTTGCAGTAGTATTGGCCTGATGCGCTTACCGCCATTATCGGCGCTGTAAAGAGATGCGTCAGTCAGAGCCGCCGATACGGTTGCATCTTCAGTGGCAACTACGCCTTTCAGTGCATCGGTTATTCTTTGCTGACTTTGGTTGAAAAAGTCCGGGGGGGCATGACTCATTCATCGCCCTCGGCAGGGTCAAAGTCGACGGCTTCCGGCTCGTTATCTTTTTCCAGCAGAAGCGTTACTCTCTGCTCGGCTTCCTGTAGAGACTTTTGCAGGCTGCGCGTAATCTTGACGCCCTCTTCGAAGGCCTGCAGTGCCTGCTCCAGGCTGGTCTCCTCGTCTCCCAGAGTCTCAATAAGAGCCTCCAGTTGTTGTGTCGAGTTCTCGAAATTGGCGATGCTGGGTTCGTCTATTTTTGCCTTGCGCTTTGTCGCCACGGGGATTCCCTGATAGGTGGACGTCGAGATGTGATGATACCAATATTTACGCGATGTGAACGCGAATTTACGCTTTATTTAGTGTGTGTCGGTATAATGTTAGCGATGCTCGGGCTATAACTCCTGAATTTTTATTGAAGTATGGTTTTTGTGCAACCGATCATTTGTGTATTGTGCGTATCCGGAGAGAACGAGGAATGAAGCACTTAGTCCGTGACATAGATTTCGATATGAGGCTGTGCATA